>NZ_CP022412.2:609440-914160 GCF_002222615.2 Bacteroides caccae | reverse complement strand
TTCGGCCATCCTCTCCATGTTGGGAGTATGATACCAATTATTTAAAGAATGCCTCACCCGATTTCCGCTCCCGTCTGTCAGAAAAGGAACGGAAGTATCCATAAGTCCCATATCATCTACCAGAAAAACAATAATATTAGGACGTTCCTGATAACCTGCTACCGTTCCCGAGGCTGCTACTAAAAGATTTAATAAAAACATAATTACATTCAATGATTAAAATTCGGTTCTCTACCTACACCTTGCCATATCCCTAAACATCCGAATATCCTATCTTACTTAGTATTCGCTTTTTCCCGTTCCAATATGGCTTTCATAGCTTTCACCTTCTCCGGATATTTTTCAGCCAGATTTTCTTTCTCACCTCTGTCCTTTTTCAGATTGTATAGTTGATCTACCGGAGCATTACCAGTCTCAGTCCTTGTCAGTTTCATAAAAGCTGCCCCTTTATTCGGAGTAATATATTTCCAGGCTCCGTCTGAAACAGACAAAGAACCAGAAGCTTCGATCACATAATCACGTCCCTTACGATCAGTTCCCAAAAAGGCTTTCAACTGATTCTGACTGTCTACTCCGGCACCCGACTGCATCTCTTGTCCCACCAATTCAGCCATTGAAGCAAATAAATCAATCTGAGACACCAAAGCATCCGAAGTTTTACCTTTTTTCACCTTATCAGGCCAGCTGACAATAAACGGAACGCGAGTACCTGCTTCAAAATTACTATATTTACCTCCACGCAGGTTTCCCCAAGGACGATGGTCGCCCAACAGTTCTACCGCCTGATCCTGATAGCCATCATCCACCACCGGACCATTATCACTACTCAATACAATTAAAGTATTTTCCCGCAATCCCTGTTTCTCTAATGCCTCCAGAATCTTACCTACCGTATAATCAAACTGAAGAATGGCATCTCCCCGATACCCCATTCCGCTTTTGCCTACAAAACGAGGATGCGGAAAACGAGGGACATGCACATCATTGGTTCCTACATACAGGAAGAAAGGTTTATCACTATTTCTTTCGATAAAACCTACCGTTTTCGCAATTATCGTATCAGCAATGTCTTCATCCTTCCAAAGTGCTTTACCTCCTCCCTTCATATATCCGATACGGGAAATTCCATTAACGATAGCCTGATTATGACCATGATTCGGAGACGGTTTCAAATTTGTCAATAACTCCGGATTATTCTTTCCGGTAGGTTCGCCGGGAAAAGGCTTTGTATAACTTACTTCAATAGGAGCCGATGGATCATAATTAAGCACCTGTTGATTTTCCATCCATACACAAGGCACGCGGTCACCGGTAGCAGCCATTAGGCAAGAGTAGTCAAATCCCAAATCTTCCGGCCCCGGACTAACTTTCTTGTTCCAATCCTGCGTACCCGTTTTATCCCCCAAGCCTAAATGCCACTTCCCGATAGCTCCGGTCGTATATCCGGCAGACTTAAACATATCTGCAATCGTAGTTTGCTCCGGCCGGATAACCATACCTGCATCACCACGGGCAATTCCCGTATCATTTCTACGCCAGGCATAATGTCCGGTGAATAAAGAATAACGTGACGGTGTACTCGTTGAAGCTACCGCATGCGCATCCGTAAAACGAATACCACTACTGGCTAATGCATCTACATGAGGAGTCTGAACGCGATGGGCACCATAACAACTCATATCTCCATAGCCTAAATCATCAGCAATAATAAAGATTACGTTAGGTTGTTTTTCTTTTGCTTTCTTCTGTGCCTGAATCGGCGCTGCGATCAACAAAGAGCCGCTGATACTCATCCATAAATCAAAGTTCTTCATAATATAATTGTTATTGGGTTATTGTTTTTTCGCCTTTATATATGCAGGATTCAGTTCTGTCGGAATATCTGCACGGGTATCTATAAGCCATTTCATCAGTCTGGTATACAGTTCTTTTGCGAGAGTCGGTTGCAAATTAACTAAATTATTCCTTTCCATTCTATCATTTTTCAAATTAAAAAGCTCCATTGACTTATCTTCATAATAATAAATCAGTTTCCAGTCTCCCGAACGGATGATGGAATATGGAGTTGCTCTAAAATCTTTACCAAGCCCCTGATAACCTTCCAAATAAGCAGGAAAATGCCAGAAAAGCGCTCTTTGAACTTTCGATGTACCTTTCTTCATCCGATCAAAAATATTCTCGCCATCAAGCCCGTTATCCGGTATTCCACCAGTCAATGCTACTAAAGTAGGATAGAAATCAACTCCTGTTACAGGTTCTGAAACTACTGTTCCCGCTTTTATCTTACGAGGGTATTTCATTATAAGCGGAACTCTGATTCCTCCTTCATAAGGCATTCCTTTGGCTCCTCTAAGCCGGAAATTATTGGTTGCTGCCGCAGCACCTCCATTATCAGAATAAAAGACAATAAGCGTATTTTCCGAGAGTCCTAATGAGTCAATAGCATGACATAACCTGCCTACATTCCAATCCAGATTTTCTACCATAGCCGCATAAATTGCATTCGTCTGATACTTCCCCTTAGTCTTTTTCTGATATTTATCGACCAAAGTCTGGGGAGCCTTTAAAGGCGTATGAACCGCATGATGCGCCATATAGAGGAAAAAAGGCTTGTCTTTTGTCTGTTCTACAAATTTAATAGCTTCACTTGTCAAACGATCTGTCAGGTACTCTCCCTCACTCCCCTCATCCAATCCCAAATGGCACTTTTGCTTTCTACAATAAGGGTAAAAATAAGAGTAAGGTGAACCGGCCCTGTCGCCGGCTATATTATAATCAAATCCCTGTGATAGGGGACCGGTTTTACTGCCATCAAGATCACTACCCAAATGCCATTTCCCGATATGCCCGCACACATATCCCTGCTGTTTTAATGCCTCTCCCAAAGTAACAAAGTCTGTCCGCACGTCCTCCGTATTTGTAATAGGAATCAATTTACGCTTGGTTTTATCTCCTCTCGCTGAAGGACTCACAGTATATACTCCGTGTCTCGGAGTATAGAGACCTGTCATAAAACAGGCACGGCTCGGTGCCGAATTGGCTGCCGCTGCATAAGCATTATCAAAGAAAACCCCTTCAGAAGCCAGTTTATCAATATTAGGCGTCTCATAATAATCACTTCCGGTTATGCCAAGATCATTCCAACCCAAATCGTCAGCCATGATAAATACAATATTGGGACGTTCGTTCTGTGCATGTAAGGCTGATACAAACATACACCCACCAGCCAATATCGGAAAATATAAATGTCTCATCCGTCTCTTTTTTTATGGATACTTAATAAGTTATCTATTTTTTCTTATATAAATCCTGAGCTGTTTTAATCTCATTATGCATCAACTGCTGATGATACCTATTGGTTATTTTTCGCCAGCCTTCTTCCAGCCATGAGGGTTCAATACACTCATTTTTCTCCCATTTAGCCAATTTTTTCGCCAGTTTATGATACAAATCCGGCTCTTTGTTTATCAAATTATTCATCTCTTCAGGATCTCTTCGGATATTATACAATACAGAATCAACCCCATGAGTGATGATTAATTTATAATCTCCCGAACGAATAGCACGTGTATCCATTTTACGCCAGTATAACACTTTATGGGGTTCCCCTTTTTTACCTTTCAGGTAAGGTAGTAATGATACACCGTCCAATCTATTACGTGTTTTCGATATACTGGCCGCATCAATAGCTGTCGCAAAAATATCCAAAGAAGAAACCAAACCATCATAAGGCTTGCCAGCAGGAATTCCATTCTTCCATACTACAAAATAAGGCACACGATGTCCACCTTCAAATTTATTTCCTTTGAAACCCTTCAAAGGATAATTTGAAGACTGATTGGTAGTGGCTCCTCCGTTATCACTTAAGAAAAAAATCAATGTATTATCAAATTTCCCACTATCTTTCAGTCCACGAATTACAGTGCCTACGCCCCTGTCGAGTGCATAGGTCATTGCAGCTAGTTTTTGTCTCGGATGCCCTTCAAACTTAGCCATATCTTCATCGGTTGCTTGCATTGGAGTATGCACCGCATTATAAGCCAAATACATCATGAAAGGCTGAGAACTTTCATTTATAAACTCAACCGCTTTTTCACTGAAAGCATCAGTCAAATACTTCTCAAATTTCACTTGCCTGTCATTCAATAACAGGTTACGTTCATCACCGGGACGGTCACTCTTTTTTTCATTATAAAAATAATCACGTCCCCCCGCTTTCATACCGTAAAACAAATCAAATCCACGATTATTAGGATGTTGTTCATCCCTACTTCCCAAATGCCACTTACCAATAGCAGCAGTACGATATCCATTCGTTTTAAATACTTCCGCAATCGTTTCTTCTTCCAAAGGAAGGCCATTAGTACGGTCCGATAAGTTACATTCATAGCCGAACCGATGTCCATAACGCCCTGTGATAAGACAAGCTCTTGAGGGACTGCTTACTGTCGCAGCCACATGAGCATCGGTAAATACGACTCCCTCACTGGTTAAAGCATCAATATTAGGAGTTTGCATCTCTTTTGATCCCATAAATCCGAAGTCATTATAACCCGCATCATCAATCAAGATCACCAATATATTCGGATTTTTATCAGTTTTACTTTCTACCGCCGAGACGGTCTGAATGTCACCGGAAACTAACAATCCGGGAAGACATATATACTTTAATATATTCATACTTTTCTTTACATATAAATTTATCTTGTACCACAAACCAAAGTTCTTTTACCATCCCAAGAGACAGCTTCAATACGAGTAGCCCCTTTGGGATAACGAATAAATGTACTTGAATTATCTATAGTTCCTGTACCGACAATACAAACTTCAACTAACTCATTACCAGCATACGTTTCAAATGCTACGACATTTTTCCACACCGAATGAGAAACTGTTTTCGAAAGATTACCATTAGATACCCCTTGATTAAAAACTCCTTGTACAGAAAGTTGTTTTTTATATGTATCCAGACTATTTCCAGATATATAATAAATAACAGGAGTAGGTACCGGAGATTTACTCTTACCATAGTTTTCTATCTCCCCTACCATTTCTTTCGTTATCGTTATTTGCTTTGCCGGCCCATAATCCCCGACTTTCATATTAATCTCCCGCAGTAATCCCATCTTTTTAAAGAAATCGGTCAAATTCATCTCTGATGCATCCATCGCACGTTTCATGAAATTTACATATTTTTCGCCATAAGTATATACCGAATTATTATCGTGAATAGCTGCCCAATGTACATCTGGCCAGAAATCAGGTTTAGACCACGGAGCATCTTCTGTTAACATAAAAAAGAGAGATAATTGCCAAAGAGGAGCCAATGAAACAAACGGATCAGCACTATAATATTCACCTTTTTCAGGGTCATTAACAAGTCCGCCTTCATGTGTCAAATACGGTTTTTTCTTCACAATTGCATCATTCAAATAGGCATTAAAACGATCGGCAACTACTTTATCATTATAACCTTGCCTTTTAAATTCAGTATGCTCCAAACGACAAGCAGCATTATTCATCTGATACATGGCTTGTTGCGCATAAATATTGTTTGTTACTTCCGCCCAACCGGCTCCTTTCATTTGAGCCACTTGATTGCCATGACCAAATTCATGCCCGAATACCCAGATATTCTGAAGAAAAACTCCTTTATCAAGCATAGCTTGTTCACTATTGGGAAAATTAGCACAAGTGCCATTCCAATTAGGGGATCCTCCCCATGAACGCACACCCAACATACGATTTCGGGGAACTGCATTGTTTTTAACTAATCCCATCATCATATACTCTATCTGCATTAGTTCATCATGCATATTCATTATACTCATAATATCATCCGGACAATAAGTATTAAATGCATTAACTGTATTTATCAATTGAACACGTTCACCTAAAACATCCAGCATAGCATTAGTTACATTCAAACGTTGGACACATATATTCGCTAAATTAAGAATACGTTTCCAATCTTCATTGGTATGTCCGGCACGTACATCCCAAAATCCTATTTCATTACCGTAACATACATGTACTTTTACGGCAGGTTCATATACTTCCATATCTGTCCAATACTGTATATACCCTGTACCGTCTACTGTCGTTATTATTGTATTTAAACCACTTTTTAATCTAATAGTCTGATTTTCGCCTCCTTCACGCCAATCCTTGATATATAAGTTTAGGGTCTTATCACCTATCTCGTCTCCTACAAATATAATATACTTCTTATCCTTTTCAAAAAATAATCCTGTCGGATTATCGCAAATACTTCTTTTACCAATTGTCAACCCTTCACCAACTGTTACCGGATTTTTACAAGACTGGTAAGTCCGTACCCGAAACTCACTCGGATAAGTATTGTCTAAAAGTTCTTGTGCAATGGCACGTATCATCGGATGAGTGATTTTCACAATGTCAGCTTGGGTAGTCGTAGGTTTCAATTGAGAAAAAACATTGCCTTCAAAATAAACAGCATCAGCCGCCAGATCAAAATCAGTACCTTCTGCTTTCTGATAACATTCAAACTCTGCCAGAGCAACACTGCCTTGATTTGGTTCTGGTGTACGTTCAAATGTAAGACGAAAATGAGTAGGTTTTACCACATTCACATCCATCCGAATAGACGGCACTATTATTGACTCATCAAACGAACCACATTTAGTCCATTCCGTTACCGCAGCAGACTTATATGCTATTTCCCCTTTTGTTAATTGATTATGTACTGTTATTCCCGCTTTTCTTTGATGTAAAATAACATAATCAACTTTTTCTGTCCCTTCCTGCAGTGTATACTCAAATATGATAGGTTCCCGTTTTGCACTTGTGCCCGATCCATAATGAGTATTCAGATCACCATCAATAGTCTTTTCCGGTCCCGACTTTCCATCACCATAAACAGTACCTTGAATCATCCCAACACTTTCAACCTTTACCTTAATATCATCCGGAATAACATCATCAACGTTTGCAGCTTCCTGTTCTACTGCAACCTCTATCACAACAGGTTCATCACTTTGCTCAACCGAATTTATTCGAATTATATCTCTACGTGGAGATAAACCAATATTAGCAGTCACACTATATTGATATTCCGACTCCACCATTCCTCTCGTATCCGGTCCTTCTTTCAATGTCAGCCATTTTTCTTCATTCTGAAGGGTATATTCTACATTAGCTGTCACTTTCATAGTAAATGTTTGTGCCTCCTTTGATAAAAGTTTTGATTCAATGTTTACCAATATTTCCGGTTCTGAACCTAACTGTACCACTCGAAAAGGTATACTTTCAACTCCTGTACCACGTAGAACGAACTCAGCCTCACGCCTGCCCACTTCTTCATTAGGAGCGACATTAAATGTCAGTAAATGAATATCTGAAGCCGATAAACCAATAGAAGTTTTACACCAATCGTATCCACTTGAAATTTTAGGAACCAATTCCCAATCAGACAAATTGGTATGTATTTTTATAGTTCCCGTTTTTCCTTCAATAGGTACATTGAATACATTATTTTCGAGCTCAACAGTCAAATAAGGATCAATCAAATTTTCTTCCGTATCACTACATGCAAATAAAAAAAAGAGAAATGGTAAGAATAAATAAGAATAAATATGTTTCATGATTAGATTCGTTATGAGTATTTAAAAGAGCTATAATGTAAAAACATCCTTCCGTCTACCGTCCCAAGAAACAGCCACTAACCGGTCGCATCCATTCGGAAAATATGCGATTGTCTCAGTATTGTCCTCAGTTCCCGTACCTACCATAGAAACACGCTGCAATTTACTTCCCTGATAGGCTTCAAAAACCACTACATTCTTCCATATATCATGAGAAATATAACAAGATTCACCCTCCACACGAATCCCCTTTCCTTTTATACCCTGTACAGGTAACTGTTCACGGAAAGCTTTGACACTATTCATTGTTATATAATGTATAACCGGAGATTTAGGTTTTGGATATCGAGAAGCATAACGGATAACTTCCTCTACTTGCTTTTGAGAAATACTTAAATGCCGGTTACCTCCATAATCACCAATTTCAGTATCTACAGACCGGAGCATACCGCATCTTATGAAAAAGTCTGTTAAATCTTCCTGTATTACATCGCAGGCATTCTTAACAAAGTTCAATTGAAGTTCACCTACTGTCAGATCCTGTTCATTTGTCCGACGTACAATCTCACTTATACGCGCATAGAAATCCGGTTTTCCAAAATTTGTAAGTGCATTATAAATTTGTAGTTGCCAAAACGGACAAAGACGTACAAAAGGATTTTTATTATCTGAATAGGGAGGCGTAAACGATGTTCGAGGGTTATATAGCAAAGGCTTTTGCTGTACGACACAATGATTGAAATGCCAATTAAACAAACCACCATAAACTTTTTGCCCTGTACCGTCGGGAGCTTTGGAATGCTCTATCCTAAAGGGGCCTTCCGGACGCAGCAGATATTGTATCCATGCCGCCTGAATATTATTAGTAATTTCCGTTGTTCCATGCCATTTCAAGCCCGGACGTACCTGATTCACATGACCGAATTCATGCCCGATTACCCAATTGGAATTTCGGATATCTTCGGGACGAATAATAGAAGAAGTACGAGGAAAAGAGACTCCTTTCCCATTTGCATTAGGCGGACCTGCCCAACTGATACGAGCAAACATATGGTTGTTCGTACGATAACCGAACTGATCAATTCCCAACATTTCCTGCTGCCACAGAATAATTCGATCATACATACGAATCATCTCCACTCCGCAATCACTTCCTTTTTCACGCAGAGTTTTTACATCGAAAGTCAGATGTACATATTTTCCCTGCATATCAATCACTTCTGCTATCGCGCTATCCAACATTCGCTTCCATTCATCATTCGTATGTTGATAGGCATTAAACACCCCATTATTAATTCCTGTGTGAAAGGTAAGTTTCTGTTCCGGAGCCTTCCGGCAATCCTTTACATAATAGCTTACATAAACCAATCCCTTATGAGGAGCATAAAACTTATTATTTCCTGTTTTTAAAGTAAATACGGTAGTCTTCTCTTTCTTTTCACCTTCAGCAGGTTTACTAAAGTCGACCAACAATAGATTCAATTGATAACCTTGTAAATCAGGAGCTGTTACCTGTATCGTTTCGCCTTCTTCAAAATATAATCCGGTAGGATTCTCAAACGGACTATAACGGGATGTCTTCAGCTGTTTTGCCAATGAATTGATATCAGAATAAGGAATAGCAACAAAATTGACAGGAGTAGCTTGTACGGTAATCCCAAAACAGACATTCAACAACCCTAAAATAAATATACTTTTAATAGTCATCTTGTTTAAATTATAAATAAAAAGAGGCTTATATGAACCTAAGAGGTATCAATATAAGCCTCCTTCAAACAATAATTATGATTAATATCCTGGATTTTGGACAATATGAGGAACCTTATTGGTTTCTGTCATAGGAATAGGCATCAAATATTGTGCCTGTTTAAAAGTACGAATATTCTGTAATTCAGTTGGCACAAAGAATGTCTCATCTGTATCTCCTTCAATATTCATACCCCATACTTTCTCACCCAAAATGCCTGCATCTTTCCAACGGCGTAAATCCCAGAAACGTTGGTTCTCCAAATAAAATTCTATCTGCCGTTCTCTGCGTACTATCTCTCTAAGTCCCTCAGCAGTATTCGCTTTCTCCGGATGATTCGCCTTTTTCCATGCCTCATCAATAGTAGGAATACCTGCACGAACACGAATTTTATCAATTAAACCTTTAGCTTCTTCCAAGCGTCCCGTCGTATTCTCCAAAGCATCCAGTTCTATTAAAATCTCAGCTAAATTCAAATACATTTCTGCCATACGAATCACCGGATAGGGGTAATGAACCGGACCATTCTGAAACGCAGGATGAACGAACTTCTTATTCAGATATCCGGTACCTGTGTAATTACCTGTTTGTCCATCTTCCCAGCCATTAGCATCATTTTTTCTGAATTTCACTACTATAGCCTTTTTTGCATTATTCGTATTAACTACTTTTCCATTATATTTCATGATCTCATAATTTCCATTATGAAATGCAATCCACGCAAAGAAACGCGGCTCTCGGTTTAAATGTAAATTCAAAGTTCTTCCATTTGATTGAGCAAAATAATTATTTCCATCATAATTTACCGGCATATTCACAATTTTATATCTCCCGGAATAATCGAATTCTTTATCCTCATCAATAGGTAAACCATTTTTTGTGTAGAACATCTCAACAGTCTGTAATGTCGGAGCCAAAATACCCCATGAATTTTTATATCCATTAGATGCCTTTTGTTTTGGAGTAGACTGATTCTGAAGAGCATACGTCCCTTCTTTACGAGTATCAACCATGATCACTTCTGGATTTGTGCCACCTACATTATCCATAAAAGTATAACGTACAGCACGTTGAGCTTTATTCACGGGCCCCGGTTTATTAGCCGAAGGAGTACCAGCATCATCATGTCCTACTTCATTATATAAACGATAACCGGCATTCTCCAAATCAGCAATTGCCTTACGTGTCACCGTCTCTGCAGTTTTCCACTTTTCTATGTCAACCGTCTGAGATATTAGAAAACGGCCATCCAACGGACTTTTAAAGCCTGCAAAGAAATCAGAGTTGCCATTAAACAAAGGAGAAGCAGCATACAAATGTACTTTCGCACGTAAAGCTTCTGCCACATACTTCGTAAAACGCCCGTAATCATCTCCATCATGTTTCTCAGCTAGCCCTATTGTTTCCGCCTCAGTAATCTTTTCATCAATAAATTGAACTACTTCATCTACACTCGAACGCTCGGGAAGTTCTTCAATAGGGGTAAGCGGATCTATGTTCTCTCTCATAATTACCGAAGGACCATAGGCTCGGAAAGACAACCAATGATAATAAGCAATCAACAAGGTAGCTTCTGCTTTATAATGCTGTAAATCATCCGGTTCTATGTCAGGTGTAAAATCCACCACACTCAAAAACTGATAACATTGATGCAAACCTGTCCAAATATTATCATAATATCCTTTTGTCAACTGTGGCGAACTCGGTGAATAATAACCACGCGGAAAAGTAACCCATTCACTTTTTTCGATCACATTAATAATCTCCGCTGCCGAATATTTATCAAGCGCTTCACTCACTCGCGGATCAGGCATTTTTGAATAACAAGAATACAAATAATTCTTTGCTGCCTGAGGATTCTGATAAGTGTTTTCCGGTGTATTACGCTCATCCGGAACAATATCCAAATAATTACATCCAGAAAGGAGTACTCCTCCCATTAATAATATAATTGCAAACTTTTTCATAGCTTTTTACTTAAAGGTGAATTGAATTCCAATATTAAATACTCTTTGAGTAGGATATTTCATACCACTACCACCACCCATTTCCGGGTCCCAATGCTTAAAAGGTGAGAAAGTCAAAAGATTCGAACCGTTCAAATAAGCACGGAACATCTTGAATGTATAGCCAATTTCTGCATTCTTCAACTTAAGAAAAGCACCATTCCGCAACCAATATGAAGAATTTACCGTATTATTAGCATTGGTATCACGAGTCAAGCGTGGATAAGCTGCATTCGGGTTCGGATTACTTTCACTCCAATAATCATCAGCGATAAACTTCATAACACCACGAGTAGCATTTTTCCCAAACGGATGAAAACCCGACATTAGAATAGAAGTGCGAGCTGCCCCTTGGAAGAAAAATGAAAAATCCCAATTCTTATATTTCATTGAAGGACCGAAACCATATACAATCTCAGGATCTTCCGGATAGCCCATATAAACACGGTCATTGGTATTAATAATCCCATCACAATTGCCATTTGCATCTGGTTGATCCACATATTTAATATCGCCCGGCTGAGGAATATACCCCAATGTTTGTTCGGCATGTGAATCAACATCAGCCTGGTCACGGAATAATCCATCCGCTACATAAACCAAATGCTGCCCTCTGGAATATCCTACACTGGACAAATTAGGATACAACTGGAACGGAGGTTCGTCACGCTCCAAAATCGTATTATGCGCATAAGTAAGTGTCCCCTTAAATGATAAAAAGAAATCTTTTGTTATCTGTTTATTGTAATCCAACGCTATATCAAATCCGACATTCTTCATCTTACCGCTATTCTCATAGATTTTCGTTTCACCAGTTCCTATGAAATCAGGAAGAGTATTTACTTTCTGCATATAGATCTTACTACGAATCTCTTTAAATACATCAAAATTCAAATTGACTTGATGAAATAACTGCATATCAAATCCGACATTCAGTTTTTTCCCTACCTCCCAAGTTAAATTCGGATTATAATAACGGTTCCATACGGGACCCTGTAAATTAACATTCTGATTTACTCCCGTCGTATATTTCCATTTATCACTAGATAAAACAATATCTTCCAAATAAGCATAACGCTCATTGATACCATCATTACCAACCAAGCCATAAGAACCACGCAATTTGAAATGAGATATCACATTTGAAATCGGTTCCCAGAACTTTTCTTGTGAGATGTTATATCCCAAAGCTATTGAAGGGAAAAAACCGAAACGATTGTTTTTCGCAAAGTTCTCCGAACCATTATATCCAAAATTGACTTCAGCCAGATAACGGTCATCATAAGCATAAGACAGACGTGCGGCAATTCCTTGTTTCCGACGTGGTAAAGAAGATAAGAGATTATCCGGTTTATTATTGTCTAACTGATCCTGATTATATAAAAGCATTGCATTGACATCATGTACGCCAAACTTTCTTTTATAGTCCAAATAGGCTTGAATAAATATTCTACGGTCACCTGTGGCAGCTCCCTCCGTATTTAAAGCCGTTTTTTGTTCATTACCCACTCTACTTAATGTATATTCTCCCGTAGCTTCATTGTATTGATCAATCTCAAATTGATTATAACCAGCTTTACGTGTAGTTTCCGTCTTTGACCAGTTTTTAAAAGAAGCCAATACATGGAGTTTTAATCCTTTAGTTACCATTTTTAAATCCTGGTCTAAACGAATATTTGCATTTACCGTACTGGCAAATTGCTTTTTATAACCGACAACGTACTCAGCTACCGGATTACGGTAACCGTTGTTATAAATACCACCACTCATACCTCCCCAAAGCGTATAAATCTCTTTATCATTACGAGCCGGATATACAATAGGAAAATCAACGGGAGAAGCTTCTCTTGACATAGAAAATATTCCATCAACACCTGCTGAAGGCCCTTTCCAATCCCGTAAACTTACATTTAATCCCAATGATATTTTGGTAGTGTTTGTTGCTTTTATACTCAGATTATTAACAAAATCATAACGCATCACATTGATATTGTTATTGTATGAGAAATAATCCTTACTCAATGACTTCAGATTACCAGCATCATGCTTCACCGATGCACTCATAAAATAGGTAACCGCCTTTTTACCTCCACGAATATTAAAATTAAAACGCTGCGCAAAAGCATTCTTATTAAACATTTCATTATACCAGTCTACATTCGGATAAACCAATGGATTCAACCCTTGTTCCGTAGCCCTGATTTTAGTATCATCATATAATCCGGTTGTGATGCCACGAGTTGTCAAGGCTTCATTATAAAGCTTCATATAGTCAACTCCTCCTACCATTTCGGGAACAGAAGTAAGTTGGGACATAGACGTTTCCAAGCGGAAATTAATTATCGGCTTTAAAAGGTCCTGACCGGATTTAGTAGTGACAATCATCACACCATTTGCTCCGCGGGTTCCATACATAGCCGTAGCCGTAGCATCTTTCAAGATAGAAAAACTTTCAATGACTTCCGGATCCAAAGCATTCAAATCGCTCGAACTGATTTCTACCCCATCCAATACAATTAAAACGCCTGTAGCATCGCCGAAGGTCGATTTACCACGAATCCAAAAATCAGCTCCATCAGCACCGGGCTGTCCGCTACGTTGTATAGCAATCACACCGGCCATACGTCCGGCAAAACTGGTACTTAAACTGGAAGAAGGAACTTTCAATTCGGCAGGGCGTACTTGCTGGATAGCCCCAACCATTGTTTCTTTTTTCTGTGTAGCACCAAATGCTGTAACTACAACTTCTTCTAGTGACTTCGTATCTTCTTTCAACTGAACAGTTATCGAAGAACGATCTCCTACTGAAATTTCCTGAGTCACATATCCTATATAAGATATGACAATTACGGAATTTTTATCGGTTACTTGTATCTGAAATAAGCCATCTAGATCTGTAATAACCCCTGTTCCCGTATTTTTTAACTGAATGCTGGCACCAATAATCGGATTTCCTTGTTCGTCTTTCACAAGCCCCTGAAGCAAACGTTTTTTCTGCGAAACGCTTTGCTCTGATACTTTTTTCTCTTTCAGAACTATCTGGCGTTCTTTCATTTCATATACAATATTAGCTTGCTCCGAGACCTTATCCAACAGTTGCTTAACAGTTGCATTTTTTAAACTCACACTGATTTGTGTTGACTGATTTATCACTTCCGGCTTAAAAAAGAATACATATTGGCTATTCTTTTCCACATAAGAAATAACTTCTTTCAAAGTTACATTTTTCAGCGATACCGTAAACGTTTTGGCCTGCCCATAAACCGGAGATTTAGCCTGCAAAGCAACGACCAAAAAACAAAAAACAAATAGAAGGAGATACTTGCCGTTTTTCCTAACTACAGAATCCTCCTTAGCCATAAAGTTAATCATAGAATTAAATGTTTAAGAATGTTACATCGGTAATTGTGTATTAAGCCCCTTTCTGCATCCGAATGATATTTGCGGTATCATCAACGAATAGGGAAAAACATAAAAAATCATGGTCCCATAGTGTTTCTCATTTATAAGTTCATAAATATTAGTTATTTTTCTCGTTCATTCTATTGATAAGACGAACGAGCTCTTTATTACTCCTCAATTTATCAGGAAAAAATGTGCAAAAGATTTTTTTAGTGAAATTGCCCTCCAGTCAAAACGATCTGACGCAATTTAGCTACCGAGCGTCCTACTAGATTCATACACGAATGAGAAGACATCTCAAACATATCTGCTAGTTCATCCCACGAAAATTCTTGAACAAATCGAAAATATATGGCATTTCTTTGTTTGGAAGACAGTTGCTGAAAACCCTTTTTCAATAATTGGACCTTCTTCAGGTCAGAATCATTTGCCTCAAAAATCTGCATCAAGCCTGTGTCGTCGATAGGAATATCAACGTACTCATCCAATGGCAAGCTACGGTTACGGGCAGCTTTGGAGGAATCTAACAGAGCATTTAATAAAGTACGATATAGATAAGACTTCACATAAGATAAGGTAGGAAGAGAAGAATGACTTACGTATATTTTAACAAACATATCCTGCAAACAATCTTTAATCGTTTCTTCATCAAAGTTCAGACGAAGAGCATACCCAAACAAAGAAGAATAATAACGATGATATAGTTCCTCAAAAGCAACTTTATCACCTTTCAGTATTCGTGTCCATAGCTCGATATCCGTCATGTGTCTTTTAAATAGCTTGCAATTAATGATAAGGTTTACAAATGTAGCTTTTTTCTATCAACTAGCGCATTCTTCCTTAGTCTTTTATAAAAAAACTTAAAGTTACCCACCCTCTGTCTTTTTATTACAATCCGCATTGCAAGTTAATAGATTATCCATAAATTTGTATTATTAAGGATTTTAATCATCGGTTATTGGTTATTATCCCTTTTTTCAATTCGGATGGTATTTGCGGTACCATCCGTTTTTTATTGCTGTCGCTTCGGACTTATATAATAGGTTCCATCAATTATCTGACAATCAATCGGCACCACTACTGAAATCATCCTAACCAGTTCGGACAAAGGTAAACGTAAATCCAACTTTCCATCTACAATTTCAGTTTGTATAGCGGGTGCTACAACAATGGGGATATCATAGAAACGGTTCAGCCTCTCGAACACACTCATCAATGGTTCGTTGTGCAAGATAAGCAAACCATTAATCCAAGCCGTATAGTCTTTTGCACGCACGCGCTTAATCCGGCTAGCACGTCCTTCACTTACAACAACTAGGTTATCAGGCTTCATCAAAACTTCTTTTTGATATTTGTCGCTAAGCCTCACAGAGCCTTCCACCAAAACTACTTCTGACTGTTTTTTTCCTTTATAAGCATTGACATTAAAGGAAGTTCCCAATACTTCTACATTAAATTGATGTGTCTTTACTACAAATGGTCTACTTTTATCAGGAGTTACATCCAGATAAATTTCTCCTTCTACATATATTTCTCTTCGGTTATCGGCAAAGACTCTCGGATACACTACCCGTGTACCGGAATTGACATGCATCCGTGTTCCGTCCGAAAGCGTTAATTGACTATATTTCCCTTTAGGAACAATAATTTGATTAAACCCTTTTGCCTCATCTGTATTTTCACTCGTTTCACTAACAGTATGTTCTTCCTGTTCTATTTGAATCTTTCCATTAGAAGAATAAACAATACCGACTGTGTCCTTATCTATCTGTACTTTCCGCTTGTCTGAAAGCAATAATTGTACTTGACCACTTGCTTCCGCTACATCTGCCAACTGGCCTACATAGGCATCCAAAGTCCAACTGTTATCCGAAAACTCTCCTTTATCTATCACATATGCCAACAACAAACAAGCAGCTACCGATACAGGTATTAAAAATCTTTTTATATATTCTCTTACTCGTGTTTTCTTCTCCTGTTGTCTTATTTCACGGTTGATTCGTTCCCACATATCCGTCTCATCATCCCGTTCTTTACGGTCATGAAATCTAAAATAACCGATGATTTTATCGATTATTCCATCCAATTCTTGTTTTTGTTGACTTTTCATAAAATAAAGCTGCTTTATATTGCGTTTTAGACGGCGAATCGAAATTCTTCAATTCATCTCTCCAAAACAGTTCTATTACTATGACGAATAGACAATTGATTACTCCTCACTTTTTACTACATTTTTTCACCTTCTTCATATCACTCAATACTAAAGATATACCTTTTTTAAAAAAGGGACATTCAAATTATAAAAAGAGCTGTATTTAAATATCAGCTTATAAGGGAAAAAGAAAAAATGAAGGCATTTGCTAATACAGAAATACGTATTTCCAACACTAAACGACTTTATCGATTAGTATGATTCACATCTAGATATTTTATTTACTAATAAACACTATTTGGATATATAAACTATCATTTTACTACTCCTTTCTTATCCGTTTTTTGATATCAAATAGAAAAAAACAGCTCAAAAAGCACTTGTTTTTTCCTTTTCACCGAGTAAGAAGAGCTTCCTTGGTGAGAAAAGGAGCGACGTACACCGATTATGAAACGATAAGTTCTCATCAAAATATTAAAAATGGAACACTATCATAAAAAATCTCAATAACTCATTCTCTTTTTTTGTTAAAACTGAGGAGTAACCCAATACACAATCGTCATTGTAATAAAGACAGCTTAAATAGTTCAATTCAAGCCAAATAACTGAACTTTAAAGGAAATTGCGAACGAATAAATTGTGTATTAAACAAAACCATAAACCCATGATAAACAAATATCTATTATCATCCTTAGTCTGTATTTTATTTTATACAGCACAAGCACATCCTTCAAGCAAATTGCCCCAATATAATATAATCAATGACTTGTCCTCACTAATCAAGAATATTGCAAATAAAGACATTCAGGATGATATACTATCTCTTACCGGACAATGGGGTGTAAAGTTGGATCCGGACAGTATCGGTGAAAAGCACAACTATTTCAATTCCGGTCATACAACCATGCCGATTCAGCTACCCGGAACTCTTGATGAAGCCGGCTATGGAACTCGCACAGTCGGTTCGGATTATGGTATCCTCACCCGCCGACACAAATACATAGGTCCGGCCTGGTATACACGTGAGTTTGTCATTCCTCAAAATTGGCAGGGAAAAGAAATAACACTTTATCTGGAACGTGTGCTGTGGGAGTCAAAAGTCTGGATTGACGGACGTTTCATTGATACACAGGAAGGATTAGGAACTCCACATTATCATCGTTTAGGAACTTTAAATCCCGGAAAACATCGAATAGCAATCCGTATCAACAACGACATGATATACAATATAGGTGATAAGGGCCATTCATACGGAGAATACACTCAGATTATCTGGAATGGTATCCTCGGAAAAATAGAACTACAATCTTCACCCACACTTTCAATAGACCGGATCAAAGTATATCCCCATACATCTGACAATCGCTTGGATATTTCCTTCGATATACAAAATCATTCAAATAAGACATTGAAAGGAGAGGTTTCCTATACATTGAAAGAAATTGGAAGCAAAAAGAAAATATACGCATACAAAAAAGAAATAAAAGGAGAAAAAGGAATACAACATCACCGGGAAACATTGAATATCCGGCAAGCCGTGAAACACTGGGACGACCTACACCCAAACCTATACCGGTTGGAGATATGTATCACGCAAAAAGGACAATCCCAACTTAAAACGGTTGATTTCGGATTTCGTAATGTTACTGCTTCCCGATCAAAGATTCTAATCAACAACCGACCCGTATTCATGCGAGGTAATCTGGATTGCCTCCATTTTCCCCTTACCGGTTATCCCTCTTGCGACATTCAGGAATGGGAACGTATTTTCCGTATTTACAAATCATACGGACTCAATCATGTGCGTTTCCACTCATGGTGTCCTCCCGAGGCAGCTTTTACGGCAGCCGACCGGATTGGTATTTATATTCAGGCAGAAGTATTATGGATTGACTGGTGGATGTCCGTCGTAAGAAAAGAGCGCCCTGAAATGACCACACGCGGACTGCCGAAAGGATTGGGGCATAATCCAAGTGCAGATAAATTTGTACCGGAAGAACTGCAACGTATGATTGAGGCTTACGGTAATCACCCTTCTTTCACTATGCTTTGTATTGGAAATGAATTAGGCAACTCAAACTTTGATATCATGCAACAATGGATTAAATCTTTGCAAGAAAAAGATCCACGCAGACTTTACGCTATTTCTACCGCCCGAAAGATTATGCCGGCAGATCAATATATGGTCACTCACAACATACCCCAGACAGGCGGTACTTATGGCATAAACGGTTCCGGCACTGACAATGACCGAGAATCTATCTACTCTAAGGCAACAATCCCGATCATCGCCCATGAAGTCGGTCAATATCCAGTTTATCCTCTTTGGAACGAGATAGATAAATATACCGGTGTATTGGAAGCCAGAAATCTTGAAAGCTTACGCCAACAAGCCGTAAAAAATCATATAGAACACCAGGACAGAAAATTCCATGAAGCCAGTGGAGCATTACAAACAATCTTATATAAAGGTTTGATTGAAAATTTACTGCGTACCCCCTCATGTGCCGGATTCCAAATGTTAAGTATGACTGATTATTCGGGACAGGGAGAAGCTTTAGTCGGTTGGTTAGATTCATTTTGGGATTCCAAAGGAATCATCACGCCCGAACAATTCCGATGTTATTCCAACGACATTGTCCCTCTGGCACGTTTCCACAAATATACCTGGCAAACGGACGAGACGTTCAAAGCTCAAATCCAAGTGGCAAACTACAGTGATACAACTCTAATTACACCTACGATATGGACTTTAACCGACGAAACAGGCAAACTGCAACAGCAAGGCAGCAGAGAAGTGCCCTTATCATCCGGAAAAGTAAATCAGGTAGATTCTTTATCTATCGATCTCTCCGAAATTACATCACCGGGAAAATATTACCTCGATGTCACCATTAGCGGCACACCTTATCACAACCGTTGGAGTATTTGGGTATATCCTCCTTATAACATGCCACAAACCAATATCATCATTCACGACAAATTTGATTCGACTGTCATTAGTGCCTTGGAACAAGGAAAGAAAGTATTGTTAGTGGCAGATCAACTCGGGAAAAAGGATAACTCCACCCCTCTTTACTTCACACCTTTGTTCTGGTCTACTTCTTTCTTTCCCGGTCAAAGCAACACCACCCTAGGGGCATGGATAGACAAAGCTCACCCTGCATTCTCGCAATTTCCAACCGACAATTATACTGACTGGCAATGGAAAGAAATAACACAAGGCCGTTCGTTTATCATCAACGAACACCCTCAATTACACCCCATTGTACAACCGGTAAGCGACTTCCATATCAACGACAAACTAGCTTCTATCTTCGAATGTAAAGTGAGCAAAGGCAAATTATTAGTCTGCGGTTACAACCTGAATTTGGATTCACCGGTAGCACGACAACTAAAATACAGCTTATTACATTATATGACACAATCGAACTTCAATCCTTCTTATTCAATAGAAATTGATACACTGAAGAAGATGTTTGCATATACTCCTAAAGCAATGGTTTCCGTTCCTAAAGGATTTGAAAACTCAATTCTTTATATATCATGCGGGAAGCAAATGAAGAATTCCGGTTCTGCTCCTTGGACAGCCACGCTCGACCATACTGAAATACAAGACGAACGTTGTAAATACAAAGTTACTTGTGATAATATCTGGAAAGATGAAAAAGGGACAGCCTGGACAGGCAAAAATATGACAATTGAAATACAAACTCCGGAAGGTATTATTGGAGACTTATATGTAAAATTTGAAGACTGGAATCACCAAAATAGAGCAGGGCTCTTATCAATCGAAGGACGAGAGTCCATTTTAGAAAATCAGAAAGGAAAAGAACGGTGGGTGAAACTATTCATTATGAGAGAAGATACAAATGACGGAAAAATAGTTCTCAAAACCCATACGAAACAAGGAGGTAACCTAATGATTAGCCAAATAGCATTCATAAAACAATAAGTAGTCAATACTCTTACACCAAAGATTTCCAATAAAGAGGGCTCACTTCAATTGAACTGCACCCCAAAAGTTAGACACAAAACTTTTGGGATACAGTTCATTCCCTGAAACAGCCCGACATTATCCACAAAACAATTATCTTACAGTTATTTCAACAGCTTTGCGTATATCAGTAGCTTTCACCGAAATGATAATTCCATTCACGCTACTGTCCACGATTGGTTTAACCGTTTTTCCATTCACTTTAACTTTGGATTTCACATCAACCCCAGGTAGTTCAATACGATAAGCCCTCTTTTGTGGCTGCCCTTTATAATTACCTTTCACGGGATGAACATGGACTGTTACACACCCATTTTCTTTCTTATAAGTCATGTCAGTAGTGGCATAATTGCCATTAGCATACTGCATCGTTAAACCATCATCCTCATACAATGAATATGTATTATCACTTCCTTCACTTCCCGGATAACAACGTATCACAAGTGTAGTTAACGGAGTAGAAGCCATACGTTCAGTATAAGGTTGCATCGGCAAAGGCCAACCGCCCTTCACAAAAACCGGAAACTCTTCCAACGGGCAGCTTACAACGGACGTCTTTCCGCCTTCATATTTACTACCGGTGAAAAGGCTATACCAATCGTCCCCCCTTGGGAACCACACAGATTGGCTCACTATCTTGTCTTTACCACTTCCTGCCTGCGTAATAGGAGAAGCCAAAATTAAATCACCAAAAAGAAATTCTTCTTCGTGTTTATAAGATTCTTTATCGGCAGGATATTCAATATAAAGCCCACGATTCAATGGTAACATATCTGTATGGCACTGACGAACACTACTATAAATGTAAGGCATTAATTCCGAACGCATGTGATAAATACGCCGCATCGCTTTTTCTTCACGTTCTCCCCAAAGCCATGGACGACGATCCATCTTATCACCTACTACAGAATGGATACGTAATGAAGAATTCAGCAGTCCAAACTGTGTCCAACGGGTATATAATTCAGAATCCAGGCCATCGTAAAAACCTCCAATGTCATGCGCCCAGAAAAAACAGCCAGCATTGCCACTGGTAGTAGTCAGTTTTACTTCGAAATTCAACATATTCCAGTTACCGACTGCATCACCGGAAAACTGGATAGGGTGACGGTGATCGCCCCAACCTCCCCAACGAGAAAAGCCTGTTCCACGAAGTTCACCCTGTTTCGAATAATTATAATATATCTCGTTTAACCAAGGTAAATGCTTGGTTGTTGTACCACGCACCACAGGATACGCATAATCTTGTTGCCAATCCAACCACCAGAAAGCAACTCCCATAGAATCACTTTCCTGATGTGCATATCTCATAAACGCGTCCATATACTTCCGGTCACCGGCATCAAAGATAGGGACAGGATCTTTATCTGCATCTATTCCTAATGCCCGGATAAATTCCGGATAAACATCCTCATGAGGACGAATGCCGTCATGTGGATGCTCATTAATTGTTACATAAATTTGTTGATCATGAAACTCCCGGATTAATGCTCCCGGATCGGGTATCAGTTTACGATTCCAACTATATCCGGTCCACCCGCGTGTAAAAGCATGTCCGGTACCAATCTTTCCGTCTTTACGATGCCAATCCATATCAAATACCATAATGTCCAACGGAAAATCATGTTCATGATATCCTTTTACCAAATCACGGTAATCATCTGCCGTATATTGCCACCAACGACAATACCAGGAACCATGCACATATTTACGCGTCATAGGAACTGCTCCGCTAATCGCTTTAAGAGAGCGCAAAGCAGACTTATAATCGTTGCCATAAACAAATAAATATAAATCCTGTACATGGTCCCGATCCCGAACTGACAACCAGCCATTTTTATAAACATCTTTACCTGTATCATTAATCAGATACCAACCGTCACGGCTCAATAATCCTTCCTGAAGAGGAATAGGGCTGCCTATTGCATCAAGTGTAGTGATAGCACCTCCCAAATTATTTCGCTGTTCGTCCGTCATACACCAGCTTTTACGCTTTCCGTCCATTTCAAAAGATACACGTACGTTATTCTGTCCAAAAGGAAAACCATCATTCTCAAATTCAACAGACATCATTGACGTAGAAAATATATACTTCCCATCTTTCTTTTCAACCTTCACATCTACATTTCCGGCCTGACGGTTAACAGCAAACAAAGTAGAATCATCCAAAAACTTTTGATGATTAGCATACTCCATTCGAACCAGATTCTCCGTAATAAAGGTAAAACGACTATTTCCTACTACAATGGGATTATTATCCGCCTTGGCCACCATTCCCAATAGAACAAATAGCCCTGTCATCAAAGTTGTCTTAAAGTTTATTCTTTTCATTACTCAATATTTACTTTTTTACTATTCATTTATAGATTATTCGGCTGTCAACTCCAGCACAACACTTGAGTATTCCTGCCACAAAGGTACAGCAATTCCTGTATTCATAAGTACAGAACCGGAAATCAATTTCCCGTCCAACGAACAAGGTTTCCCAGTGGGAGTAACTTCTCTCAATTTGTAGGTCTTTTGCGGGTCAAGTCCGGCCAAACGTATACGAGGCATTACCTGATTAACGAAATGCTCTATCTTATAAGCAAAAAATACCGCTTTTGTCTGTTCATCGTTCGTATACATCAACGATGCCATCCCTTTACGGTCATAAGGAGAAACCAAACGGTATAGGTTACCCAGTTGTACAATCGAACGAATATCTTTATAAGATTCAATCGATTTTCGTGCAAACGTTTTCTCATCATCCGTCATATTCTTCGGTTGGATTTCCATTCCCAAACGCCCGCTCATGGCTACATCAAACCGAAATTTAAGAGGAAGACGGCGTCCTGTCTGGTGATTAGGCGAAGCACTTACGTGTTGTGCCATTGCATTGGAAGGATAAAAATAAGAAGTACCCCATTGCATATAGATACGTTGCAAAGCATCTGTATTATCACTTACCCAAAATTCATCATTATAAGGCATCACACCATAATTAACGCGACCGCCTCCACCGCCACAAGCTTGAATAACAACCTTCGGATATTTTGCACGGATACGTTCAAGTACCTTAATCAGCCCGCGATGATAATCAATATAAATATGCGACTGCTTATCCTTAGGCAAATAAGTAGAACCATAATTCTTCAGTTCCGTATTGGCATCCCATTTAAGATACGCTATTTCAGGATAGTTTGTCAACAAAGTATCTACGAAATTAAATGCAAAATCCTGTACTTTAGGATTACACATATCCAATAACAACTGTGTTCCTCCACGTCCATAATTGAACGTGCGTCCTTTTACCTGAAGCACCCAGTCGGGATGTTTCTCAAACAACTCACTTTGGCTATTCGTGCTTTCCGGCTCAATCCAGATTCCAAACTTGATGCCATACTTCTTGGCAGTATCCGTCAGTCCCTTTATTCCTTTAGGTAATTTGCGTGTATCTACTACCCAATCTCCCAATGAAGATACATCATTGTTACGAGGATATTTATCTCCAAACCACCCGTCGTCCATAACAAAGAGCTCACCTCCCATACCGGCGATATCACTCATCATCTGATCCATACCGGTTTCATTGACTCCAAAATAAACGCCTTCCCAACTATTGAGTAAAATATCACGTGTACCCCAGCCGTCATGCAATCGATTATTACGTGCCCAACGATGAAAATTACGACTGGCTCCACTTAAGCCTTCCTGTGAATAAGTTATTGCCAGTTTGGGAGTTACAAATACCTCTTTAGGTTCTAATTTATACTCTGAAGCCTCATCATTGATTCCTGCGAAAATATGGTGAACTGAATTATTATCCGTATCAATACGAAACTTATAATTACCACTCCAGCAAAGGGCAGCTCCTACTACACGACCTGTATTTTCATTCGGTTTTCCGTCCAACGACAACATAATTTCCGCATGATCATTCTGCCCATTTCTTGCTCCATCCATATTTTTAATGACTTTCATTCCGGACTCCAACCTTTCAGTAGTCACAAAAGTCTCCGAAGCCCATGAACCATGCATATGGGAAACCCAGACATCATTCTGACTCAAAAGAAAATGTCCTGAATCAAAACGTTTCAACGCTACAGCTTTTTTTTCCGTATGTGAAATTTCCGCCCAAGTCTCTATCATATCTACATTATCATAAGCCTTATAATACAGTTTCACAACGAAAGGATATAATTTATCAACAAGCGTAATCACAGTTTGATGTGCATTCTCTATTATTTGAGTTTCTACACTCTCGGCTACCATATCCAAGGTCCAATCTCCGTTTGCATGTTCCACCTGCAAAGCAGGTGTTTGTGAGCAACTTGTTCCGAACACAGGATAAGCAGGCCGGTTTAACCCATTCCCACTACTATAAATATGAGGAATCTGCCCGGAAGTGATTTTATCCCCTAAATATTGAAAACGTAAACTGTTACCTTTTTCCGCATAAAGAAGGAGAGAGGTTCGGGGAGTGGATATTAGAATATGATTGTCCCATGCCCAAAGGGTATGTAAAGACATAAATAGCAGAGATACAAACAAATACAGTTTCTTCATTCTTCTCGTTTTTAATTGTTTATAAGATTTTCAAACATCATAGTCATTTATTAAATGTAACCTCTATACGCCCTTGAGCAGCAGATACGGCATATACTTTATAAGAATCTTTCCAGGAGGGAACTGTAAACCCATAAGGACGTTCTAATGCATTCACGACATAAACAAGTTCACCATTTTCATTTTCAACTTCATAAGCAACAACATTTTTCCAGTTGTTCAATGTAATCGCACCACCCTCTTTGGAAGATGTACCTGCCTGCACCGGTTTATTTTCAATAAAATAATTCAGGTTATCGTCTGTAATATACTCAAAAGCAGCTGTTTCCTTTTCAAAACCTAACAAATCTATTTTCGCAAGTATTTCATCAATCTGTTTCTGAGTCACAATAATTTTACCATCCCCGTAGTCATCTACTGTTACGTCTACCGGAGTCAGAAATCCCCATTTTCTAAAAAATCCGGTTAAGTCTTTCTCGGCTTTTAAGCAACAGATATATACAAACTCCAGTTGCTGTTCTCCCGCTGTCGGCAAATCAGGGTTTTTCCGGATGTGCTCATAAATCTGTGGATAGAATCCATCCCAACCATTACTTTCTTTTGGAGTAAACCCTTTCACTTTTCCCCAGTAAAGTTCCAACTGCCAAAAAGGAACCAGTTTCATGAAGAAATCTGTTTCTTGAGCATGAGCACGCCTTTTCGCTATAATCTCATCCCAAGCTTTTGTGTACCAGCCTTCCGATTGCAAACGCGAAGTATTGCCCCAAACAGTTGTTTGAATATATTGAGACATAATATTATTTGTCACCTCAGTAAGACCATGCCATTTCAGTCCCGGACGTGTCTGGTTACAATGTCCTATTTCATGAGCAGGTCCCCAACAGCCGGTTGTTTTCAGTCTGTCAGGATTACACAGTTCATCCATCGTATCATCATGATAAGCTGTGTGATAATCGCTGGCATACATAAAATTATGATACATTACATTCAAATACATACGATTCATAAACATACCGCCATATTTCTTCAGTCCCATAAATATCTGCTCCTTTTCTACAATCTCATCATATAAATCAATCAGTTCCTTGCCCCTGTTTCCGGTAGAATTACGCAGACGATTTACCGGAAAAGTCAGATGCGCATAAGTCCCCAATACATCAAAATAGCCACATACCGTATTGTTCAATAATTCCGACCAACGGGAGGCTTCATGTTTATTGCTATCAAAATATCCGTTTACTTTACCCGAAGCAAAATGAATTTTCACCGGTTGCTTGCCTGCCAGTTCTTCTAAAGACGTAGTATGATATATCACATACACAAGTCCTTTGTTTTTCACTTTTATCTTATTGACTCCTGTCGTCAACGGATAAGTATCTCCTCCAAATCCGTCTCCCCCCGGTTTATCCAGATTCTGTATACATATACCCATGTCCTCATTATGCGCATCGGCCACTAATACAACGAGTTCTTGTCCCTGTGCGACGTAAATGCCTGTCGGATTATCAAGCAGACTATAAGCACTGGTCTTATTAATTGCTTTCTGTATATCCGGATGAGGATAAGCCTTAAACTCAGCTATACGAAATTCCCGGGGATACTTCTGACGATACATATAATAAGCTATGTTCTTGAAAAATGAGTAATTGCAGTTTTGAATATCTTCTTCAGTGACACCCGGCTTGAGTTCACTACAACTAGCGTCAGTAAACAATACTGAATAGTCAAAAGGATCGGGATTCTTTTTATAAAACTCCATTTCTGCGCATGAGGCAAAATCTCCTATACCCGAGTTAACCACAATCTGCACAGCAGATACTCCAATCTGAGACATCGGAAAATCAATACGAGCGGCACTGGAAGAACCACCGAGATTTTTCTTGATAACAGTAGTCCACTCATCGGTTCCATAGGTATTGGCATTAGAACGCACGCGAATCTCCACTTCCTTAAACCGACCGTTAGCACCGCCATCTGTACGAGGATAATACACTAAATAATCCATATCAGCACCTTCATCAAAATAATAAGTTAATATTGCAGGCGACTCTTCCGTCACTTTATTATCATTATATGGAGAATGGTAGATTGTGTTCATATCCCCATCGAACGTTTTTTCAATTCCTTCACTGATAGATTGTGCTTTATTGGCCTCACCACGTATAACCTGTACCTTGATATCCTCTTTAATCCCCTCAATGCCGGTAGACTCATAATTATCTTTCATTTTCTCCTGAGTAACTGTCAGCGAACCTGATTCAATTTCTGAGTTCTCATCCTTATCTTTCACCCAAATAGTAGTCTCACGATATTCAGTCGCGTTCAAATCA
This sequence comes from Bacteroides caccae, assembly GCF_002222615.2. NCBI lineage: Bacteria > Pseudomonadati > Bacteroidota > Bacteroidia > Bacteroidales > Bacteroidaceae > Bacteroides > Bacteroides caccae. Next base: position 886,356 of record NZ_CP022412.2, on the reverse strand, counting down.
GCTTTATAAACAAATGTATTTGTCACCATTTCGTGAGTAGAACGGGTTTTAGGTACTACATGTATCCAGTTGCACCCTTCTTCTATTTCAACATTATATTCTATATTAGCAGTTACTTCGAAAGAGAATTCCTCTCCTATCGGAAGTACTTTTATACTTTTCGGTGATACCAGAATAGCTTTTCCCCAGCCTAGTTGTGCCACTTGAATGGTTTCTTTCAACTGAGAAGCAGCTATCTGAATAGAGGTTTTTCGAACATCCTTTTCCGTGTTTTCATCAATATGAATCAAAAGCCGGTCCGACTGCAAATCAACGTGGCACCAAGCTTGACCTTCGGAAGCCACAGAAGCGGACCATTCCACATTGGAGGTTATAGAAATCTCCCTGGTCACAGCGCTCTCACCGACATATACATTTTTACTTCCCACTTCCAATACCGGAGTAATCATCTCCTTCTCGTCTTCACTACCACACGCACAACATACGATAGTGGAACATAATAAAAGAATAGCGAATATATTTTTCATGTTTTATTCTACATTTAAGTTAATGAGTAAAAAAAGACCTGCTTCCACAACGGAATGCAGAAACAGGTCCAATCTATTTTCAATCTAACAAGCAATTATTGTCCGTAGATAATCAAGTCGTCAAGATTGAAATAGCCTTTATCTCCTTGTTTTGCCATTTCTCCATTCGGACCTTTAGTCACACACCAGCGCAAATAAGTAAATGGTTCGTCAGCTTTGAAGAATCCCGATTGATATTTAGTACTCTGTGTTGTCGGCAAACCCTTTTCAATGACTGTCAATTTGTGCCACTGAATCCCATCGTTACTTGTGAACAATTCAATTCTCAACGGAGTTCCATTATTAGTATTTGAACGTGTCCAGTATTCAAACAACAATGTTTGAATGGATTCTTTAAAATGAATCTGGATATAGTGCCCGTAAATAGGGTCAATAACAGAACCACTATAATTGCTATGATAATGTTTGCCGTCACCAACTCCATCGAACAGCCCCGTCAATCCCGTACCATCTCCCTCAACAGTCGCATTGGCAGTCAGCATGCTCAAATTCAGAGGAATGTTTGGTAGAGCATAACAATAGCCTATCAATAGAAGACTTTTCTCCGCCTGAATTTCAAAACGGGGATGCGTACACTTCTTGAGTTTCAAAGGTAGCAGATAATTGCCATTATCTAATTCTGAACGGTCAATAGTAACCTTTATCGTCATACTGTTGATACCCGGTTTAAAAGTTACAATCTTATCATACGTATATGCAGTTTCCGGCAGAAGACTGTAATCTCTTCCGTTCTCTTCATTATATTGACCTACCGCAGTTTCATCAATACCTATCTCACAATCAAACTCCCAATTATTCTGGAACGGGACAGTGATGATTCTTTCAAGTACTACTTTCGCAGGATCACTCTCAGTAACCGTTACTTGCTCAAAATCCACATTCTGGAAAGAGATTGTAGGGGTAGTGACTTCCGGATGAAGCAATAATACCTTCTTCTCCTCATTCACCGTCTGAGTAGACGACAGACTAAACGGCAATGCATACTCGCTATTTTTATCCAATGCGTCAATCTTATCCGAATCAAAAGTTACAGGAAATGTATGAACCAGCTCAGAAGATTCGAATTGAAAATCTTTCTTCTGAGTTGACTGATAACAGTCTGCCGGTAGCATTTTGTAATGAGTATCATTTGCAAGATTGTATTCCTGCAACTCTGCTTCATTCATTAATGTCACAGTAGCGTCCGATGTAGCCGACAGATCACTTCCGGCTTTATAGACGGCTATATTATAAGTAGTAGGCTCACCCACTTTCAGACATTCTACATTTTGTATCCCACTATTTGTAAAATACATGATTGTAGAATAATCATCCAAGAATTCAGTTTTTCCATCATCATCGCAGGCATTCATAGTCAACAACATACCTACCATTGAAAAATATAATAATTGTTTCTTCATATCGTTCATTAATTAGATATTCTTATTTAAGGTTACCATCCATAGTTCTGAGTCAGAATCTTATTTCTGTCCAGTTCTCTTTGTGAGAACGGATATAGATAATGATTGCTTTTGAATACGCGTGTTTCGAATACAGTACGTTTCCAGAATCCGTCCGGAGTTTCATTTGCATTCATTCCTTCTTCTAGCGGACAAGTAGTATCCATACCATACATTGGTCCGTTATCAGTCTGTTCGGCAATCATCCAGGTACGTGTATCAAAATAACGTTGTCTTTCAAAAGCCAATTCCACTCTTCTTTCTTTACGACACAACTCTATCAATTCCTCAGTTGTCGCATTCGGATAAATATCCATAATCGGCTCCATACCGGAACGTTTACGCAAATCATCCCATTTGTCCATTGCTTCCTGCTCATATCCATTGGTAAGAGCAACTCCATACTTTTTACACTCAAGTACTGCCTCTATAAAGTTCAGATATATCTCTCCTAAACGGAATAGCGGGAAAGTAACATTTCCCCATGAACCATTTGCGGAATTCAGCATATGGTCATAGCATTTATTTACCAAATATCCACTCTTCGGATAGTCGTGAGATTTATTTCCATTAGCTCCTTTAGCGAAAGAAGTCATCGTCTTACCACCTTGTCCGTGCAACCAGTAGTTTCCACCGAAAAATACAGAAACGTAAAAACGAGGCTCACGATTTTTATACATATTAGGGGCTTCAATTGAATAATTGGATGCTACCGACCAACCCTTACAAGGATATGTCCAGGTTGACTTTTCAAACTCATCTTTACTATATCCTGATTGTGGATCAATAACAGGAGTACCATCTTGCTCATAACCTAAAATAGGATAACGTCCGTTATTCATAGCATACGCATCTACTTGTTGCTGAGTAGGGCCGATAGAACCATAAGCCGTACCGCCTACACTAGTAGGCACCGTACCCGAACCCCAAGCTTGAAGACTACAATATCTATCTGTCCAAATCAATTCACTGTTCCATGTCTCATGGATGATACCATAATAGTTTTCATACGGGTCATCATTTGCCGAACGGTATAAAGTATAGCTTCCGTCCTCAAATACTTTATGAGCAGCTTGTGCAGCCTCTAACCATTTATTAGCATTATAATCCTGTGGAAAGAGATTCACACCCGACAGTTCGGGAAAATCGGACATAACCGGATTTTTCACATCTTTATATAACTTATTACCATTATACAAATCGCGTGCAGAATATAGTTTCAAACGGGAAATAACAGCATAACAAGTTCCTTTTGAAGCAAGCCCGTAATATGAATCCGGCATTTCAGACTGTTTGTACATATATTGGTTTTCAGCACAAGTTGTCATTTCTTCCGTCACATAATCGACACATTGTTCCCAAGTGTTACGCGGACGATACAATTCTTCGGTTGAAGCCGAAAAATCTAACAATTCATCGCCTATCAAAAATACGGGTCCGTAATCACGCATCAGCAAGAAGTAATAATACGCTCTCGCAAAGCGGGTCTGTACTTTCCACTCTTCAATTTGTTGTTTCGTCAAAATAGGGTCGGAAGAACGATCCACATTTTGCAAGAATATATTGCACTCACGGATTCCCTTGTAATATTTGGCAAACCGGTCATAAGGAACATTGTTTGCATTCCATGAACCAAAATTAATTTTACGATAATCACGGTCCCAAGCTACGGAGAATTCATCAGCAGCTCCGATATAAGGATCATTATCCACATGATTGCTAATATTTTCGTTGGGTAGGAATGACATAGTAGTCAACCAATACTGTCTGATTGTATTCCTTGATTCCCAAATTTTATCAAAAGTAAGCTTTTCATCCTCCTGTCTGTCCAGAAAATCGTTGCAAGAGGAAAAGAGCAAGCCACACGTAGCAGCCAATATATAAATAGTTTTATTCCAAGATTTTTTCATGACTTTTTCTTTTTTAGAAGTTAGCATTAAAACCGACTGTAAATATCTTGTTCAACGGATAACCGGAACCATCACTGCTACCTTTTTCAGGATCCCACAGTTTAAAATTGCTGAATGTCAGCAGATTATTGCCAGACATATAGAACCGCAAGGATTTGATAAAGGTTTTTCCAGTCAGTGACTTCGGAAGGGTATAACCTATCTCAAAATTCTTCAGACGCATGAAACTTCCACTGCGCAACCACCAGGTAGAACTCTGTGAGTTGTTAGAAGCACCTGCACCACCGCTACCATTACTCATACGGGGATATATAACATTTGCATTCTGCTCGGGTGTGTTTGTTGACATCCATACATTTCCATACAAATCCTTATTAATAGCCGCACGTTCCATATTACCAGCAGAAAAAGGAGTACGGATAGAAGAACCATTCAGAGAAAAACTGGTACGCCCCACGCCTTGGAAAAAGATATTAACATCCCAGTTTTTCCATTGAGCCGTTGCCCCAAATCCATAAACTATTTCCGGAAGATTTGTATATCCGATTGCTATCTGATCCTGATTGTCAATAACTCCATCACCATTGATATCCTGATATTTAATATCACCAACACGATATTCACCGAACGACTGTTTCGGACTATTATCAATTTCTTCCTGGTTCTGGAATAATCCCAAAGCAACCAATCCGAAAGGTTGCATGCTACCTCCCTGTCCGAAAGGTTTACCTATACGGTTCTGATATTTATATGCCCAGTCGGGTTCATCATTATTCAGAAGTTTATTACGTGTATAAGTCAGGTTACCGCGAGCTGTAACAAACACCTGCCCAATCTTCTGCGAATATTCAATCGTACCATCAAATCCCTGGTTAAGAGTTTCTCCCACATTGACATAAGGAGTGGTAGAAAGTCCCACGATAGCCGGAAGTCCGGCACGTTGCAGGAAAATACCCGTTCTCTCTTCACGGAAATAATCTGCTTGTACTTTTACTTTATTAAATAAAGAGAATTCTACGCCTACATTCAACTTCAACGCTTCTTCCCAGGATGCATTCAGATTTTCCACTTCACCGATACGAATACCCTGTCCGCCATCATTTCCGTTCTTGCCATAATACCATGAATCACTGCTATTCACAATTGTAGATTCATACACCCAGCGTCTTTGTCCACCAATATCGTCATTACCAACTTTACCGTAAGATCCTTTCAGTTTCAACATATCCACTGTTTTAGTAAACGGTTCGAACCATTTCTCATGAGATACCATCCAACCGGCAGCTACTGCAGGGAAAAATCCGAAACGGTGGCCGCGTGCAAAATTCTCAGAGCCGTTGTATCCAACATTTACTTCTGCAAAATATGTATCTTTGAACGCGTATGTTACACGTCCCGCAATACCCTGATTCTTATAGGGAAGTGAAGAACTACTGTCGCCTGCCTGTGTTTTGGTGTGAATCTTCTGATTGTAAAGGAACAAAGCGCCTACTCTATGCTTTTCATTAAACAAACGATTATAGTTCAACGAACCTTCCAGATAACGGGTCATTGTTCCGTCCCGACCAATAGCATAGCTGAGTTGTTCGTCTCCCTGATGTACAGGATCCCAAATACCGTCTTCATTGTTATCATCATATCTGAGGCTTCCGTCAGCATTTCTTCCACGCGCATGATACCAAGTTACCGATTTGCTGCGGCGTTGAAGAGTTGTATTCCAAGCATCCCAAGAGAACTTGATATTTGCAGTCAATCCTTGCAAAGGTTCCCACAACTTACCAATATCCTGAGTAATTCCAATCAAAGATTGTGCAGAATTCCAGAATTGTTCACGATAACCGGAATGTGCCAGCATATTCCATGGGTTCGCACCCGAATCGGTAGACGGACCGGATATAACTCCATCCGAATATTCAGACGGGAAAGCATTGGGACTAGTCATAAAAGTATAAGACCAGATACTTTTATCATCATCTCCATAGCCCGGGCCAAATGATTTCTCATAAATATTTGCCAAATTCAAATTCAAAACCGTACTCGGAGTTACGTTCAAGTCTATATTAGCACGGAAATTAAATTTGTTGTAACGCAAAGAAGAATTATATCCATAAATATTACCCGCATTCTTATAAATAGAATTTTCATTATAGAAAGAACCGGCCACGTAATATCTCACAATATCACCTCCTCCGCTTATATTCAGGTTCACACGTTCGCTTTCTGCCATATCATCGAACAATGTATCAAACCAATTTACGTTTGGAAACAGGTCGGGATCTGAATTTTCCCTATATCTACGAATATCCTCAGGAGAATAATATTGAGTTTGGAAAGCCTCATTGTACAACTCAGCCCATTCTGCCGAGTTTACCATTTCGGGTCTTTTCGTCGGACTGGTAAAACCAAACTCCGTACGTACATTAATAGACGGTTTACCTTCCTTTCCTTTTTTCGTTGTAATCAGAATTACCCCGTTTGCTCCACGTACACCATACACAGCTGATGCAGAAGCATCTTTGAGAATAGAGAAAGAAGCAATATCATCCGTGTCAACAAGGTCCAAGTCACGTTCGATGCCATCTACCAACACCAACGGAGTGGAAGTTCCTTTAAAAGAGGAGACACCACGGATATAAAAATCGGCTGCACTATTTTTACCCGGCTCTCCTGAACGTGTAACAGCCACTACACCAGACAACTGTCCGGCCAGAACGTTTGAAATAGATGAACCCGGAACTTTCAAGTGGGAAATATCCAACGTAGAAATAGCCCCCACAACACTTTCTTTTTTCTGATTGCCATACCCTACAACCACTACTTCATCCAATACCTCCGTATCAGGGGCCAGCACTACATTAATCACTTTCTGATCCCCAATCACAATTTCCTGCTTCTTCATACCTACATAGGTAAATTCGAGTACACCACCAACTCCTTCAACAGTAATTGAATATTTTCCATCCAGATTGGTAACAGCACCGGCCGAACTATTCTTCAACCATACACTGGCCCCGATAATCGGTTCCTTAGTTTCCGAATCAACAATAATTCCCGTTATCGTGCGCTTCTTTTGCTGCTGTGCAACACTTACCGGACTACTAACCTTGAAAACAACCTCTTTACCATTAATAATAAAATTTACATTACTTCCTGCAAACAATTCTTTCAATACTTCATCAATTGTACCTTTACAGCTAATATCCTTTTTCGAAGTATCTTTCAAGTCACTATCTTTATAAAAGAAAGTATAATCACTCGTTTCTTCTATATACCGGATAGCCTCCTTGAGAGAGAACTTTCCCTTTATCTGGATATCCCCTTGTGCTGCTAACATCACAGTTGGCCATAATAATAAGAGTAATACGAGATAGCTCAAATACCGCTGTCGATACAAAAAAATACATTTTTTCATGTTCTCATTTTATTAGATTAGACATATAGTTTATTAAAATTCAATTTCTGATAATGATTGTGTTACCTACTCTTTCTTCTTTCAAATTCATAAGGAAACAGATTTTGAGAATAATATCATCCAACGCTTCCTCCTGACGAATGGTACCACTGAACGGAGAAGTTTCGTCCTTACCTTCATACACTATATTAGCATGATACATCTGATTAATGATAGAAATGAGGCGGTTAAGCGGCATAGCGTCAAACTTGAATTTACCATCCTGCCATTCTATATTTTCAATCTTCCGTATTCCTATTTCCGCATTAACTGAGTTATAAAAAATCTTTTCCATGGGCTTCATTACTATCTGTTTGCCGGTCGCCTCTACATTAAACTCAACACAACCGTTGAACAGCGTAATCTCATTATTTCCCGCTTCTTTTTTATCTACTAGAAACCGGGTACCTTTTACTTCGATAAAGGCTTTATCAATATAAACTTTGAAGGTGTTCCCATGCTGCTTACGTACATGGAACATGGAACTACCCTCCAACCATACTCTTCTGTCTTTATTGAAGTTCTTGGCAAAACGAATGGAACTATTCGGATACATCCATACTTCAGAACTATCGGGCAACTGATACAACATATTTCGGGTGGCTACTACCTCAGCAAATTCTTCTTTAACGAAGAAATCACTATTCACATAAAAAAGCCAACCTCCCAAAACTGCGACTAAAGCCACACAGGCTACTGCCAACGGATAATAGAACTGTCGAATTGACTTACGTTTCGAACGTACTTTATATTCTTTGACTATTTTAGCCCAAATATAATCTCCGATTTCCGGATCTACTCTTTCCGAGTTTTCCGCTATCGGATTTTGTTCCTCCCATTGCACTTTCATTTTGCGCTCTATCATATCTATTTCGGACAGATCCTTTAATTCGTCTTTTTTCAGTCTGTCTGAAAATAATTTTCTAATTAATTCACTTTTATAACTCATTACTTTTCTCTATTATTTGTTATTCTATTATTAAATACACATCAAAAATTGGAGACCCTGGTGAAAAAGCAATTTTTTTTTTAGAAAGTATTTAGCTAATTTTGTCCCAAAAAGATAAAATGATATCTAAAGAGTTGATTAGAAGGTTTAAAAATGGAGATGAAGATGCTTTTTCATTTCTATATAAACATTACTGGGAAAAGGTCTATGGCTTTACCCGGCTTTATCTAGTTTCTTCTGAAGATATCGCAGAAGTGGTACAAGAGGTTTTCATCAAACTCTGGGAAGCAAGACATCTGATAGATGAAGAGCAGCCTTTTGAAGGGTTTCTTTTTATCATTACCCGTAATATGATTTTTAATTATTCACGCAAAAAATTAAACTACTCATTTCTGAAAGTTACTGTTCTACAAGCAATGGAACAAGAATATGAAGAAGAAAATAAGTTGGAATTATCCGATTTAAAAAAGTATCTTTCAGTACTAATATCACAATTACCTCCACGGCAGCAAGAAATCTTTCGCATGAGCCGGGAGCAAAACTTAACCTATAAACAAATTGCCGAGCAATTGTCTATCAGTGAAAAAACTGTAGAATATCATATGGGATTGGCATTAAAATACTTACGAAAAAATCTCTATTTGCTTTCTCTGTTTTTGTCTGTTTAAACACAATAAATACACATTAATTCCTCCAATCAATCTTGATTGAAGGAATCCTGATAATATCATTGATAATTGAAAAATTCTGTTGGTATGCTTTCTGTTTTATAATTAATAAGAAGCTGTTGCCGGAATGCCGGCTTTCTTAATCAATTCTACAATCCGGTCCAACTCTTCGTGAGTTGCCTTCTGCAAATCATGATCAGGGGTTTCACGGTCAATCGTGTAAATCATCACTTGCCGGGGCGCGATTTCTTTTACCGCCTCCAACCAGGGAAGTACAAACTTATCTGAGGTATTATCCATATCCTTTCCCAGGTAACTCCCTTTGAGAAACATAGTTTGAATGATACAGTTTCCTTTGAATTCTTTCATCTTCTCGATAATCTTCTTTACAGAATATTTTCCATTCGGACGATCTAACCGGTGAATGTATTCTTCATCCACTGTATCAAGTTTCAAGATATTATTATCTATCTTATTCAGTGCATCAAATACAGCAGGGCGGTCGATAAATGTAGAATTACTTAATACACTGACTTTCGCTTTCGGAAAATACTTGTCCCGAAGTGCAAGAGTATCGTCTATGATTTCCGGGAAATGGGGATGTGCAGTCGGTTCACCATTTCCGGCAAATGTCAGTACATCGGGAGCAGGACCATTTGCCTGCATATCTTTTAGTTTTTCTTCAAGGGCTGTACGAACCTCTTCACGGGTGGGAAGAAGCTTCTTTGTACGATGCTCGGCATTGAAGCCGCATTCACAGTAAATGCAATCGAACGAACAAACTTTACCGTCGTCCGGTAATAAATTTATTCCCAAAGAAACACCCAAACGGCGGGAATGAACAGGACCGAAAATGGGTGAAGGAAAAATTACAGTCATCTTTTTATTGTTTAATTAGCTACAACAAAGATAACTCAAAAAACTCCAGGTTATTAATTCTATTGAACATTTTTTAATGATGTTCTTCATTCGACCGGTATACTTCCGCAAAACATTCCCCTGACTATAACTGCACTGCCATTACTGAAAGAATGCCTTACTTTAACTTCTTACGAGGAGACAGGTGTACTACTTTTCTCAATAAGTCGATCGTAAAATTGAAATCACTGAAAAACTGTATACCTATCGATCCGTCTACATCGGTATGATTTGAAGAATCACCGCCCGTTGAAGCTTGAAGAGTGACAGGTACATTTTTGCTCACTACACTGCCTACTTTTAATGAACGTGCATGACCATAAAAAACTGGTGTTGAATGCCCCAAACTCACTGTCGCCCCACTTCCCTCGGGTTTGAATCCGCTCAGTAACAGCCTGTTTTGACGAACAAACCGACTAAAAGCTATCAAATAATAATTAGCTCCCGTATCCATTATAAAATTACCCGAAATACTTTTATCCCCGGTCAGATTCAATGCGGAAGGTAACATGATAAGGCTCGGTACCCTAAGGGGGATCATACGTCCTTTCCTCTGAAAGATATAATCACCGAAGGTATAAAGCGAAATAGTTTGCGTATCAAAATTCACTTCAGTGATATATTTTCTTATCAGATTCAGCCCGATGATGCCATCCGTACCGTTACGCACCCTCTCGAAAATTGCAATATTCTGCTTTTTCAATGATAAACTGTCCGACAGACGAAGTACATTATCGGCAGATATCTGCACCGTTTTCCGTCCGCCTACAACACTCGCTTCTTGCGAATGACTGACTTTCAGCCCTATGCTATCTGCCAACGAACGGCGGATAGCCATTCCGTCAGCTCCCGTATCAAGCAAGAATGACATCACCCAGGGGCTATCGTTCAAGCGGGCAGACAAAATGATAGAGCCACCCTCTATCCGAAAAGGCAGAACGGCTGCCAACGATGATTTCCGGTAACGGCTATCACCGAACAGCCGGTCGAAATAATCGACAAAAAGGATTTTTCCGGACTCATTGAAAGCTATCATGCTCTTCTCTTCCTGTCCGCCGGCCAATGTGAAACGGACCTCCAGACTGGTGACGTTTCCCTTTGTTTTCATCCCCTTCCAGTCGGGTTGGATAGATTGGAAAGTTATACCTTCCATAATCTGTTTCAACAAACCGGATGCAAAGGGCAACGAATAAATGCTGATAGAAAATTCGGGAGCAAAACTCTTTTGTGCAACAGCGATTTCTTTTGTTTTCAAACCGTCTTCCATGTGTTTCAAAGCAAGACGGATGCTGTCTTGATCCGCTTTTCCGTTTGCTGTCAACGGAAAGAACAGAAAGCATATAATTATTTTCAAGTATTTCATAGTCTATTACATTGAAAAAAGGGTACTGAAGGCTATGTATTGGACATATAGATACAACGCGCTGGACATATAGATACAACATGTTGGGTATATATGGCCAACAAACAGGATATATATACCCAACAACTCTGCTATCAATACCCATTGAAGTGCCTGTATATCAGCCTATTGATAATATCGTTTATTTTTTCAATGCGTCGTTCAACACTGCCCGTATCTCGGAAGAAGAAGGACGCGGAGCATCCATATAAAGCAGACTGCCGTCTTTGCCAACCAGCATAAAACGAGGAATACCTGTTATCTTATAAGGTTTGGACAATGCAGGTCCTGCCATGTCTCCGGCAAAAAGCTGTACACCGGGAAGCTGTTCTTTTATCACGAAGTCCTTCCATTTCTGGATATTTTTAGACGCATCGACACTAATCCCCATAAATACAATATCTTTATTGTCTTTATATTCGGCTTCCAGTGCTTTCATAGCCGGCATCTCCTTTTTACACGGACCGCACCAGGTAGCCCAGATATCAATATAGACAACCTTGCCACGAAAATCGGAAAGAGAAATATCATTTCCTTCCGCATTAGGGAACGTCAAATTAATGATTTCTTTCTTCTCCATACTCTCTCTAAAGTTATCTTCAATACGTTGCCAACGCTCTTTCTGACTGTCGGTGATGAGGAAACTGCCATATTCTTTCTTATATTGTTCCAATCCCACCTGTGTCTTGCTCATTCCGCTGAACATTAACGCTATTTCTCCTTTAATAGTATCATTACTAATCATCCCAATGTCTTCTTTCAACATAGCCGAAACGGGATTCTTTCGTTTCTCTCCGGCTGATGAGGAATCAGATACCATGGACTTGAGCATATATGCATTGACAAATAAACGCAATCCGTTGGGATAATTGAGAATGCCTGCAGTACGGGCGATAGCAGGAATATCTATCTGCCGGTAATAATCAATAAAATCCTCCTTCTGCGGATGTGCTGTCCTTACCGTATAAATGAACTGTACAGCATTGAACAGCAAATCATACTTACGAAAATCAGCAAACGTAGTGTCGAAAACCTTATTCTTTGTTTTCTTCACTTTATAAGAACCCAATTTATCCAGTTTCTCTTCCAACAGCGGAAAGAAGTCTACATACGTACTGTGTTTTCCCATAAAATACACAGCTTTATCTTCCAGAGGAAAAATAAAATCATGCCAGCGGACCATTTCCTTGTTCTCTGCCGTATTCTCTTTTCCTATCAGTTCATAACTTTCGGGCAATATCCGCACATTCAATGGGTCGCCCGGCTTCATATAAAATATATAGCGATTCTGAAAAACGGAAGAGGAAGTACCCAACACGAAATAACCTTCCTTCTCCGGGGTAAACGTCATCCGGAAACTACCGTCTTCTCCTAACGCAGAAGTGGCCACTTCCGACAAGTTACCGCCTTCTACAATCTTGAACATTTTGACTGCTTTTGTTTTACCCCTTTCCCACACGCCACTGACAGTAGATGTTTGGGCAAACAAACTTCCTGCACAGATAAACGCAGGAAGGATCATTAATAATAATTTTTTCATGGATTATTCATTTTGAGTATATATATAAAAATCTTTGCAAGAATAGTACTTCGATTTAGCTACCATATTATTCAGTCCGATATAGCGGGCATTCACAGGTTCGGCAAACTTGAAGTACATGTGTTCGCATCGGCTGGGAAGTGCTATTGAACCGAGGCTCACCGAAAGACGGGTAGCATTATAGAGTTCCTCTCCGGCATAAGACAAGTCCATGCTTGCAGGAGACATCGAGCTATTGTTCGCCCTGAGATATATTCCGGTGATATTGCGAACTTCATGTCCCAAATCGATTGTGACACTGGCCGGAACATCCAATACCCAGAAACCTCCTTCGAACATACTTTCCCAACTGCCTTGAGTAAATTTATATTCTTCCGACAGGGCTTTATAACCGCTCCTTTCTGTCTGTCGCACACCAAACGCAGTATCATCGCTTTCAAGCGTGTACCCACCGGATACCGAATTCACTACCAGATAATATACATCTGTACGCATAGTCTTGACAGGCTCTACCGCACCCGGTGACGTAACCGATTTTATCTTTATGGGGACAAGATAATTATCACCCGCAAACTGCGACGTCTCTCCCTTATAGGCGATATGTCCCGTAGCCGTTGTACTGCCGGCCGGTAACGCAACATCGGCCAATTCCCAGTCACTCACGGCAAGGGTTTTGAAAGCTGTCCCATATTTGCTATTGAAAGCTGCTACCAGACTATTGTCTACTTCCAGCCCGATATTTATATCATTGTCTGACGCAATATAAGCCATAAGCGGCAGATCGTATCCGGTGAAACTTTCGTTTCCTGCAACCATCACACTGTTTTTGCCTTCTTCAAATCCCACACCGTTCTCCTGTGTCACATCCAACGTCAGATAAGAGACTCTTTTACTGTAATCTACTTGTGCATCATAGCCCGAAGCCGAAGTGATACGCACCGGCATGATGTATCCGTCCATACTGGTAAACCCGTCCAAAGGCCGGGTCAAGGCAACGGTAAGTGTATCTGCAGATTCCATACTTCCCTCGGGAATGGTCAGGGTCGATTTATTCAACCTGATCCAATTACTTGCAAACCGGTGATAGGATGTTTCATTTTTCTTATTGTATACATCTACCAACAATGTATCAATAGTAACTTTCACCGTCAAATTGCCACCTGCCGGAGAAGTACAATTGACTACCAGTTTGGCAACCAATGTATCCATATTGGCAACCTTACCTTCTACTGTACGTTGGGCATTGAAAGCAAGTGAAGCATACTTATCGCTGATAAATACTTTGTTGGAAGCTTCAGCAGCTGTCTGTTTCTCATAATTGTTGATGTCATCCGTGCATCCTGCAAAAAAGCTGCATGAACTGCAAGTCACCAGTAACAGACATATTATTTTTCTAAGTTTCATATTTTTCATCTTTCTAAATCGTTTAAGGTTTATAATCCATATCTACTATCTTTCCAAAACCTTTCCACGACATCTCTATCGTTTCATCATCATTCACCTCGTGCGTCGCTATGGTAAGTGCGCCGGAAGAAGCATTCGACATGGAATAGAAGTCTATTCTGCCTCCTTCATCCTTTCCTAAGGAACTGTTGTAGGTAGCAATTCCCAGATATTTACTACTTGTACTGGGAATCATAAACTTTAAAGCGGTTATTTCATTATAACCTTCGGGAAGAACTGCATCCGTTATTTCTCTAACCACCGCATTGCTACCCGATACATCGGCATAAAACACCCGGTTATCTTCAGTCGCATAGTAGATAAACGCATTGTTGGGTTCGGGAGCGGCAGCAATAAATTTGGCATGGTCAATGCCGGTAGATGCATCAAATATACACGTTCTCAATTTATTATCTTTCGTCACCAAAGCAGTAGTGTTAGACGGCAAACCGTATTCAATATATCTGAATGTACCGTTACTTTGTTTCAGAAAAGCAAAAGAGGTCATCTTTGCTATACTCGTATAGCGTTCGCCCATATACAACAACCCCTCATTCTTATCATCAAAGTTAAAAATATGGTCGGAAGACTCATCCAGAAAATCTTCGGTAAAAAAGAACGATGTGCTGAAATCATTGGAAGAACGGTATGTAGTCTGGCAACTGAACTTATTTTGTTCCTGATCGAAAAACAATGTTATTCTGTTACCACACGATATAAACGGAGCAGGTTCGTAACGTTCACTATCGTATACGGTATTCCCCGTACGATAGGCATTCATCGGATAGGAAAAGAAGTAGTAGACAGGATAAGTGTTATGCAAATACCAATTTCCCTGTCCGTTATCATCTTTCACATATACATATACATGCGGTTTTATACCACCACTTGTAGAAAAATACCCCACTTTCATCTTCTCCGCAACAATAGGCTGCCCAGTCGATACATATTCCTGATGAAGAGGCGAACCGTTCTCCACTGAATTGGATATATCATACGAAGAATCCCAACTGAAATCAGCCACTTTCAAACGTGTCGTATAATGGTCGGTCAGCAAGTAAACCGAACGGTTGGAACCATCCGGCTGATATGGATGAGGAGCAGTGGGATCAGCAAAGATATTGAGCTCATAAGGTTTTACCCCTTCACGCTGCAGGGAAGGTGCGGTAGAAGCCAGTATATTATACTTCGGTATATATTGATTCTGAGAATTCTGAACGACCATTCCCATATCAAATCCGTCTTCTTTCTCATACAATAAGACATATCCCTTATTGAAAGTTCCCGATACTCTTATACTGAAAATTTGTCGGTAAGCAATATCCGTCACTTTGTTTTTTGCTTCGAAGGCACAAGTATAAGTACTATTCGGAGATCCGATAGGATCGGCTATAACAAAATCAAAGTCTTTACCCTCCTGCAATACATTCCATGCAGAACCGCTTTTATAATACCACGTATAATCCAAATTATCCATATTGCCCGAAGTAGTATTGAGTTCAGGAGTAATCAACAACCGTTCTCCTACTTCCACTGAATAGCTCTCCTGAATATTAGCAATTTCTGTCACCCGATTGATTGCTTCATAGTCATAATTGCCCTTGTCTTCATTGCATGCAAACAGAGACAGTATTCCGGCACATACAATTATTATCCGTAAATCTATTATATATTTCATATCCATCATCTTTTATTGAATACTAGATAGAGGCATCTTGACCTCTTCACCAAATTCATCAAGCAAAGGCTCTCCATGCTCGTTTTTATATTTTACCAAGTAACGATTAATCAATGAAACCATTCCAAAAGAAATTTCCCTCGAGAAACGTTTGGTAAACGTTTCCTTACCCGTCGGGTCGTTATCTTCAGGATCAATCTCAAAATATTCTCTTGTCACTCCGCAAGCCTCATATATCACATTCATTTTTGCATTACTGTATGCGCCGAATGTACTTTCTAAGGTCATCGACGAATAAGAAGCCGCCCATAAACTGGGTTTTTCAGCCAGTGCCGTAAAATAAATACTATAAATCAATCCGTTTCGATTGTTTCCTTTATCATATCTGGACGTTGAATAATCCGTATGAAAGTTTTCATTCGAAGCCAACCGGATACGGGCAAACAACATTTCATTATCAACGGCTTCCGTACGTTTCAGCCTTACTTCCACATTACCAAAGATTGAGTTGGCAGGTAGATACGCAGACAAAATCTCTATATCTTCTCCTTCTGTGGCTGTCGATTCTTCAGGTATCATCACTACTTTTACCGCCCGGTCTGTTTCCGAAACTCGTCCCATTAGTTTGATAGGAATCTTAATGATACTGTCGTTTTTCAACGGCCTGTCATATCCCATATTAACAGTGATCTGATCTTCATTTTCTCCAAAGTCGGAAGAGGATGCATCAGCATATTTAAAATAAATTCGAGGAACATCTTCATAAGTCATTAAATCCTCGTCAGCGCAAGATACCATTCCTATCCCAAGAAATAGAAATGTATAAACACACCATTTAAAACTGTTTCTTTTCATATTGAATTTATTTTTAAAGA
This sequence comes from Bacteroides caccae, assembly GCF_002222615.2. Lineage (NCBI taxonomy): Bacteria > Pseudomonadati > Bacteroidota > Bacteroidia > Bacteroidales > Bacteroidaceae > Bacteroides > Bacteroides caccae. The sequence goes on along the minus strand of NZ_CP022412.2, from coordinate 869,496 downwards.
CTGAATTATATATCTGTTTCAATATTCGGAATAGGTATATTATACATTGCACTGGCATTTACTGCCACCGAAACTCCTCCGTATCCAGGAAACATCTGATCGCTCTTCATCCGCTTATGATAAAAATAAACTTGCCCTTCCCCATAAAACTCCTTATAATATTCACTCTCTATGTGGGAATAGAATTGTTCATCCATATCATTCTCCGTCAAGTAATAAAAGCTAGTCTCCGGAATGCCTCTATGAGAAGAAACAGTGTTCAATAGTTCGGCAGCTGTCTTTTTATTACCATCTTTCAAGGCTGTTTCCGCCTGAATATAATACATTTCAGTGACACGAATCAACGGTTGGAAATCGACCAACGCGGGAAGATTACTATTGGCTGAAATATTAAACTTGTTAGAGATGTAGGTACCATTCTGCGAATAGGAGACAGAACTTCCTCCCTGGTCGTTACTTTCCGTCCACTGCCGGGCACGGACATCTATTATTGCTTTCAGGTTATCACCAAAACCGGAATAGATGTTTTGAACCAAATTATCACGGTCTACTGCATATAAATCGTTTATATCCGTTTTATTATAAAAGGAGTTATAATTGGAAAGCATATCCGGATTGTTGATTCCAAAAACTACTTCATTGAAGAAAGAGTAATCCATATTGGCAAGTACGGTTGTAACATTTGTCCATGAGAACACTTTTCCTTTTTCCCCTATCTGATCAGTCACTACCTTGGCTGCTATAGCCGCATTCTTATAGTCTCCTATATATTGCAATACACGGGCTTCGAGCGCTTTCACCGCATAATAATTCATACGTCTGTTACGATTCTTATAAAAATCACTTATCAGCTCCTTACTAATAGCAGAGTCATCAGACAGGATAGGGTCAGTAGCCAACAACCGTTCCGCCTCACGAATATCCTCCAATAAATAATCCAAATATTCATCGGCAGTGGAGTACACATCTTCTTCATAACCGACATGATTCAGTATCATATCCGTAGTTCTACTATACGGCAAAATCTTATTGATATTCGAACGATCTTCCCATCTGGGGCCGAACAAACGGAAAAGGTCAAAATGAAGATAAGCCCGTAATCCGTATGCCTCACCCATCAATACATCTTTATTGTTACTACCGATAACAGCAGTCGATCCCTCCATGCTTTTCAAAAAATAGTTGATATTGAGAAGCGTATTATATCCGCTTTTCCATATATCGGCAAATATGCTTTCAGCTGCTCCATACTCTTCGGACCGTCCGTTACAGAGGAAAAACAATGTGGCAGACAATTTATTTCCCGACGGTTGTGACGGAGGATAGGTATAAAAGTGCCCCATTGCGTCCAGAGCAGTCTGAGATAAATTCGCCCCGTAAAGGGAGGTAGATATTAATTGCCTGTAAAGCCCGTTTAAAGCTCCATGAATACCTGCTTCCGTTTTATACTGGTCTTCTTCCAATACCTTGTCCTTCGGTGCCACATCCAGAAAGTCGCTACAGGAAGTAAAGAAGCCTATGGCTACTATATATAATAAATGTGATATATTTCTTTTCATACTTAATTCTATATTTATTCATGTATTGTTATCGTTAGAAACGAGCACTTAATCCGAAAGATATGGCTCTCTGGAACGGATAGTCCGTTCCTCTTTCCCGTTTCATTTCGCTCAAGTCGAAGAAATCATTGAATGAAACATTAAACCGCAGGTCTTTCAGGAACAAACGCTTAATCCATTCGTCTCTGGAAAAATCCCAACTGATACGTGCACTTTCGCCACGCAGATAATTGTCGCGTTGAACAAAGCGAGATGAAATCGGAGTCTGGGTAGTTAATGAAATACCCTTGAACTGTGATACATCACCGGCATTCTGCCATCTGCTATACAAAGCACGCTTATCCTGATTATAAGCAATGTTCGATGCAGAAATATTTTCTACCTTGTTAAACAAAGCCGAGTTGAATGCAAACGAACCTAAGTTATAACGCAAGTTGACACTTGCCTGCAAATTCTTGTAAGTAAACGATATACCGAATACACCCCGAATTTTCGGATTGGTATCGGCTATCTTCACACGGTCGTCAGCATTATAATCGAATGTAGGAGTTCCGTTCTTGGTGAGAAATACTTCCTTACCCGTTGCCGGATCGATGCCTAACGAACGAACTGCAAAAAGGGCAGTAGGACTTTCACCATCCTGATACTGTATCATTGAGTTTACATTCAACTTACTATCTACCGAAGAGTCTTTCTTATAGGCATCGTTCAAGTTAGCTAAAGCTTCTCCAAATCCTCCATATACAGATTTATAAGTATTTCCGTTCAAACGGAAGTTCAGCATAATGCGCTTTTCCAGATTTCGTATAGCATACCAACTCACATTAAACTCAAAACCATTAGTATTCAAATGACCGAGATTAATGGGTAAAGTAGACAAACCGCTGGAAGGCTTTTGCTGAATAGATACTACCAATGGATTGGTATTTGTATGATAGTAGTCCATGGTCAACAACAAACGATTATCCCAGAACATAAGATCAATACCCACAGAGGTCTTCTTTACAACTTGCCACTCCAAATTAGGATTGGCATAACCGGACAAATAAGAAGCAGTACCGAAAATATCGCTACCTGCATAATAACTATATACATTACTTGTCAGGTTACTGACATTCTGATTACCGTTACTACCAAATGAACCACGTAATTTTAATTCCTGCATCCAGTCCCAGTCCTTGGCAAATGATTCCTTGCTGACATTCCAACCGGCCCCTACCGACCAGAATGTCTGGAATTTCTTATCGCGCCCGAAAGAAGTGGAACCGTCACTCGAAAGACTGGCATCAAACAAATAACGATACTTATAGTTATAATTGAAAGTCCCCAGAAAACTTACTCCACGACTAATGCTTTCGCTATATCCGGGTGTCGAATTTTCTTTAAAGGAATAAGCAAAAGAAGGAATGGCACCTACTCCTTTCGGAAAACCGGTAGCTACAAATGACTCGGTATTTGAAGAAGTAGACCTGATTTCAGCACGGCCATTGAAAGTCAGATTATGATCATTCAAAGAAAGTGCATAAGCGATACCGGTATTCATGGTATAACGCCAACTTCTGGATTTCGATGAGGAATATTCACCTTGTTTGGTATAATCCGACGAAGCATACTTCGTATGAGCCGGATCGGTGAAGTTCATATTGTCAGTGTTGGTTGTATTCAAACTCATTGAGGCCGTCCAACGCAGATTATCAATAATATACCAATTAAGGTTTGTGTTATTAGTAACGGACAGTATTTTAGATCTGTTTTCGGAAGGCAACATAGCATTGTAATATGGATTAGTAGCTGTTATGTCGGCATAATTCGCACGTTTATACACATCCAGATCACGAAGGATAGTACCGTCTTCATTAGTAACCGGATAATAAGGATTAGCATTTACAAACTCTGAAAAGGAGCCCCATGCACCATTATTTCCATTTGTTATGTTTACATTCAAGTTATTCGAAATATTAAACTTGTTTTTACGGTAAGTCATACGCATATTTCCTCCGAATGTCTGGCGAACAGAACCTTTCATAACTCCTTGGATATCTTTGAACATAGCACCTATCTGATACAGGAATCCTTTGTCACCTCCCGACACATTCAATGAATGAGATTGTGTGACGGCAGTTTGGATAGGTACTTTCAACCAGTAAGTATCTACTCCTCTTCTCACATTCTCCAAAGCCCGCTGATATTGTGCAATGCTTTCTCTGTTGCCTGACCAGTCATTCAAATCACCATAACGACCGGCCAAGACTTCAAATTCCAGTTTTTCGGCAGCATTCATCATGTTGTAAACACCCAAGTCGGCCCATGCCACTTGCGCATCTCCACTATAATTGATCATCACTTCACCGGCTTTGGGTTTAATAGTTTCTACAACCACCACGCCGTTTGCTCCCTTTGAACCGTAAATGGCAGTGGAAGCAGCATCTTTAAGTAAAGTGATAGATTCAATTCTATTGATATCCAAATCATTAATCTCTTGCAGGCTAGATTCAAAACCATCCAAAATAAACAGAGGTTCATTGGGATTGGTCGTCGTATCATCATAAATTCCGGAAATAGTCATCGTAGTACCACCACGCATGGTAATTCTGGACATGGTATTAGGGTCAGACCCCATCGACATATCATCAGCAACTACGAAAGAAGGATCCAACGTTTTTAAACTTTGAAGCACATTAATATTACCCACAGCTTTCAGTTCCTCCTGATTGACTGTCCTATACGAACCGGTAAACCCCATTTTATTACGTTGGATAATACCTGCCTCTACTACCACTTCATCCAATGCTTTGGTATCGGTTTTCAGTACCACCGACATCTGGGGTTTCGGAGATAACGATTGAGATTGCATGCCTACATAAGATATCTTTATCCGATTGCTTTGAGGCACATTGACAAGTCTGAAATTCCCGTTCGCATCTGTAATCGTGCGAATAGAAGTTCCTTCTACCTGTATGGTTGCACCAATTACAGGTAGTCCGTCTTCTTCAGCAATAATTTTACCTTTTACTTCCGAAATAACATTCTGAGGATTTTTATGTGTAATATTGATGAATTGCCCTTCAATGACATACTTCAAAGGATGCTTCCCAATAATTACCTTTAAAACTTCTTCAATCGAAGCTTTCTCCACCTTTCCAGTAGAATGATAAGAACGAACTTCATCGTAGATAAAAAGTACTTTATATCCCGATAATTTCTGCAAACGTTTAAAAATAGAAGGTAAACCTTCATTTTTAAATTCCATTGTTATTTGCTTTCCATTACCAACTTGTGCCTTAACATAAGGTGAATGGACATAACAGAACAACAAAAGTAAAACAATCAATTTCCATGCTTGTCTTTCCATAAATCCGATTGGTTAAATAAATCTATTTTTTATATTTTATACGAGTTTTATAAAAGAATGGTTACCCATAAAAAGATTTATTTTCCAAAAATATTTTTCTAACCGGATTTATTTCTTGCTGAATAGTTGTTTTTTACTCGATAATAAGGCTTTCACCTTCTAAATAGACATGAATTCTTTCCATACGATTTAACAACTCAATCAAATCAGAAACTTTCTGCTGACGGTTTGCCAGAAAATGCATACGCAGATTCATTATCTCACTGTTTCTAAATTCTATATCTATATTATACCATTTACCTATTTCTTTCATCATATCCACCAATGCTACATCGTCGAAATAAAAGAATCCCTCCTTCCAATACAAGAATGTTTCCGTATCAACTTCGTCAACGGCAAATGTTCCGTCTGAAACGAGTTGTGCACTTTGCCCCGGCTTCATTTCTACAGTTTGTAAACTACAGGTATCACTGACGGCAACTTTTCCTTCGATTAAGGTAACACGGACATTGTCGGGGGTATAGCTACACATATTAAATTCCGTTCCTAATACTCGAACCTGAACATTTCCACTTTTTACTATAAAAGGATGTTCAGTGTTTTTGGTTACATTAAAATAAGCTTCCCCTTCCAAAGAAACAACTCTTTCTTTTCCTTTAAACACCGTAGGATAAGACAAGCGACTGTCCGAATTTAAAAGTACTTCAGTCCCGTCGGATAAAACTACCTTAAAAGTTTCTCCTCTCGGTATACTTAATCTATGTATCTGTACTTTTTTATTTCTTATTTTCTTATTCTCAGTCTGAATAGTATTATAAGCAATCTTCTGCGGTGATAATTTCACCGTAGAAGAGGGAAGTGATTGCACTGCTTTTTTTAAAGGTTCAACTTTTTCTTCACCGGCAACCTGCAAAGTAACTTGCTGCGGGGCGTGGTCTGCCTGAAAAACTTTAATACTTTCTATATCCGATTCCGGAGAAAAGGACATCATGCGTAAAACCAGTATAATAATGATTGTTGCCGCTACTCCTGCAACACTTGTCCATAAAATATAGAGCTTTTTATTTCGCCTGTCCAGATGTTTTCGATGAAAATCAGCTAAAGCCTGCTGTGTATTAATGGAAAGTGCATTTTTTTCCATTTGCATTCCTATTACAGCTTCTGCAATATCACTGCAGGTCTGAAAGCATTCCTCATTCTCTCTTAATGCTTGCAATTGATCGGAAGTAATATCAGAAACATTTTCCATTATTTCCAAAGCTTCCTTTTCCGACTTATTTATATATGTATTATTTTCATCCATAGATTATTCATTAGATATATAATATACGTTTTAAAATTCATTTTGGTTACCTTTTTGGCCTAATTCTTCACGAAGAATACGCAAAGCTTTTACTATATTCTTATGAATAGCTGCCACGCTTACATTGAGTTCCTCGGCCACTTCCTTATATTTCTTGTTATGGATGTAACACGCTTCCAAAATGTAATAATTATACGGAGTCAGCTTTTTCATGGCTTTACGAATACATAAAATACGGGAATCCGGTTGTTGTGAATCCGATTCTTTTATTTTATTGATTAATTGCGAAGTAAATTCGACATATTCTTCATGGATATTTTGTTTACGAAGGTAATCAATGCAACGTGTACGAATTATTGTATACAAATAAGTTTTCGCTGTAACTTCTTCTATTTTATCATAATTACGCCACAAATATTCAAAAACATCACTTACGATATCCCGGCAGACTTCGACATCATTTACAAAATAGTATGCAAAATATACAAATTGTGCATACCACTCATTAAACATTCTGTCAAAAGCAGCTTTATCATCCATTTATTCTCGTATTCTTTTATTATTTTCTGGCAGACAAATATACATTAAAACTTGATACGTAGTTGCATTTGTATATCTGCTTTTTTATTTCCATAGATTAAATCGTTGCCGGAACCTATTTCATTCCGGTTCAGATAGATAGTTTCTCCGAACTTGGTTATAAACAACCAGTGTTTATTCAATTCATATCTTAACCGGACAGCACAACGAAATCCGCGACCTTGAAAGGAAGGAGTATAAAATGTATAGAGCAATCCTTTTTCTGATACATACACACGGGAGTCATAATCGTCCGTACAAAAATAACTGCCTTGAACGTCAGCAAACAGCCTGGTCCAAGGCAGTTGGGAGGATATCATCTGTGTAACCTGATATCCTTTAGTAGCAGCTCTGTCCTGAGAATGAAAATGATTATAATCTAAAGTTGTACGACTGCTAAACACATCATTCAAAGAATAGTTCAAACGATAACGAAGTTGATGATGAAAAATAGGAAGCGTTAGTGTTCCTTTACTGCCTGTCAAGTCACGTTCTTTCTGCTTATAACGATATTTCAGATACATTGATAAATTAGTACGCGGAGTAAAAGTTGCCTGAATCAATCCGTCCGTTCCACGGGAAGGTTTATTAATTCTGTATTTCTTCCAGGGAAAAGAAAACAGATCGAATGAAACAAAAAACCTCCAATGGCTGAAAGGTGTTGTTTCTAATCCAACATAATATCCCTGTTCATTTTGAACCGTACTTCCTTCACCGAAAGAATGAGCATACATAGCCCAATAATCATACGAATAAAAACGATGTATCAACATAAACTGTATGTCTTGAACCGGCGAGTATTGTAATCGGTTCAAAGAAGCCCAACCTTGTTTTCCTATCGCCGTTTCTCCCTGAAAAGAGAAGCGACGCCAACGATAAGCATAATCTATCCCTAAATTATAGAAATGATTTCCATGAATATTATACTTGGAATAACCTGTTAGTTCCGGTTCATAAGGTCGGTTGAAAACATAGTAAACACCGGTGATACCCAATCGGATATGGTTCTGTTGATAACTAACATTTCCGCCTGTTAACTGTGATGTGAGCAAGTTCTTTTTATCCGCTTCTTTGCGACTTCTATGTAATCCGGTTTTATATACAGATGTTATTTCTCCGTCCGTAACAACACCATCCATATTCCGATGTGAATAGAATGCAGAAACCGATAAACGTTTTGTCAAAGCAACAGTAGTTGCCACCCCACGAAAATAATTATATTCATCCGTAGAAGAATGCCTTTTGATTCCAGTGCTGCGATTGTTGAAAGAGGATGCATATATTGTTTTTCCCATTAGATAATCCGTACTCATCACTAAGCCTTGCCCGAAACTAAGCCGATAGTTACCAACAGCCAATGATTTCAACCGACCACAATTCTGAAGTAATAAATAAAATGAGTAATAATCATATCCGTAGCGATTATGCAAAGCAGCAAAAGGTTCTCCGGCATCTTTTTCGGCAACTCCCCCTGCATAAAGCTGGTCACGATATCGAAATGTATATTTCACAGAGTTATAAACAGAAGGTCCCAAATAGGTATGTTCATAACCTTTTCGTTTATAAAATGGTATATCCAAGCGAGTTAACACTTCATTCTTACCATACCTTCCTGCATCTTTCAACATAGTTTTCCACCGAAAAGCAGGCTCATTGTTAATAGCTTTTATACAGACAAAAGGCAATAAATACTGAATAGTCTGCCTGTCCAGTTCCTCTACCAACTGAAGTTCGTAAATGGTTTCCATTTGCCCATGTATATAAATATAAGCCAATAAATGCTCAATCTGAATATCACTTAAAAAAGGAAATTGTTCGAGTTGTTCACGGGTAGCACTATTTAAATTAACAGGCTCCTGCAGACGGTTGGAAAGCTCTTCCAATTCATTTTCCCAATTCAGGGAATTAACCGAGTTATTAATATCATTATTAACAGATAAATCTTCAAGAACTTCTTCCATAAGATTTTCTGAAGGGTTTTGAGCACTACAAGCAGGAATTATGAACAGGCTGTTTATAATACTTATCAACCGTAATAGTTGAGTAGTTTTCATCAATAAAATGTGTATTTTCTTCTTGCCTTTTCACAGACAAGAGCGCAAAGATACTTTAAATAGGTTAACGCTCTAAGAAAATATCTGAATAATAAAATTTTAATTCTATTTTTGTAATGTGAAAAGGAGACTTAACATAGTAATAATGACGTTGTTTGCTGTTTTTTACTGTTCACTGCATCTGCAGGCTCAGGAAAAACAAAGCATTAATGGATACTTGGTTCCGATGTGTATCTATAATGGAGATACGATTCCATGTGTCCAACTAAGAACTGTGTATATCTTCCGACCACTGAAATTCAAAAATGAAAAAGAACGCAGAGAGTATTACAAACTTGTTCGTAACGTGAAAAAAGTATATCCTATTTCTAAGGAAATCAACCAGGCCATTATCGAAACTTACGAATATCTGCAAACATTACCAAACGAGAAAGCCCGTCAGAAACACATTAAACGGGTGGAAAAGGGATTAAAAGACCAGTATACCGCCCGAATGAAGAAACTTTCTTTTGCTCAAGGAAAGTTGTTGATAAAGTTAGTGGACCGTCAAAGTAATCAGACCAGTTATGAACTGGTAAAAGCATTTATGGGACCTTTCAAAGCCGGATTCTATCAGGCATTTGCTGCACTGTTTGGCGCCAGCCTCAAAAAAGAATACGATCCGGAAGGTGAAGACAAACTAACGGAACGTGTAGTATTGCTGGTAGAGAACGGACAAATCTAAATTACGTGTCTGATGCTTATTAACCAACTTTATTAACCGAAAGTTAGTAAAGCTATTACTTTCTTCTACAACATTATCCTTGATTTACCAACATCGATTTCGTTTTTACAAGACATATATAAGCTATTTGCAGGGCATATATACCCAATGTGATGTATATATATATCCACCATGCTGGGCATATATGTCCAATACGCTGTATATATATGCCCAGTAAACAGGATATATCCCTCCTATAAAGAGTACAATGACATAACTTGGATTCTATACTTATGAACAATTATATATATATTGATTATAAGCGAATTAACTATATTATTAACTAGTTATAAACCACTTATTAACTAATAAGGTTTTAAGCTGTCAACGAAGTTTTTTGAATAAATCCCAGATCACAATTCCTGTCGTTACAGAAACATTCAATGAGTGTTTCGTACCATATTGAGGTATTTCGATACAACCGTCCGAATGGTTAATAACCTCCTGCTGCACACCTTTCACCTCATTTCCCATTACGATAGCGTATTTCTTACTTTTATCCAATTCCAGTTCATCAAGCATGATACTTCCTTCCGCCTGTTCTACCGAATAGACCATATAACCAGCTTTTCGAAGGTTATCAACAGCATCAACAGCGTTATCAACATACTTCCAGTCGACAGTGAATTCAGCCCCCAATGCTGTCTTATGCATTTCGGGATGTGGAGGAGTTGCCGTTATACCACACAAATAAATACATTCAATACGAAAAGCATCCGAAGTACGGAATACCGAACCTATATTGTGCAGACTACGAATATCATCCAACACTACCACCAAAGGCAGTTTCTCAGCCTGTTTAAACTCTTCGGCACTGATACGGTTCAGCTCTGTTATTTTCAGTTTGCGCATACGTCTTTTCTTTTATTACATTCCGATTGCAAAGGTAACTCTTTTCTGTTAACACAGATGTTGATAACAGTTTAAAACCTGTCAAAACTATCGGCAAAGATTTTGAAAAATAATTCTTGCATTATTCAAAAGAAGGTATAAGAGGACTTCATTATGAACATTCCAAAAAATTAAATCAAAACTTTCTATGCAGACATAAACATATTTTTCAGCACTTATCTACCTGTTTATATCCATAAAGTTTTTAACTTTGCACTTTATCAACAGGGAGTTAATAGATAACTTCCATTGACCGATGCTTGCATTGATAATAAAGCAGATAGACAGTAAATCTTCTTCTTTTTTCCCGTTCATAACGGACTTATAAAGCAGAAGTATGGACTAATAACTTATCCGGCAAGAAAAAACGGATTTATTTGCTAACATTATTAACAGGCAATCATCACTAACAAAGGATTTTTTTAAAAAAGGAAGAAATAAGAATATTATTATGAATGAACTCATAAAGGCTATTAACAAGCTGAAGAAAGAAAAGAATGCGATCATTCTGGGCCACTACTACCAGAAGGGTGAAATACAAGACATCGCTGATTACGTCGGTGACAGTTTGGCATTGGCTCAATGGGCGGCCAAAACGGAAGCGGACATCATTGTGATGTGCGGCGTTCACTTTATGGGTGAAACGGCGAAGGTGCTTTGTCCGAACAAGAAAGTGCTGGTGCCCGACATGGAAGCAGGTTGTTCGTTGGCGGACAGTTGTCCGGCGGACAAGTTTGCGCAGTTTGTCAAAGAGCACCCGGGACACACCGTTATTTCGTACGTCAACACAACGGCTGCGGTTAAAGCGGTAACGGATGTGGTGGTAACTTCCACCAATGCACGGCAGATTGTGGAAAGCTTCCCAAAAGATGAGAAAATAATTTTTGGTCCGGACCGGAATCTGGGTAATTATATCAACTCAGTTACGAACAGGAATATGCTTCTTTGGGACGGAGCCTGCCATGTACACGAACAATTTTCGGTTGAAAAGATCGTGGAACTGAAAGCACAACATCCGGAAGCATTGGTACTGGCACATCCCGAATGTAAGAGTACGGTGCTGAAACTGGCGGACGTGGTAGGTTCTACGGCTGCATTGCTGAAGTACGCCGTGAATCATCCCGAAAACACATATATCGTAGCTACCGAATCGGGCATTCTGCATGAGATGCAGAAGAAATGTCCGCAGACAACGTTTATTCCGGCTCCTCCTAATGATAGTACGTGCGGATGTAATGAGTGTAGCTTTATGCGGTTGAATACGTTAGAGAAGCTGTATGAGTGTCTGAAGAATGAATCGCCGGAAATTACGGTGGATCCTGAAGTAGCAGAAAAGGCAGTGAAGCCGATTCAACGAATGTTGGAGATTTCGGCAAAGTTGGGATTATAAGAAATTATTTTGGTTTACTTACTGGATATCTTTGAAAGAAATATCTAAAAAGAAAAGGAGAAACTTGACAACAATAAGTTTCTCCTTTTCTTTTTAGTGTTAATATATTGCGAAAGACTTTATGACCGGATTATCTTTAGCTTCTTCTATTTCCAACTTTACAACAGATAAGGAGTGAGTTGGAAAGTGTTCGATCCGTTTATGACCGATACAACTTCCTTCAGAAAGTTGTATCCATTTTCCATTACACAGACCTTTTAGTTTATATTTCAGAACTCTTTCTCCAAATGCTATATCTTCTGACAATACGATACGGCTTATATTGGTCTCTTTGTTTAACCGGATAGATAGTTCGTATCCTTTGCCTGATATTTTTCGGATAGGTTTTGAAAATGTTTTTCGTATAATGTCACCGAATTCTTTCGCTCTTTTTACATCAGCATCAGGAACCAAGCCGTTCTTATCTATTACTAAACCAAGCAGCATATTGGTATTACGTCCTACACTGGTTTCATATTTAAGTAAAAGCTCATCAGTAGAAAATATCAGATGATCTTCATTAGCGCGCCAAAACCAACCACCTTGGAATGAGTCATTACGGCGTAGTGTGAAATCAGCTTCTCCGGGACACCAGTAGTTTCCGTGTGGATTACCGTATAAGCCTTTTATCTTCTGTACGCCATCAGCGGAAGTTGTTGCATCGGCTGTTGCCCAACAGGGATAAGGAGAGTTACCTTCTTCATTACCTACCCAGCGGATTAAATTCGGATATCCATAAGGGCCTTGAAATGCAATGGAATTGGGCTGTAAACGTTGAATAAGTGTCAATATATCAGCTCCTCCATTTTGCTGAGAGAGTACGCCGCCATCAAACCATATTTCAAACAGTTTTCCGTAATTACTCCAAAGTTCGGTCAATTGTGTCTCTACTATTTTGTTATACTCTTCTTGGGTGACCGGACTTCCTTTCTTGACAAGTCCAGGGTTGTCGACATGTAGAAAACCATTAGCAGTAGTACTGGCATAGATTCCTGGTTTAATTCCGTATTTTCGGCAAGAAGCGACAAATTCGGCTACAATGTCTCCCTTTCCATTTTTGTAAGGTGAATTTTTTATACTGTATTCATGAGCCTTTGTTGGCCATAATGAAAAACCGCTGCAATGTTTGGCTACTAACACTGCATATTTGGCTCCAAGGCTTTTGGCTGTGTGTATCCATTGATCGGTATCAAGGGAAGAAGGATTAAATGTAGATGGTGAAGGATGGGTACCAAATTGTCGCCAATTATAGTCGGGGTGGAATACCGGCATATCAAAGTGAATGATAACTCCTATTTCGGCATTTGCCCATTCTTGTTGTAATTCATTCGGACATACAATTATTTTCTCTTGGGCATCGAGAAAAGGACTGGTAAATGTCAGAATAGCAAAGATTATGCATTGAATGAATGTTTTCATTGTATAATGATTTAGTATATACATACTTGTGTTATGATATAGCAAAGATAAGAGATATTAAATTTTAAAGCAAATTCTTTTATTAATCTTCGATATTAAGAAGAAGAGTTTGATGAATTAATCAGCACATTCAAGATTTCTATATTTGATTAAATTTAGTATATGAAATGATATTCAATTCTTTTTTTGCATTTCAGTATCTTTTTTCTACCTTTGCCTATGGGTTAATAAATGGATAAAGAAATACTTAATAGGCATTTGAATGAGATAAACTAAGTATGAACATCAAATAAAATTAAGTAATGAAAAACATTAATATTTCATGGGCCGTATTTATAGTAGGTATATTCTTCTCCTTAAATAATATTTTTGCTCAAAGTAGTCCTCCGCTTATCGTGTTTGGTTTGATTGCAGATACACAATATGCTGACTGTGAATCTGGAAAAACTCGATTTTATCGAAACTCTTTAGGTAAATTACATGAAAGTATTGATTATTTTAATAATCAAAAGGTACAGTTTACAGTTAATTTGGGTGATATCATTGATAGAGATCAAAAAGATTTAGATTCAGTATTAATATGTCTGAAACATTTAAACAAAAAAATATTCCATACTACTGGAAATCATGATTATAAAGGTATTACAGATAATAAAGTATTATATAAGAAGCTTAAAATGCCTTCAGAATACTATTCATTTATGAAAAAGAACTGGGTGTTTGTATTTCTGAATACAAACGAAATAGCAGCTTATTCAAATGTTGTCGGAACAGCAAAAGAGCAGGAACTTTTGAGAATACAGAATCAGATTAAAGTAAATAAAGAAATTCAAGGCGCTAGGTGGAATGGAGGCGTAAGCAGCCGGCAATTGCAGTGGCTGGACAACCTTTTGAAGAAAAGCGAAAAGAAAAATAGAAACGTATTGATTTTCTGTCATCATCCGTTATATCCCAGAAGTCAATTTACTGCATTAAATAATATGGAAATATTAGATGTTATTAATCGCTATAATTGCGTAAAAGCTATATTTTCTGGCCATCATCATTCGGGAGCTTTTGGATACTTCGATCATATTCCATGTAATACTGTAGAAGGTATGATTGAAACTCCGGATAAAAATTCATTCGGCATTGTTAGAATATACAAAGACCGAATTGAATTGGAAGGAAAAGAGCGAATGACTTCTCGACTTTTCATGCTTCAACCATAGGAAAATACTTCATCACATTACAGTATTTGTAGCTAGGGGCACAACTTTAATAAGGTGTTCCTTTTATTTTTTCTTAGTCTATCCGGTTACGTTTAACACTTAAATTATAGTTGGAGGAAAAATGTGCTTTTACTGGTAATTGTATTTATAATCAGGTAGTTATATCGGATGTTGTTCGATGTATATAAATTGTCCGGGTATAATATAAATCGTCCGTATACAATTTGTGCAGTTATAAAGGAAAATTCTAGCAGATATAATTTAAAATAAAACGCGTCCTTTGAAGCGAAAAGTTAAACAACAATAAAATCTATTACGTATGAAAAGACATTCAACAATTCGTTTACCATCAAATAGTAAGATTCTATCTAAGTATTTAACATGACAAGTATTCTGTTATTAACCTTTATTTATTATTAACTACTAAAAAATTAAAAGTGTATGAAAAGACGAGTCAGTTCTATGAAAATACCTTGTAGAATATGGCTATTGGCAGCCACATTGTCTGTAGGGCAAGCGGCTTTTTCAACGGAAATGGAAACTATTTCCTTTTCGACGGGCCAAGATATAGCACAACAAAAGAAGGTAATTGAAGTTACTGGTACTGTTACTGATAATTTTGGTCCTGTGATTGGGGCAACTGTTACAGTAAAAGGCATGAGTGCAGGAGTTATTACTGATACAGACGGTAATTTCAAGCTTAAAGTTCCGGTAGGAGCTACTATTGTGGTTTCTTATATTGGATATGAAAATAAAGAAATCCATTATAAAGGAGAAAGAAGTCTGAAAATTAAATTGAATGAGAATGTTCAGGAACTTGAGGAGGTACAAATTATCGCTTACGGTTCTCAAAAGAAAGTAACTGTGACTGGTGCTCTTTCTTCTATTAATAATGAAGAACTATTAAAATCTCCAGTTGCAAGTATGGCTAATGCTTTGACCGGTAAGGTCACAGGTTTGGCCAGTGTGCAATCTAGTGGACAGCCTGGTGCCGATGATGCAACTTTGTATGTGCGTGGTGTCGGTTCTTTAAGTACTGACTTATCTCAGCCTTTGATGTTGGTGGACGGTGTAGAACGTTCCTTCTTTCAATTAGATCCGAATGAAGTCGAAAGTATAACAGTATTGAAAGATGCTTCTGCTACTGCCGTATTTGGTGTACGAGGTGCAAATGGTGTCATTCTGGTTACAACCAAACGTGGTACATCGGGAAAAGCAAAAGTAAATTTTTCAACTACTTATGCTTGGCAAATGCCTTCAAGAGTACCGGAATTTGCAGATAGCTATGGTTATGCAAATGCTTATAATAATGCTCAACTACATGATGGTGTCTCAGAGGATCAACTAGCTTTTTCTTCTGATATAATTGAGAAATTCCGTACCAATAGTGATCCTCTTGTGTATCCAAATACTGATTGGACAGATATGTTGATTAAGAAATCAGCTTTACAAACACAACATAATTTTAATATATCAGGAGGTTCGGAAAGAGTTAAGTATTTTGCTTCATTAGGAGTGTTTACTCAAGATGGACTCTTTAAAACATTTGAAGAAAACGGTAATGATAAAGGATTTAAGTATAATCGTTATAACTACCGTATTAATATGGATATTAATGTAACTTCGACAACCTCTATGCAGATTAATTTAGGAGGTTATCTTAATGATAAACAAGAACCAAATTACAATAATGGTACTTACACGCAGTTAAAATACTTATTTCGGGATATTTATACCGCTGTTCCTTTTGCTGGTGCAGGTATTGTAGATGGTAAATGGGTAGTATCGGATACTGATCTTTTTTCTATTGGTAATTATTATGATGCATTAAATACTTATTATGGGAAAGGATATAATAACCGTACTCAAAACACATTAAACTTTGATTTTCAGTTAGATCAAAAATTGGATTTTTTAACTAAAGGGTTAAAGGTACATGTGAAAGGAGCATACAACAGTGGTGTAACTATCACAAAGCGTCGGGAAGGGCGTGCCAATAAATATGAAGCGATTTATAATACAAATAATGAGCTGATATATAAAAAGAGTCAGGATTACCAAAAGCTGGGATATTCTGAAAGTACAGGTCAAACAAGAAACTGGTATTTAGAGGCTGCTGTAAACTATAAGCGTGATTTTGGAAATCATCACGTGTCTGCACTAGCTATGTATAATCAATCTATGACTTATTATCCTTATGAAGGTAGTAGTCCATCAGAATTTATTGGTATTCCAAGAAGTTATGTTGGTTTGGTAGGACGTGCAACTTATGATTATAAAACTAAATATTTGCTAGATTTAAGTTTAGGTTATAATGGTTCTGAAAACTTTGCAGAGGGACAACGATTTGGTCTTTTCCCTGCTGGATCATTGGGATGGATTATTTCAGAAGAGAATTTCTTTCAGCCAATAAAGAAGGTAATTAATTACTTTAAAATTCGTGGTTCTTATGGTATTGTAGGAAATGATCGTGTTAGTGATTATTCCCGTTTTCTATATTTACCTGATAAATATTTGATTAGCTCAGGAAGTTATAATTTTGGTATAAATACTTCAACTAATATTGCCGGAGCGGTAGAATCTAAGAAGGGGAATCCTAATGTCACATGGGAAACAGCGGCTAAGCAAAACTATGGTGTTGATATGAAGTTTCTCAAAGATCGATTGAGTTTAAACTTTGACTATTTTGTTGAACATCGTAAAAATATATTAAAGGCACGAACTGTAACTCCCGATTACTTGGCAGTTAGCTTGCCTATTGCAAATATTGGTAAAGTTGATAATAAGGGTTATGAAATCAATCTAAAGTGGGAAGATCGTATCAATGAGGTGCGTTATAACATCGGAGCTAATCTTTCCTACGCTAAGAATAAGGTTGTATTTATCGATGAGATTACATACCCCTATGAATGGATGCAAACTGAAGGAAAACCTGTCGGTCAGCAATTTGGCTATGTTTTTGATGGATATTTTACAGAAGAAGAAGCTGCCAATTATGAGAATCTGAAAGGAAATATTGAAGGAGGGATTCCTGACCAAGGTTCTGGTTATGTACCTTTAGCTGGTGATGTAAAATACAAAGATTTGAATAAAGATGGAAAAATTGATGAAAAAGATGTAAGAGATATCGGTTATCCGAAATATCCTCTTTATACAGCTGGTATGAATTTAGGCGTCTCTTGGAAAGGATTTGATTTTAGTATGACTTGGTCTGCCGCATTCAAAACTTCTCGTCTTTTGAGTTCTATGTATCGGGTACCGTTTGGTGAAAGTAATAATTCAGCTGTCATGAAATACATGATTGAAGATGCCTGGACACCAGAGAAAGGAAATTCTGCTAAAGCACCTGCGCTTTCCTTTAAGAGTAAATCACACAATTATCAGGATTCTGATTTGTGGTTAAGAGATGCATCTTACGTACGTTTGAAAAATATAGAGCTTGGTTATTCATTTCCTTCTTCATTAATGAAGAAGGCGCACATTGGTTCACTTCGGCTCTTTGTTTCAGGTTATAATCTGCTGACTTTCGACAAATTGAAAGTAAGTGATCCGGAAGCTAATCCGGATGGAACAGCCTATCCGCTTATCAAAGTCGTAAATGTAGGATTAAAAGTTGGTTTCTAATTTAATAATGTAGAATCATGAGGTCATTAAGAAAATTATTATATACAACCCTTTTGATGGGTACTTTGTTTGTCGGGGTTTCCTGCGAAGACTTGGCTTTCGGAGACAAGTTCTTGCAAAAGCCACCTAGTTCAGATGTAACGATTGATACTATTTTTTCCACTTCAGAATACGCCCGTCGTATCTTGTGGAAGAGTTATCAATATCTTCCTTATGGAATGGAAACTTCAGGTTATTGGACGCAAATGTGGTTGGGGACTCTTGAAGGTTTGACAGATTTGAACTATGATAACGTAGGTTATTCTGGATTAGCTAAAGTTTATTATCCGGGTAATTATAATGCTTCTATAGAAGATAGAAAAAGTTCATATCCTACGGGACAGAGAACTAAATGTCGTTTTAACGATGCTGATTCGCATATGTGGACAGGTATCCGTCACGCTTGGCTTCTTTATGAAAATGTTGACCGTGTACCTGATATGGATGCAACTGAAAAATCTCGCCTGAAAGCGGAAGCTAAAATGATAGTTGCTATTTATTATTCTCATATGTTGCGTCACTTTGGTGCTTTGCCTATTGTAGATCACGCTATTGACCCTGAAGATGTGAATCTACCAGGGAGGGCCACTTTACAAGCTACGGTAGATTTTATCATAGGTTTGCTTAACGATGCTATTAACTGTCCTGATTTTCCATGGAGAATATCAGATAATGATTTGGCAAACTGGGATGGTCGCATGACAAAAGCTGGAGCTATGGCCCTTAAGGCACGTGTTTTACTGTTTGTAGCCAGTCCATTATTCAATGATAATGCTCCCTACTGTGATGGAGAAGCTTCATCTAGTTTGATGACTTGGTTTGGTGGATATAATAAAGAACGTTGGAAAGATGCTATTAATGCTTGTGAAGAGTTTTTCACTGCATTGAATCAAAATGGTTATTATAAGTTAGTAGAAGTTGGTGATAATGGTACATCTGATGTTCGTGGGGCATATACTAGTGCATATTATGATCGTGGGACAACAGAAACTTTAATTTCTGTTAGAAGAAATATATTAAATGCCAACGCTAATTCGATATTAAGCAATTCTATTCGTTGGGGAGGTTATTGTCCTACTAAAGAATACTTTGATATGTTCCAGATGAGCGATGGTACTGATTTTAGTTGGGATAATCCTGAACAAGCTAAGAATCCATTTTTGAATCGTGATCCTCGTTTATATGAAACATTTATTTTGGATGGAGACAAATACAATGGTAGAACAGCTGCATTGACAGAAGCATTGGCTAGTGATCCTGTAAATTATCCACAGGGAGCAGACTGGGCACAAGGTGGAAGCACGCATGTATTGAGTTTGGGTACGGGACTGGCATGCCGTAAATGGGGTTTGGATCGGAATACGGAATGGAAAAACCGTCCTATACAATGGCCGTTCCTGCGCTTAGCAGAAATTTATCTTAGTTATGCAGAAGCGTTGAATGAGTATAATGGTTCTCCCAATGCGCAAGCATACGATGCTGTTGATAAAGTACGTGCTCGTGTAAACTTGCCTGGACTTAAAAAAGGATTGGGGCAAAAAGAATTTCGTGAAGCTTTATTGCGTGAACGTGCTTGTGAGTTCGGTTACGAAGAAGTTCGTTTCTTTGATTTGATTCGTTGGAAGCTTTATAATGTTTTTGAGAAGCAGTTACATGGTTTGCATGTATATAAACATAAAGATACAGGCGAATATAAATTTGTTCCATATGAATTGACCAAATATCCGCGTGTATGGTGGACTAGCGGTTTCGAACCTAGATGGTGCTTGAGTGCTTTTCCTTCAGTAGAAATCAATAAAGGATATGGCCTTGTTCAGAATCCGGGTTGGGAATAATTAATTAATGATATTAACAGAAAATAGAAATAACAATATACTCATGAGAAAAAGTATCAAGTTATTAGTAGCGTGTATGTTGTGTTCTCCGGTAGCTATTGTAGCTCAGGAACAGGACAGCTTGTTTGCACGCAAAAGTAAAGTGGCTATAGAGTATGGACGCGGCATTTCTTTCAATCTGAAAGAATCGACTACGGCAACTGCAGTAGCAAGTGAGGAGGAACTTTCGCATAAGAAAAGCATTAACAACTCTAATATGCTTTATGGCTTGATTCCTGGATTGCAAGTGCTGCAAAACTCTGATAATGCCTGGAATGACGCTGCAACATTGAGAGTACGCGGATATGGAACCAGCAGTTCTACTACTCCATTAGTATTGGTAGACGGTTTTGAACGTTCACTGGATCAAATAAGTGCTGATGAAATAGAGTCTGTCACTGTTTTAAAAGATGCAGCTTCTACGGCTCTTTACGGAATGAAAGGTGCCAATGGTGTTATCTTGGTGAAAACGAAACGTGGAAGGATGGGTAAGCCGGAGATTAATTTCTCTTATCAATTCAATATGGCTACCCCACAACGTCTGCCGGAATTTGTTGATGGATATACTTATGCCAAAGCTTTGAATGAAGGATTGACCAACGATGGATTGTCGGCACGTTATTCGGCTAAAGAACTGGAAGCTTTCAGAACTCAAAGTAATCCGGATGTATATCCGAATGTAGATTGGTGGGACGAAGCATTACGAGATCATAGCTATGGAAACAATGTAACCTTCTCGGCAAGAGGTGGTGGAGAATTTGTACGTTATTTCACTCAGTTGAATTATTTGAATGATAATGGTATATTGGAACCGACAAGTGATAATGACGGTTACTCCACTCAGTTCAAATACTCAAAACTGAATATTCGTACCAATTTGGATATTACTGTCAGTCCTACAACTACCGTACAGCTGAACCTGTTTGGAAATTTCTCCGAACATAACCGTCCGGGAGAAACGACATCGAACATTTTCAGTGCATTGTATCAAGTTCCTTCTGGAGCATTTCCTGTAAAAACGTCTCGCAATGTATGGGGTGGTACAACTGTATATTCCAACAATCCGATTGCAAGTATTTCCGGTAGAGGCTATGCTCGCTCTCAAACCCGTAATATGTATGCTGATATGAAATTGAATCAAGATTTGAGTGCTCTTGTGAAAGGATTATCAGTAGGCTTTCAGGTAGGTTTGGACAACAGTGCTTCTTATTGGGACAACAATACCATGAACTTCGGATATGAACAAGCAACGATGAATTGGGAAACCGGAGAAACTACTTATAATACTTTACGTAATGAAGGTACTCTTTCATTCAGTAAGAGTGTAGGATCTTCGGTCAATCATTTCAATTTTGGGGCCTATGCCAACTATGCTAAGGACTGGAATAAGCATAGTCTGGTTGCAACTCTGCAATACAATATGGATAAAACAAATGCCAAAGGTCAGAACAACTCGAAGGCATTTATGGATGTAGTGGCACAGGCCCATTATGTATATGACCATCGTTATGTACTGGACGCATCTTTATCCGGTTCTGCCGCCAGCATTCTGGAACCGGGACATAGATGGGGAATCTTTCCGTCGGTAGGTGCCGCATGGATTATGTCGGAAGAAGCTGCCTTGAAAAGCGACTGGTTAAACCTGTTGAAACTTCGTGCTTCCTACGGTATTTCCGGACGTGCTGATTATGGTACTGACCTTTATCTTGATGTGTATGGTACAGGGGGAAGTTATTATTTCGGAAAAAATCCGGCAAGCATCAGTGGTATGAAAATTACTCAACTGGGTATCACTGACATGACCTATGAGAAGTCTCACAAATTGAATGTAGGATTCGATTTCATAGCTTTCAACAAGTTATCTGTTACTATTGACGGTTTTTACGATCACCGCACGGATATTTTAGTAAGCGGAGATAATGCCGTGTCTTCTATATTTGGTTTGACAGCTCCCAATATCAATAATGGAGTTGTGAATAGTTATGGAGTAGAAACAAGCGTACGCTGGGCGGATAAAATCGGTGATTTTAATTATCAAATTGGCGGTATGCTGACTTTCAACCGTAACAAGATTATTAACCAGAACGAAGAATATCGCCCTCATGACTACTTGAAACGTACAGGCAAGCGTTTGGGACAGTTCTTCGGTTATGAAGTGGAAGGTATTTACCAGAGTCAGGAAGAAATTGACAACCGCGGTGTTAAACAAAACCTTTCAGATGTTCGTCCGGGTGATTTGAAGTATAAAGACCAGAACAATGACGGAGTTATTGACGCTTATGACCAGGTAGCTTTAGGATACAGTGCTATGCCGGAAATCTATTACTCATTCGACTTGAATCTGGAATATAAAGGTTTCGGTATCTATGCTTTGTTCCAAGGAACGGGAAATCAGAGCCGTCTTTTGAACACTTCAAGTGTGTATTGGCCTTTGATTAGTAACAGTACTATTTCCACCGAATATTATAA
Source organism: Bacteroides caccae (assembly GCF_002222615.2). Classification (NCBI taxonomy): domain Bacteria; kingdom Pseudomonadati; phylum Bacteroidota; class Bacteroidia; order Bacteroidales; family Bacteroidaceae; genus Bacteroides; species Bacteroides caccae. The sequence continues at coordinate 846,930 of NZ_CP022412.2, read as the reverse complement.
CAATCGTTGGACTCCGGATACTCCGAATGCTAAATATCCGCGTCTGACTTCAGAAGGTTCCGCCAATAACTATACGACTAACTCCTTGTGGGTGGCTGATGCGTCTTATATGAAATTGCGTACATTGGAACTTTATTATAATTTCTCACAGGAAATGATGAAGAAGAGCAAATTCATCAAAGGTGCCAAAGTCTTTGCGCGCGGTCACGACCTTTTCTGTGTAGATAAGATTAAAGTATTAGATCCTGAAAATATCGGAACAAATCATCCGACCATGACTCAGTATACTTTTGGTGTTAACTTATCATTCTAAAAAGTAAAATGAACATGAAGTATTTTAAAATCAAACATATTGCCTTGTTGCTTGCGGTTACATCCGCTCCTCTGTACACAGCTTGTGATTTTATGGATTGCAGCGAAACAGATTATTATTCAAAGCAACAAATTCTGGATAACATGGACCGTGTGAAACAACTGGCTACACAGGTATATAGTTATTTGCCGCATGACTTCTGTAATACATCGGGAGCTATGCAAGACGCAGCTACGGATGATGCTATCCATGTTTACGAATCATCTGCTATCCAACGTTTTGTCAATGGTACGTGGTCAGCCAATTATACGGTCAATGACGTATTCGGTACTTACTACAACGCTATTCATGATGCTAACTTCTATCTTGAGAACTGTGTCGGACTGACGTTCAATGAATGGAAATATTCCGACGGTTTTGCCGATGATTATAAAAGTTACCTGAATTATGAGCATGAAGTTCGCTTTCTGCGTGCATTCTATTACTTTGAGTTGGTGAAACGTTATCAGAATATACCTCTGATAACGAAGACACTGACACAGGAAGAAGCCAACGAAGCAGAACCTTCGGATGCAGTTACTATCCTGAACTTCATCATCAGTGAATGTACTGATCTGGCTAACGACAAATTGCCTGTTAATTATAATAATATGCCTGGTGGAGAAGGTAACTTGCAACGTGCTACTAAAGGTATGGCTCTTGCATTGAAGTCTCGTGCATCTCTGTATCTTGCCAGCCCTTTGTATTCTGCCGATGATACGCAGAAATGGAAAAATGCCGCTCAGGCAGCATACGATCTTATCAGTCAGGCCGGTACTTTAGGATATAGTCTGGACCCGAAATATTCTAATTTGTACGGTGCTACCAATAACCAAAGTAAAGAAGTCATCATGTGCCGTCCCACGGGAGCAAGTACAAGTTTTGAGTCTGCAAACTTCCCGATGGGAGTTACTAAAGGCTCTACTACCACTTGTCCGACAGAAAACTTGGTAAGTGCTTATGAAATGACAGATGGTACAGCTTTTGACTGGAGTAATGCAGAAATGGTTAAAGACCCGTATGCGAATCGTGACCCGCGTCTGGGAATGACCGTAGTATATAATGGTATGGCATGGCCTAAAACGACCCCGGTAGAAGTGTTTGAAGGAGGTAAGAACGGTCAGCCTATAAAAAATGCCACGACTACCGGATATTACTTGAGAAAATATGTGAATAACAGTGTCACTTTTGAACCGGGTGAAACTACTACCAGCCAGCAGCATAACTGGATCTTGTTTCGTTATGCAGAAATTCTGTTGAACTATGCAGAAGCAATGGTAAATGCTTATGGTGATCCTGACTACACAGGTTCTTATAGCCTGAGTGCACGCGATGCAGTCAACCAAGTACGTAATCGTGGAGATGTGAAAATGCCGGCGTATCCTGCCGACATGAGTAAAGATGCCTTTTTGAAACGATTGAAAAACGAACGCCGTGTAGAATTTGCATTCGAGGGACAACGTTTCTGGGATCTTCGTCGCTGGAAAGAATTAGATGATATGCAGAATATTTATAAAGTGAAAGTAGTTAAGCAAACTGACGGTACTATTCAATATACGAAAGCTTTGCATGCCACTTACAATATTCAGGATAAAATGTATTTCTATCCGATTTCGAATACCGAACTTTTCAAAAACCATAAACTGGTACAGAACACAGGGTGGTAAATTTGGAATGAGATAACGAGTATATACCGATGAGGGTGTCAGTTCATTCGAGGAAAGGCACCCTCATTATATTTAAAACATGAATTTCCGGCATTAACTAAAATCTAAGGTAAATTATGAAATATAGCTACAATGTATTTTTCATTATATTATGGGGACTTTTTATATCCTGTTCAAGCGATGATCCTGCGGTTGATTCTAACGAAGGGAAAGATGATAAAGAAGATCCTCTTCCCGATAAAGGAACTTTATTCGCCGACTTTGAAACGTATGATACAACCCCCTATTTCTTTCGTTATGGCAATTCAGGCAGTAGTAAGATAGACGATTATTATCCGCGTTGGGCATATTCCCATATAGTGATAGATAATCCGGTTCAGAGTGAAGAAAACACTTCCTCCAAAGTGCTGGAATATACTTCGATGGAAGCCCGGAATTACGGTTTGAAATTCCGTTTTTCCGAAACAGTAGATATTGATGAACTAAGAGGAATCCGTTTCCGAATTTATCAACCTGCCAATGTGATAGGAAAAGAAACGTGGAAGGGTACTTCCAAAGCAGTATCTCAACAATTAGGAGTTAAACTGATAGGAAGGTTTAATTCGGTGAATGATTACGAGCAGGAAGAAGGAGTTTTGTTAACCAATTCGTTGGTTGATTTCAAAGAAGAAGGAGCATGGAAAACATATACGTTTGCTTTTAGTAAAAGAGAATACAGTGCTGCCGCTACACAGTTGAAGAATGGTATAGCAGGCATAGTCATTCTGCCGACATATAGTTCGGGAGTCACTTTGGCCGAGGGAAATAAGTATAAATGTTACATAGATGATATTGAAATTTTATAAGAACGGAAGGAGAGGAAAAGGATGAAAGGAAAATGTTTTCTAATATGTATGTTATTATGGGGGATGTCTTGTGTAAAGGCTCAAACCTCGGACGTGGATAAAATGTTTCCGAATGTCGTGCTCACACGTGAAAACTATGATAAAGTGAAAACAGCATTGGAGAAGGCTGATAATACCGCTTTTCCGATGAATTGGTATATCAAACAGATAGAAACTCCCGCTAAAAATATTGTAGAGAGTAACCGGAAAACGACTCCGGTTAAATCTATTGATGAAAATCCGGATAAGATAGACATTAGTAATGAAATGAAAGCTATTCATCAATTATGTCTCGCGTATGCTTTTACACAGGATAGGACGTATCTGAATAAAGCGGTTGAATATCTGAAAGCATGGTCTGAAATCAATGTTGCCTTGTCGAAAAGAAATATTCATGAAGAATCATATAATATTGCTGTCGAAGGTTATTCATTGATTCGTAAAGTAATCGGACAGTCTGACCGGGAATTGATTGATACCTGGCTACGTAAGAGGGCGGAGGTATTTATTAAAGATAATGACTTGAGGGTCAATAACTGGGGTACTTGTCTGTTATATCAATTTTATCTGTTCGGCACGGTATTGGAAGATGAGGCTATAGTCGATAAATTCCGTTCCTCATATGACGATTGGGTGAAGGATAACCTGTTTCCTAACGGAACGACTACGGATTTACTCGGTCGTGATGCTTTTGCTTATCATGCTTATGATTTATTGTTCTTCGCTCGTCTTTGTCATTTGAAGGCGATGTATGAAGGTTATGAAGCTGCTGAAGCTTTCTATAAGAAGGATGTACATTGGGGAGCTTCTATCCGGAATAGTGTGGTTTTCTGGAAACCTTTTCTGTTGGATTCCAAGAAATATACTCACCTTGAATTTGTAGGTACAGAATATGAACCCGATAAGAAACGTTCGGATTACAATAAAGCTTACAATCCTTCGGGAACTTTATATGTGATCGATGAATTGTACGAAATAGATAAGGAACTTAAAGAGGTATTAGATTATTATAAACGTAATCCGGATGTTTCTTTGAAATTGGGATTAAGTTCTTTACGTTGGCATTAATGGTTGTATAAAATAAGTTTTGTATGAAAAGAATTTTTATAGTAATTGTTCTTTTGACAGTTATATCCAATTATTCTATGGCTACTACCGAAGACAATTTGCATTGGTTCAAAGATGTAAAATTCGGTTTGTTTATACATTGGGGATTATATTCTCAGACAGCCGGTGAATGGAAAGGCCATCCAACCGAAGGTGGCGAACACTTTATGCTTTATGAGCGTATTCCGTTAAAAGAATATGCAACAATAGCCAAAGATTTTAATCCGGTAAAATTTGATGCGAAGAAATGGGTACGGGCTGCCAAGCACGCAGGAATGAAATATTTGGTATATACGACTAAACATCATGACGGATTTGCCATGTATAATTCAGCTTGCAGTGATTATAACATAGTGAAGTGTACTCCTTTTGCCAAAGATCCTTTAAAAGAACTGGCGGAAGTTTGCAAAAAAGAGGGAATCAAGCTGGGACTTTATTATTCATTAGGACGTGATTGGGAAGATCCGGATGTTCCTACTAACTGGCCTGTAAAAGCAGGCCGCAGCAATACTTGGGATTATCCGGATGAAGATAGCAAACAGTTACCGGCTTATATTGAACGCAAAGTAAAACCACAATTAAAAGAATTACTTACGAATTACGGTGAAATAGCAGTTATCTGGTTCGATACGCCTGAACTGGTTACTAGGCAACAGAGTAAGGAATTACGTGAATTGATTCATTCGTTGCAACCGGGGTGTTTAATCAATAGTCGCATTGGGAACGGATTAGGAGACTATTCAATTATCGAACAGAAACTTTCTAACAGCATAAATAACAAACCTTGGGAGGCTTGCCTGACGATGGGTAAGAACTGGGGGTACAATCGTTATGATACTGTTTATAAAAAGCCGGATATATTAATCAGAAATTTTGTAGACATTGTTAGTAAAGGTGGAAATTTATTGTTGAATGTGGGACCAGACCAAGCAGGATGTTTTCCGGAGCAAACGGATATAATATTGAAAACTTTTCATAAGTGGCTGAAGAGTAATGGCGAGGCTATTTATGGAACAACTCCCTGGCGTATCTTTGGAGAAGATTTTACGGTAAATAGAGTAGAAGATACTGAACAGAAACCTTTTCACGATGCAGTATATGATGGAACTCCTAAAGATATTGTACCTGATGTCCGCTTCACCATGAGAGGTAAAAGTGTATATATTATCGTACGTCATGTTACTAAAGCTTCTTATACATTGCGTTCCTTTTCTTCGGAAAAGGATAAAATCAGGAAAGTTACATTATTGGAGAATCATAAGAAGGTAGACTGGGAATTAGATGATGACGGGTTAAAAATAAGTAATATACATCGTTCTGCTAAAGACTCTTTTCCTGTTTATGTGCTAAAAGTAGAATATTTCTGATACTTATAAAATTGAGAGTAAAGGTTGTGAATTTCTATAAAATTTGCAACCTTTTTTATTATATCTGACATAAGTGAAGAAAACCTTTGTTAGAATCGTAAAGGCAGGATTATAGATTGATTCGCTTATAAAAATGTTGTTTATGTCCAGTATTTTTTCGAATATTGCAAATTGTTAGTATATTTAAGCGATTAATTTGTGATTAACAGAACAACACCAAATAAAAAATAATATGAAGTTGCGTCATTTATTACTGTTGTTTATTTCTTTTTTCTTTGTTTTGCCATTATATGCTGAATATTTCAAACATATTGGTTTGTCGGAAGGTTTAACACAGCCCTCTGTAATGGCTATTTATCAGGATAGGTTGGGCAGAATGTGGTTTGGAACAAAGGAAGGAATAAGCCAATATGATGGAAACCGTGTAAGAATATTCAAAGGCTGGATAAAATCTGTAGGTGAAGAACCACCGGTCTGGTTGGGCAATGAAGTTTCGTTTATCGTTGGTGACAGCTTGGATAATCTATATTTCTTAATTGATAAGAATTTAATCAAATATGACATACAAACAGAGAAATTCTCCCGACTCACGAATGAAAGTATTATCACCGCGCTTACTTCGTCCGAAGGACAAGTGTGGTATATGAAACATGATTCTTTATTTTGTTTGAAAGCAGATAAAGAACCAACTTTTGTATTAAAAACGAATATCACTTCACGTATTTGTTGTCTGACCATGATGGACGATCAGATTGGTATCGGGACATATAACGGAGTTTATCTGATTGATCGCCGTACATATCAGCAAAAGCAACTATTGGAAGGGGTGGAGATTTATCGCATATTTGAAAGTTCTCAAAAAGAGCTATGGATTGGTACCCGCATGCATGGATTATATCGGATGAACGACAAACAACAATTGTCGAAAGTTCCTTATTTGCCGGGAACTTCGGAAGGTATCAGTAGCGAACAGATTCGTGATTTTGTAGAAGATAACGAGGGAAATATATGGTTCGGTACTTTTGACGGACTTCATCGCTACAGTATTGGTAACAAACAGTATTCTCTCATTCAAATTCCCCAATATGTGGGCGGGCTGAATCATCCCTCTATCTTTGCATTGTATAAAGATGTTGCCGGAACTATCTGGGTAGGTAGTTACTATGGAGGAGTTAATTATTTCAGCCCTCAACATGATACTTTTGTACATTATGACTATGGGAGAAAGATAAACTCATATTATTCTTATATCGGAGAAATTGTTATTGATAAGAATGAGCATTTATGGCTTAGTACAGATGGGGGCGGCATCACTTGTGTAGATAAGAAATGGAATACTCTTCAGCAGTTTACAGCCGGTGGAAAAAACTCTATTTCTCATAATAATGTGAAAAGTATTTGTTATGATGAAAAGAAGAATTGTCTGTATATAGGAACCTATTTGGGTGGTTTGTCACGTTATGACTTGAATACAGGTCGGTTTTATAATTATTGGAAAGAAGAGAGTCACTCTTCCGATATGCCTGATGAAATTGTTTATCATGTGAAGATATGGAAAGATCAAATATATATATCTGCCCATAATGGCTTTTTTCGGTTGGATACTCAGACACAGAAATTCCATAGGATCAACATTCCTTTTGCATTTTATGAGCATTTCGATATTGATGCGGAAGGTAATTTGTATATGGTGGGTTGGAAAAATGTTTTGTGTACTCATGTAGAACATCCCGAGTCTATAGTCTATGTTCCATTGGCAGAAGGAGATAGTAAAGCAACTCCTACCCGTGTGCTTGCCACCTCCGATGGTGTCTATATCGGTACGTTAGGAATGGGGCTCTTTTTTTATGATAGGCAGACGCGTAACATGGCTCATTATACTTCCCGAAACAATCAGTTGCCGGGTGATTTCTGCTATAATCTTTGCCGGACCCAGGATGGAAAGATTCTGATAACAGGTGATAAGGGAGTCACCTGCTTTGTTCCTTCCGAGGGCACTTTCACAACGATTGATTTGATGAGAAACTTTCCCTCGACTCATATTATCAACGGATGTGGAATTTTGGTATCCGGAGAGGGAAGTATTTACATTGGAGATACAAAAGGAGTAACCGTATTCTCAGAAAATGAGTTTAACAAAACCGGTACTGCTAATGAGAATTCTAACTTTTACTTTTCAGAACTTTGGGTCGATAATAAGACGATTATTCCGGGAGATGATACAGGGATATTGTCTCAGTCGCTCCCGTACACTCGTGAACTTAAACTTAATTATGATCAGAATAATCTGATTATTCATTTTGCTTTGTCCGATTACGGACAACAATTATCGGAAAAGTGGTTTCAATATAAGCTTGAAGGTTTGGACAAGAATTGGATTAAGACTAAACAGACGGAATTGTATTACACTAATCTGGATCCGGGAAAATATACGTTGCATGTGGCTTCGATAAATGAAAAGAGCGGGCAAAGTTTGGAGGAAATAACGATGCAGCTTGTCATTGCCTCTCCGTGGTATGATACGTGGTGGGCATGGATAATCTATGTGACAGCTTTCATTGCGTGCGTTTTCTATTATGTATATAGTAAAATAGCAAAACGCACATTGGCTCTTTCTTTGGAAAAGGAACGTTTTGAGAAACAACAGATAAAGCAGCTTAACCAGGAAAAACTAGTTTTCTTTACAAATGTGAGCCATGAGTTCCGAACGCCTCTAACTCTGATTATCAGTCATATTGATATCCTATTACAAAAATATTCATTGAACCCTTCTATATACAATCAGATAACGAAGATTAGGAAAAATGCGCAACAAATGAATAAGTTGATCTCTGAGTTGCTTGAATTCAGGAAATTGGAACAGAACTATGGAACGATACAAATAAAGCAACAGGATATAATTGTATTTTTGAAGGAAATCTATCTTTCTTTTGTCGATTATGCACAGCAAAGGAATATAAATTATGAATTCAAATTACCGGAATTGTCTGTCTTATGTTGGTTTGAACCGCAATTAATGGAGAAAGTATTCTTCAATCTTTTGTCCAATGCCTTTAAGTATACCTCCGACAAAGGGAATATTATTCTGTCGGGAGAGATAACGAATAGTGATATAAAAATTAATATAACGGATACCGGTATCGGTATTTCTGAACAAGATAAAGATAAAATATTTGCACGATTCTTTCAGGCTGACAATCAAGAAAAGAAAGGAAGCCTGTTTAGCGGAACCGGTATCGGATTGGCATTGACCAGAACAATTGTGGAAAAACATCATGGAGAGATAACAGTGAAAAGTGTTGTTGGTGAAGGTAGTACATTTACAGTGCGGCTGCCCCGCCGGAAAGATGTATTCCTGAACGATAAGAATGTACAATTTTATACTCAGGATTCTGAAAGTGATATTATCCCCGATTCAATGCCTGTATTTGTAGATGAGGGGAATTCGCCCATAGAACTTATTGAGACTAAAGATACGGAAAACAAGACTCATACGGTGCTTCTTGTGGAAGACAATGATGAGTTGCTCCAAGTGCTGAAAGAGCTTTTCGAGCCTTTCTATAAGATCATTTGTGCCCATGACGGGAAAGAAGGACTCAGTCAGATTTATGAGAACTCTCCTGATTTAGTTATCAGTGACGTCATGATGCCTGAGATGACCGGGACAGAAATGTGTCTGCAGATTAAGAATAATATAGATTTATGTCATATACCTGTAATTCTGTTGACTGCACTCAACTCTACCGAGCAGAACATTGAGGGACTCAGCCGTGGTGCCGATGATTATATCACGAAACCCTTTCATGCACAGTTGTTACTGGCACGTGCCAATAACCTGATACGCAGCCGCTTGCTGATGCAACATCAATTTGATAAGAAACCGATGTCCGAGATTGATTTGGCCAGCATAAATCCTTTGGACAAAGATCTGTTGAAACGGGCTTCACAGGTGATTGAGCAACATATTGACGATACGGAATTTGATATTCCGGCTCTTTGTAAAGAAGTAGGTGTCGGTCGGTCATTGCTTTATACTAAGTTCAAAGCATTAACCGGCATGACACCCAATAACTTCTTGCTAAATTACCGCCTGAAGCACGCAGCCACTTTATTGAAGCAATACCCTGATCTTCCCATTGCAGAGGTTAGTGACCGTAGTGGGTTCAATGCGCCCGTATATTTCAGCCGTTGCTTCAAAAACCAGTTCGGATGTACACCTCAGAATTACCGGAAAGAAAAGAAACAGGCAGACTGATTCAGGACTGTTTCTTTTTTCCGAAACAATTCGTTCTGCTATTATTCACAGGACGAATGGTGAAGTCCGGCTGAGTACCTTTGGAGTAAATGATTACTTCTTCGCCTTTCTGTAAATCTATTTTGTACATAGATTCGGATAAAGCTGTGGCCGCAAATTGGCGTTTTCCTTTGAAGACAGGTGAAGATATGTCAGTCACTACAATGCAAGGTTCGCCTGCAAGGCTTTTGATAGTGATAAACTCAGTCTTACCGTTTTTCCGGCTGGCAGTGATAAGAAAAGCACCTTCAGCACGGAAGTCTTTATAAGCAATGTCTTTCCAACTGTCGGGAACGGCAGGGAAGATGCGCAGCTTTCCTCCCCAACTTTGAAGCAACATATCATGGATAGACTGGGCGGCAGATAATGGTGTTTCTATGACCGGGCCCGATTCACGATAAAGTGTATTGACAGATAAGAATTTAGTAAACAACTTGTCAAGGTATGTAAGCGCTTCATTGCCTTTACCCAAAGCGGATGATATAGAGGATGCTCCCGTACATGAATATCCCTGATGTGCCCCGGATTTGCCTTGCCAATAGAGGAGTGATTTCTCTATGAGGTCGTATTCTTCGGGATTTTCCTTATTGATAAGATATAGAGGATAGGCAGCCAATAGATGCGAATAGTGGCGGTGCGAGAAAGCATAAGGAACATCCCGTCCTATCATAAGCCCGTTGGCCGGGTCTGTGGGGAACGGTGTAAGTTCTTCCAAAATCGTTTTCCAACGCGGGATAAGCGGATCGTCTATGTTCAGCCGGCCGGTAATCTCAAGTAATGTCCGGCAACCCCAAGATAATAATGCCAGGTCGAAGTTACAATCTTCCGCACTGCCATATTCCGGAGAATATGTTTGGGGCAGATGTATCTTGCCGTCTTTTCCTTTGTAGGTAAAGTGCAGGTAGTAGTTGATAGCTTGTTTAAGTACAGGAAAGAGTTTGTTGCGTAATAGCTCGTCATCCATTTTGTGGCGATAAATCAACCATAAGCTATGGCATGCCCAAGGCAAAAGCCCGACTTCCGCTGCTTTGTCCACACCGGGGATTCCGATTTCGCCGGATTCGCATACCAGATTCGACGAGCGTCCTATTGCCAATGCGTCTTTGCGATAGGCTTCCGGTACGTTTTTCTTAAGGTTTTCTATATTGTTGTAAATAGCATTCTCCAGAGAGGCTGCCAAATCGAGATGATTGGATGCATTGAGTGCCCAATAGGTCAGTTGTACGTTCAAGTTCCACCATGCATTGGGCCATGGAGTGACGGTCAGCCATGGGCCGGTGTTGTCTATTAGTGCACGGTCGCCGCGCGTGGCACTGGCAAGCTTATACATCTGTATCCAATAGAAATTCTCTTTCATACCATCCGGTAACGTAAGGAAACTGCTCGGATAGTAATGATTCCACCAGGTACGGTGTTGTTTCTGTAATTTTCCGGTTCCTGTTGCTAATGCCTTATCCAAAATTTGAGCGGCATCCTTTTCGGCCGTGGCTTCGGGATACGAATGAGTTACGGTAATCCAGTATGTGCGTTCATTTTTTTTAGTTCGGGTTTCTTTCCATGCAACGGCTGTTTCACCTCCTGCCCGCAATTTCTGAACGGATACTTCCGGTTTTACCTCCGGTGCCGGGTTAAGAGAGTAGTCTTCAGGCACCTTTATCCATTTTCCTTCTCCTTTTGCATAAAGATATCGCGGGCTTTGGGCGGAGGCAGGTATCCATTCCCAACGGAAGTTTTTCTCTCCATCGGTGGCGTTAGTCTGAACCAGCATTACCATATCATTGGCGTGTACATAGGCGTGCAGACGGATGATTCCTTTTGTGGTGGTTATCTCTGCTTTTGTTTCGGCATTCCAGATGTCAAGATGCATCGTTCCATTTACGATTGTACCTTCAGGATGTAAGGCGAAGTGCCCGGTGAGCAGTCGGGGAATGGCAAATAAGTCCGATCCCGCTTTGTGGTCGTGTACCGAGCAGTTGCCGGTTTCAAACCGGATATAGTTCTGTCCCGGTTCCTTATAAATCATAAGTCCCAACATACCGTTGCCCATATAAGCCGATTCATACCAGTATTCGGGCAATATTTCCCAGATCAAATCTTGTTTTTGCATGAAAGCAGGCCAGTCTATATCCGTTTTTACTTTTTCTGTTCGGGCGGATGCGGATGTATATCCTGTTACTGACAGACAAAGGCATAAAATAAAAAAGCGTATTTTAATGTTCTTCATGATGTTGTATGATTATTATGTCGCAGGCAAAGATGAAAATTATATCTGTATTAATCAATATTTTCCCCGTTGATTTGGATGATTTGGAAAATAGATGCAACTATTGAGGACAATTTAGTCAGATAAGATAAAAATAAATGGTGCTATTTTGCCATACATTAATATCTTAATTAGATGATAGAAAAAATACTTATATTTGTGTTCTCATTATTTTATACAATTATATGTATTCGGTCATTCAGAAAAGGAAATTATTCATTTATAATAAAGAATCTATATCATGAAATTGAAAAACTCTATTCTTGCAGGATGTACTGCTCTTGTGGTAGCCACATCTTGCACCCAAAGAGCTGTCGAGAAACAAACATGGGTTGAAAAAGCTATTGAAAACGCACATGCTCAAATTGGATTGGAAATTGATACTATTGAAAGTAGCGGCAGATTTCTGAATCCGGTGACGCTCAATAATAAGGGTGGTGTCTATTATTGCGGATACGCTGACTGGCGGAGCGGCTTTTTTCCCGGCAGTGTATGGTATTTGTATGAACTGACAGGCGACACTGCTTTGCTTCCGCTTGCCCAGAAATATACCGAGGCTATTAGCGAAGCACAAAATCTTACTTGGCATCACGATATTGGTTTTATCATTAATTGCAGCTTTGGCAATGGCTTGCGCCTGATTGATAAACCTGGTTATAAGGAGGTAATGATCCAAGCAGCAAAATCTCTTTGTACCCGTTTTCGTGAAAAGCCTCAAGTGATTCAAAGCTGGGATGTGAAAGGAAATAGCTGGCAGTCGAAACGGGGCTGGGAATGTCCTGTGATTATAGACAACATGATGAATCTTGAATTGTTGTTTGAAGCAACCAAACTTTCCGGTGATTCTACTTTCTATAACGTAGCGGTGATGCACGCAGACCGTACGTTGAAAGAGCAATTCCGCCCGGACGGAAGCTGTTATCACGTTATTGATTACAGTATTGAGGACGGAACCGTACGTCATCGCCAGACTGCTCAAGGCTATTCCGATGAATCTGTTTGGTCTAGAGGACAAGCATGGGCGATCTATGGATATACCGTATGTTATAGAGAAACAAAGAATCGTACTTACCTTGACCAGGCAATCAAGACTTTCGAATTTATGAAAAATCTTAAGAATATGCCGGAGGACCTTGTTCCATATTGGGATATGGACGCGCCTGATGTTCCTGCTGCCCCGCGAGATGCTTCTTCGGCTTCTGTCATAGCATCCGCCTTATATGAGATGAGTACTTATGACCTGCCGGACGCTGCTTCTTACCGGGCGTATGCCGACAAAATAATGGAGTCGCTTGCATCAGAGAGCTATACTGCCAAATTGGGAGAAAACGGACGGTTTATCCTGATGCACAGTGTAGGTAGTATTCCTCATAACAGCGAAGTGGATGTTCCGTTGAACTATGCGGATTATTATTATCTGGAAGCTTTGAAACGTAAAACGGATATTGAAAAAACTGCCATTTAAAAAGAATGATTATGAAAATGAGAATTGTTTTATTAGCTCTTATTTCTTTTTGTTTCCTGAGTGTAAATGCCGCTGATAAGAAAAAGAATCAACCGGTGAACGACAGAACACAGTGGGTTGACTTATGTTATAAAATAGCGCAACCCGTTTTGGAGAATATGAGTAAAGGCGAGTTGCAAAAGAATATGCAACTGGAGTTGAGTCCTACGTGGGACGGAAGAGACAAGCGGGTGGCTTATATGGAAGCATTCGGTCGGCTCATGGCAGGCATTTCTCCCTGGCTGGAGCTGCCTGATGATGATACGGCAGAAGGAAAGCAACGCAAGCAAATACGTGAGTGGGCTTTGAAGGCTTATCAAAATGCTGTTGACCCGCAGAGTCCGGATTATTTGCTGTGGAAAGGACATCAGCAGCTTTTGGTAGATGCCGCTTATCTTGCGGAAAGTTTCATCCGTGCTCCTAAGGCCACTTGGGGACAGTTGGATGATACGACAAAAGAACGTTATATTGAATGTTTTAAGAAGGTGCGTGTCATCCGTCCTGCCTATAATAACTGGTTACTGTTTCGTGACATGGTAGAGGCTTTCTTGCTTTCCGTCGGTGAAGAACCTGACGGTTATGCCTTGACTACCGGTCTTAATAAAATAAATGAATGGTATCTTAGTGACGGATGGTATTCCGACGGAGCGGAATTTTCGTTGGATTATTATAATTCTTTCGTTATTCATCCCATGTATGTCGAGATACTGGAAACGTGCAGCAAGAACCGTTTTCCTACCCCAATCAGTTATAAGCTGGCAATCAGTCGTATGCAACGTTTTAATACCTTCATCGAACGTCTTATTTCTCCGGAAGGTACCTTCCCGGCTTTCGGGCGTTCCGTAGTCTATCGTATGGGAGCATTCCAATCGTTGGCATTGGCTGCCTGGAAATATGGCCTTCCTGAAGGACTGACTAACGGACAAGTCCGGAGTGCATTAAGTGCAGTGATGAGAAATATGTTTTCAGTAGATGGAAATTTTGATGATAAAGGATTCCTGGCACTTGGTTTTGCGGGACATCAGCCGGATTTGGCCAACTATTATACTAATAATGGTAGCTTATATATGACTTCACTCGTTTTCTTGCCTTTGGGTCTTCCTGCCGATCATCCTTTTTGGAGTGATCCGGCCGAGGAATGGACATCTCAAAAGGCATGGGCGGGAAAAGCTTTTCCAATTGATGGACACCAGTCATTAAAGAAGTGATGTTTCCCCCGTCATTATCCGTTCAACGCGGGTAATGACACATCCTTCTAAAAAATAGATAGTTTAATGGCTTGAAACACTAAATATCGAAAAAGAGGCTAACGTTAGGTCAGCCTCTTTTTCGATATAAGAATTTTTAATTTTACTCTTCCGTGCTTTGAAGCATCTGGAACAGTTTGTCTAACTTCGGAGCCATGATAATCTCCGTACGGCGGTTCTTACTTCTGCCTTCTGCCGTTTCGTTGTCATCGACAGGCATATATTCGCCGCGGCCGCTCGGTTGTATCTGCAAAGGATTCACGTTATAGTTTTTAATCAGAATACGTACGACGGAGGTAGCACGAATCACACTCAAATCCCAGTTATCCTTGAATTGTACAGTGTTGATAGGCTTATTGTCCGTATGTCCTTCAATAAACACATCAATATCCGTCTGTTTGTTCAGTACTTCGGCCAATTTGCCAAGAGCTTCTTCACCACGCTTATCCAGACGGGCGCTTCCTGATTGGAATAATAATTTATCCGACATTGCCACATATACTTTTCCGTCTTTTTCGCGAACGGTCAGTTCATCGCTGCTGAAGCCTAATAACGCATCTTTTACGCTACTCAACAGTTTCCGGACTTTCTCATTCTGCGCATTGATCATCTGCTGCAACTCGTTGATAGTACGCTCTCTTTCATTCAACTCGTTTTTCTTCTGGTTCAACAGGGCGTTCAGTTTTTCCTGTTCGGTCATGTTCACATTCAGCATACTTTGATACTGGCGGATACTGTTTCCCATTTTTGTTGTATCACGCATGAGGTTTTTGATTTGTACCGACATTTGGTTGCCCGTGTTACGGCAGTCGGTCAGTAGTCCTTGCAAACTATCTTTGCTTGCGGTAGCTGCCAGCTCTGCAAGCATGAACTTCTTTTTCGTTACACATGAAGTACATAATAGGATTGTAAGGAAGGTAAATAAAGTAATTTTCTTCATTGTGTTTTATGTTTTAAAAGGATATATACAATTAGCTTTGTAGAAATTCACATAGTTTTTGCACAGCCAGTGCACGGTGGCTGATTTTATTCTTGACATCATTTCCCAGTTCGGCGAACGTCCGTTCATAGCCTTCCGGTTTGAACACGGGATCATAACCAAAACCCGAATCGCCCCGTTTTTCTCTGATTATCTCGCCCTTTATCACTCCTTCAAAAAGATATTCCTTTCCGTCCAATATCAACGAAATGGCAGTACGGAATTGTGCTTTGCGATTTTCTTTGCCTTCCAGTTCGTGAAGCAGTTTGAGCATATTGGCTTGGGCGTCGTGTCCTTCGCCGCCTGCATAGCGGGCGGAATAGACTCCGGGGGCCCCGTCCAAGGCTTCTACTTCCAGTCCGGTATCATCGGCAAAGCAATCCAGGCCGTAGTTTTTAAAGATAAACGACGATTTCAACAGGGCGTTTCCCTCCAGCGTCTCGGCTGTTTCGGGAATATCCGTATGGCAACCGATATCGTTGAGGCTCAGCAGTTCTATTTGGTCTCCTAAGATAGCGGCTACTTCTTCCAGTTTATGAGCGTTGTTGGTAGCAAATACCAGTTTGCGTTTCATCATCTTATTTTGTTTTTAACGGGGTTGTTCAATACTTATCGGGCCAATCAAAGCTTGGAACCGGTTATTTTACTTTCAGTTTTTCGAATCCTTCGCCATATACTCCGATAACTGAACTTTGGGAGATAAAAGCATTCGGGTCGATACGTTTCACCAGACGGAAGATGTCGAGTGACTGGCGTTTCTTGGCAAGTACTACCAGTACTTTTACATTGGCTTTACTGTACCAGCCTGTGCCATCGAGCACGGTTACTCCGCGATCGGCATCTTTGATGATACGGTCGGCTATTTCGTCATACTTCTTGGAGAAAATGAAGAATTGGACCGATTGGCGTGCACTGTTGATAATCCAGTCGAGCACGACGCCAATGATGAACAGGGTGACGAAACCGAAGATAACACGACGCCAGTCATGGAATATAAAGTAACAGGAACTGATGATGAATACATCGCAAATCATAATCATTCTTCCGAGTGTCACATCTTTATATTTGTTAACTATGGCGGCGATAATATCTGTTCCTCCCGTACTTCCGTTATAGTTGAACACAATGCCCAGACCTACGCCACACATGGCGGCACCGATGATACAGGCCATGAAATCCTGTCCGGGACCGAGCAGTAGCGGTTTGCCGTCGGCTGTCATGTCCGGTACTTCCACATAATTGTTGACCAGTAGTTGGAACAACCAGAGCAGGAAAGTCAGCATAAAGATAGCATATGTCGTTTTTATACTGAATCGCGGGCCTAATATCCGGATAGCAAATGTCATCAGAACGGCGTTGATAATGAAATATGACCATTGGATAGGGAATCCGGTTGAGTAGTAGATGATAGCACTGATACCGGTAGTTCCTCCGGTCGTTATCTGATAGGGCAGTAAGAATGCCGCCCAGCCCAAAGAATAGCTGATTAGTCCGAGAGTGATGTAAGCATAATCTTTCACTTCTCTCATTATTCCCGCTTTTGCTAGTTTATGCATTGATTTTAAGTATTAGGTGTCAAAGTATCAGGTATCAAGTATTAAGTATTCACCTTGCGGATATATATTTGAATCATAGCCGTGGTGATACTTAATACTTATTACTTAATGCCTGTTTAAATAACAACGTTTACAATCTTCTTCGGAACGACGATGATCTTTTTCGGAGTCTTTCCTTCGATCCATTTCTGTGAACGTTCGTCAGCCAATACGGCTGCCTGGATGGCGTCCGAAGTTTCATCTGCAGCAAATTCCATATTGAAACGTGCCTTTCCGTTGAAAGAGATCGTGTAGTTGATTGTATCTTCTTTCAGATATTCTTCGTTGTATGCCGGCCATTGGGCGTCGCATACGGAAGTTTCGTGCCCCAGTACGTCCCACAATTCTTCGCAAACGTGCGGAGCGAAAGGAGCAAGCGTGATGACGAGTTGTTCCAGAATCTCTTTCTTACTGCATTTCAGGTTGAAAAGCTCGTTTACGCAAATCATGAATGCACTGATAGAGGTATTGTAAGAGAACTGCTCAATGTCACCGGTCACCTTCTTGATAAGTTTGTGGAGGCTTTTCAGTTCTTCCTTCGTTGCCGGTTCGTCCGTCACTAGATATTCATCCGTGCGGCTGTAGAACAGCGACCAGAATTTGCGGATAAAGCGGTGTACACCATCGATACCGTTTGTATCCCAGGGCTTAGACTGTTCTACCGGGCCGAGGAACATTTCGTACATACGAAGTGTGTCCGCACCGTATTTCTCAACAATCATATCCGGGTTGACAACGTTGAACATTGACTTACTCATCTTTTCAATCGCCCAACCACAGACATATTTTCCGTCTTCGAGGATAAACTCTGCCGTTTTATATTCGGGACGCCATGCCTTGAATGCTTCCAGGTCGAGAATGTCATTGGATACGATGTTAACGTCTACGTGAAGCGGTGTAACGTCATACTGGTCTTTTAGGTTCAGTGAAACGAATGTATGGGTATCTTTGATACGGTATACAAAGTTACTGCGACCCTGAATCATTCCTTGGTTTACTAATTTTTGGAATGGTTCTTCCATTATGGATACACCCATATCATAAAGGAATTTATTCCAGAAACGAGAATAAATCAAGTGTCCCGTAGCATGTTCGGTACCCCCTACATATAAGTCTACATTCTTCCAGTACCGGTCAATTTTCGGGTCAACCAATGCTTTATGATTGCGCGGGTCCATGTAGCGCAGATAATATGCGGAAGAGCCGGCGAATCCCGGCATGGTATTCAGTTCCAATGGGAAAACGGTTACATTATCAATCTTTTCGTTTTCTACCACGCATTTGTTCGCTGTGTCCCACGCCCATTTCGTAGCGTGTCCCAATGGAGGCTCGCCTGTTTCGGTAGGCAGGAACTTGGCAACTTCCGGAAGTTCCAGTGGCAGACAGCTTTCTTCGATTACATAAGGCATTCCGTCTTTGTAGTAAACCGGGAAGGGTTCACCCCAGTAACGTTGACGTGAGAAGATAGCGTCACGTAAACGGTAGTTTACTTTCACGCGACCCAGATTATGTTCTTTTACATAGTTCTTGGTTTTTTCAATTGCTTCTTTGATAGTCAGTCCGTTCAGGGAGAGGTCACAGTAAGGAGTGACGTCCGGACGCGGAGAGTTGCAGACGATACCTTCTTTGGCGTCGAAACTTTCTTCGCTGACATCACAACCTTCTACCAACGGGCGGATTTCCAATCCGAAATGCTTGGCAAAGGCGTAGTCGCGGCTGTCGTGAGCAGGTACGGCCATGATAGCTCCCGTTCCGTAACCGGCCAATACGTAGTCGCTGATCCAGATAGGTACTGCTTCGCCTGTGAACGGGTTGATCGCATACGAACCACTGAATACACCGGTAACGCTGCGGTCGGCAATACGTTCACGTTCCGTACGTTTCTTAGTACGGTCGAGGTAAGCGTCTACTTCCGCTTTTTGTGCAGGAGTGGTTAATTGTGCCACCAATTCACTTTCCGGGGCCAACACCATAAAGGTAACACCGAACATGGTATCTGCGCGGGTGGTAAAGATTGTAAATTCGAGATCACTGTCTTTTACCTTGAATTGAACTTCGGCACCTTCCGAGCGTCCGATCCAGTTTCTTTGAGTTTCTTTCAGAGAATCTGTCCAGTCGATAGTATCCAGTCCGTCAAGCAAACGTTGTGCGTAGGCGGATACACGCAGACACCACTGGCGCATCTTCTTTTGGATGACGGGGAAACCGCCGCGTTCGCTGACGCCGTCCACTACTTCGTCATTCGCCAATACCGTTCCTAATTCAGCGCACCAGTTTACCATTGTTTCGCCCAGATAAGCGATGCGGTAGTTCATCAGGATTTCCTGCTTTTCCTTTTCGCTTTTTGCGTTCCATTCATCGGCGGTGAAACTGATTTCTTCACTGCAAGCGGCATTCAGTCCCTCGTTTCCGTAGACAGCAAAGGCTTTTTCCAGTTCTTCGATAGGGCGTGCTTTCTGCTCGTCGTTGCAATAATAACTGTTGAACATTTTTAGGAAAGCCCATTGTGTCCAATGGTAATATTCCGGGTCGCAAGTACGGATTTCACGGTTCCAGTCGAAAGAGAAACCTATTTTGTCGAGTTGCTCGCGGTAGCGGTCGATATTGTTGATGGTAGTGATGGCCGGATGCTGTCCGGTCTGGATAGCATATTGCTCGGCGGGCAAGCCGTAAGCGTCGTATCCCATCGGATTGAGTACATTGAAGCCTTGCAGTCGTTTGTAACGGGCGTAAATGTCCGAAGCGATATATCCCAGCGGGTGTCCTACGTGTAGTCCGGCTCCTGAAGGATAGGGGAACATGTTTAATACATAAAATTTCTGCTTCGATTCGTCTTCCGTAACTTGGTAGGTTTTCTCTTCCACCCACCTTGCTTGCCACTTCTTTTCAATCTCCCTGAAATTGTACTCCATAGTGATAAAGTTTTTATTTATAGTGATTTATACTGTTATTTCTAATTTGAGGCACAAATTTACGTGTTTATTTTCAGATAACCACGCTTTACCTATTGACTTTCTCGTTTTTATTTCGTATATTTGGAGAAATTAAAAACAGAAAAGTAATCATGAAATATATAAGTATTATTACATAGGTTCAATAGGTGAATGTGCAAAATTGCATATGAGGATAACGAATGGGCAAGAAACTGTGAAGGTTCTTGCCCATTTTTGTTGCAATAATTCGATTTGAGTAACTGAAAGTGCCTAAAAATAGTTTTTAATAAACTTGGGAACCGTTTATAATAAACTATTTCATTATTTATTAAAAACTCGAAGCGGGTTTATGCAATATCGGTGATAAAGTGTAAAGAAGAAATATCGTGAGGATTTGCCGATTTTTAGTTTTTTCCTTATTTGGTAAGATTTGTTTATACAATGAACCCTTTGCGTTTATTGGTATTTTATTTGACAGTGACCGGGTGCTTCGGCAGGAAGCGACTATTTATAGTTTTGTTTAGTCGAGATTCTGTCTGAAATATATTCATAAGAGTCGGTATATATTTTCGTGATTCCCTGTATCTTTGCGGCATTATTAAAAGTATAAGTATGAAACTGACGCACGGATACTATCATCTGATTGCCATACTGACGGTTGCTATCTGGGGGCTGACCTTTATTGCAACGAAAGTATTGATTAATCACGGACTCACTCCTCAGGAAATTTTCTTTTATCGCTTTTTGATAGCCTATATAGGTATTTGGGCGATTTCTCCAAAACACTTGTTTGCCGATAATTTGAAAGATGAGCTTTGGTTGGTGGCGGGAGGCGTATTCGGCGGATCGCTTTATTTCTTCACAGAAAATACAGCTTTGGGGATTACCCAAGCCTCCAATGTTGCTTTCATCATTTGCACGGCTCCTCTGCTGACTACGATTCTTTCCCTGCTCTTTTATAAGAGTGAGAAGGCTACGAAAGGGCTGATCTATGGTTCGCTGTTGGCCCTGATTGGCGTAGGGCTGGTCGTCTTTAACGGAAGTGTGGTGTTGAAGCTCTCTCCTGTGGGTGATTTGCTCACTTTGCTTGCGGCTCTGTCATGGGCTTTTTATAGCCTGGTAATAAAGCGGATGACGGGACGTTATCCCACGGTATTTATTACCCGTAAGATATTTTTCTATGGGGTATTGACTATTCTTCCCGCTTTTCTTCTTCATCCGCTGCAACCGGATTTTGATGTGCTTCTGCAACCGCTCGTATTGTCCAATCTCTTGTTCCTGGCAGTCCTGGCTTCTTTGATCTGCTATATTCTTTGGAATGTGGTTTTGAAACAGCTGGGAACGATGCGGGCTTCCAATTATATCTATTTGAATCCGTTGGTGACGATGGTGGCTTCGGTGCTCATTCTCCACGAACAAATCACATGGATTACGTTAATGGGGGCGGCTTGCATCATATTAGGGGTTTATCTGGCGGAAAAGAAGTAGGATCATTCCATCTTTTATCTGCCGGGAAACTTAGAACAAATATTGATATTGTGTACCCAAGAACTTCCGGATTTGTTTCAGCGCTTTCGTGATTTGTGCCTCTACTGTCTTGACAGATATATCCATTGACTCCGCGATTTCCTGGTTTGTCAGATTCTTCGTGCGGCTTTGCAGAAATACCTCACGACATTTTTCGGGAAGTGACAGGATAGCCTCCTGAATTAAATTATTCAGTTCTTCTGTTTCCAGTGAATCGGTGATGCTTACTTGCGGAGTGTCCTGTCCGTTGATGTCGTCCAGTGAGACAGTAGCCTTTCTGTCCCGTATAGCGTTCAGACACCTGTTTTTGGCAGCCTGAAAAAGATAAGCTTTGAAAGTAAGCCTGATTTCAAGTTTTTTTCTGTTTTCCCATACGGACGCAAAGATGTCACTTGCTATATCTTCCGCTTCTTGTGTATCTCCTAAATACAAATACATAAAGCGGCAAAGAACAGTGAAATAAGTATCGAAGACGTACTTGAACGCCTGCTTATCACCATTCTTTATCAATTGCAAAAGGAACATATCGTCCATAGTGTTTGTAATTAGGTTAGTGAGACGTTGCAAAGTTAAAGAATATTTTTTTAGTAGAAACTAAAAAAATGCTTTTCTGAATAAGGGTATGATTCGTTTTTTGTGTCTTAGTATCGGTAACAGTTAAAAACGACAGCGAAGCATGAAAAAAGAAATACCTTGGGAGTTAATCATTTCCGACCTGAAACAAGACATCTCCGATGCTGATAAAAAGCACTTGGAGGAGTGGGTGTCTATCGATGAGAACCGGAAGGTGTATGAAGAACTTCGGGGAGTTTGGGAAAAGGTGCGTGCTAAAGTTATCAATTATACGCCGGACGTAGATTTCTACTGGAAAGAGTTGATGCAGCGTATGGAGGAGTGTGAGGAGGCTGAACGGAGACAAGCTGAAGATATGGAAAGGTCTGAAGATAAAGTTGAAGTGAATCTCAAAGATAAGGAACAACTTGTTCGTTTGTGGGCTTTCCCCCGTTTTCAACGCTATGTTGCGGCTGCCTGCGTAGTTGTGGCTGTCTTCCTTTCTGTTTCTTTATATATAGGTATAAAGATCGGTCAGCCGGAAATGGCGCAACAAACCTATTCCAATTGGGGAGGTAAATCGGAAGTAGCTCTGCCGGACGGGTCGAATGTATGGATTCATTCGGCTACTTCGCTTACTTATAATACGAATTATTATTCGAAAAACAGAAATGTCCGGTTGAATGGAGAGGCTTACTTTGATGTGGCCCACGATAAAGATCATCCTTTCGTCGTTGAAACCGAAGGAATGAAAATCACCGTACACGGTACAAAATTCAATGTAGAATCCTTTCCCGGTTCGGAAAATACATTTGTCAGCCTGAAAGAAGGTTCGGTGTCGTTGGAGACGAAAGCGGAAACCCGTTTTCTGCATCCGGGAGAAGTCGGTACTTTCAACAAGCGTAACGGACGGCTTCAAATAGAAAAAGGAGATATCGAGTTGGCTGTCTCGTGGGCAAGCAATCAGATTGTATTTAAAAACAGGCCGTTGGATGAGATTTGCCCTCTTCTGTCCAAATGGTATAATGTGAAGATAAATTTGTCTCCGGAATTGCAGGAACAGTACAGATACACATTCACCTTGCGGCACGAACCGTTGGAAGAAATCATGCGAATCATGTCGCGCATTCATCCTATCAACTATGAATTTAATGATGAGAATATGTTGACAATTTTACCGAAGCAGAAACAATAAGTGGTAACACACAATGCAAATATCCGAGTTCAATATCGGTAAAATGATTTTTTTGACAAATAAGTAAGAGAGAAAGGCGAGCCTATGATATAATGAAGATATAGAATAAATAAGGGGGAAGTTCCGCTTCCGGCTTTCCCCCCTACCAAATCAAGTTTTTTATTAACCGAAGAAAGTGAGTGAACATTAAAATCTGACCCATTTTAATGCAGCCTCCTTACAGTTAACTTTTAATATCGCAAAAATATGAATTTAAAAAAGCATTTTGCACTTTTAACGCTATTATTTTTTAGCGTTGTACTTTCTGCACAAGTAAAAGAGAAGATGATAACGATAAGCTTCTCGAAAATTCCATTGTCCGAAGCTATGGCACGCATTGAGAAAACCAGCGGCTATACCTTCTTTTATGACGCAACACAAGTAAATGTGAAACAGGAAGTCAGCCTGAACGTGAAACAGGTTCCTGTATCCAAAGCGGTAGGAGAAATGCTGAAAGGCATTGACCTGTCATTTGAAGTGACCAGCACACAGATTGCCTTGTTCCCCAAAAAGAGTACTCCGGCACAAACGGGCAAGGCGACTACAATCATCGGTAAAGTTGTAGACGAGAACGGAGAGCCCATTATCGGAGCTAATGTTTTGGTAGCCGGCACAACGACCGGTGTGATTACCGATATTGACGGTAACTACAAACTGGAAGCGCCTTTCGGATCTTCGCTTCAGATCTCGTATATCGGTTATACGACTCAGACGGTGAAAGCCGGGCAGAAGTCTATCATCAAAATGAAGGAAGACTCCAAGACACTGGAGGAGGTCGTAGTGGTAGGTTACGGTGTAATGAAGAAGAAAGACCTGACCGGAGCCGTGGCATCCTTGAAAGCCAGCGACCTTGAAAAAGAACAACCGAAAACTGTTCAGGATATGCTCCGCACGGGTGTGGCCGGACTTTCGGTAGGTATCGAAACCGATACGAAGGGTAACACCAGCATGATGGTGCGTGGTAAAAACAACCTGCGTGCAACGAGTACGGATAAATCTTCCCTTGAGCCTCTGATTGTATTGGACGGAGTAATCTATTCGGGACAGATGACCGACATCAATCCTAACGACATTGAGCAGATAGACGTATTGAAAGACGCCAGTTCCACAGCCGTTTATGGTGCGAAGGCAGCCAATGGCGTTGTGCTGATTACTACCAAGAAAGGAACAAGTTCAACGAAACCGATTATCAATTTCAGTGGTACATGGGGACTTTCAATGGTGAACTCTTTGCCGGAAGTATACGAAGGAGAGGATTTCATCAATTTCCGCCGGGATGTGGAAGTTAGCAAGAATCCTTCAAAAGCAGCTACCGGATATTTCGACAATCCGGCACACATGTCCAATGCGGACTTGGCAAACTGGATGGGAAACGATAAAGGCGACCCGACAAGTATCTGGCTGACACGTCTCGAATTTACCAATACGGAGGTCAACAACTATTTGGCCGGACGTCTTGTAGACTGGCGCGATGTCATTTATCAGGATGTAGCGTTACGTCAGGATTACACGGTCAGCGTGGCAGGAAAGAAAGATGAAATGTCTTATTATTCATCTATCAACTACCTGAAAAACGAGAGTAACGTGCGTGGCGGAGGATACAGTGCTATCCGTGCACGTATCAACCTGGAGAATAAGATACAGAGCTTCCTTACTTACGGTGTGAACGCACAGTTTACTTCACGTGATGAGGGATATATCAGTAGTTCATCCGGCAATTACACTACTCTTTCACCTTTCGGAAGCCTTTACGAAGACGATGGAGTGACTTTGAAACAATACCCTACCGGTAACAATAACCAGAGCAACCCGTTGCTTGCTCCGGCTTTCCAGAATAAACGCAATGACATCGAGAACTTGAATGCAGCTCTTTATCTGAAAATCACCCTCCCTTTGGGCTTTTCTATCCAGACTACTTATTCTCCGCGTTTTGAATGGACAAACTATCTTTTCCATAAGGCAGCCGCTTCTCCCGACTCCGGTTCGCAGAACGGCCGTGTGGAACGTACGCATACGAAGGATTTCTATTGGCAATGGGATAATATGCTGAAGTGGAACAAGACATTCGGCAAGCACGCTTTTGACTTTACTTTCCTTGCCAACTGGGAGAAGTTCCAGCGTTGGCATGATGAAATGACGAATGAAAACTTCCTGCCTACCGACGAACTGGGTTATGGAGGTATCGGTTTCGGTACCAGCCCTAACGTATCCAGTGATGATGTCTACCGTACAGGAGACGCCTTTATGGGACGTCTGCACTATGTATACGACCAGCGTTACCTGATTACCGCTACTGTACGTCGTGACGGATATTCAGCTTTCGGTCTTGCCAACCCGCGTGCCACTTTTCCGGCTATCGCATTGGGTTGGGTGTTCTCTGAAGAGAAATTCCTGCACCGTCCGGATTGGTTCGAATATGGTAAACTGCGTCTCTCATGGGGTAAGAACGGTAACCGTGCCGTAGGTACTTATGCTGCATTCATGCAGTTGGCCCCGCGCAAATACATTTATGTGGATCCGGCAACCGGCAGTCTGGTGACCGCCAACACTTTCTATGCTTCTACTATGGCTAATCCCAACCTGAAATGGGAATCAACGACTTCATGGAATATCGGTACGGACCTGACTTTCCTGAAAGGCAGACTGAGCGCGAACCTGGATGTATATAAGAAGATTACGACCGACCTGCTTGTCAGCCGTGAGTTGCCCAGCCTGATCGGTTACAGCTCCGTGATGTCTAATATCGGTGAGGTACAGAATACCGGTGTCGAGCTTTCACTGAACTCTACCAACATCAGAATGGATAAGCTGACATGGCGTACTTCTTTCAGCCTGGCTTATAACAAGAACAAGATAACTCACCTGTACGGAATCATGGAAGATGTGAAAGATGCGGACGGTAACGTTATCGGCCAGCGTGAAGCGGACGATATCAAGAACAAGCGTTTCATCGGACACGATATTGATGAAATCTGGGATTACAAGGTAGTGGGAATCTGGCAGGAAGAAGAACGTGAAGAAGCTGCCAAATACGGTCAGCAGCCGGGTGACGTTCATCTGCTGGATAAAGATATGAACTACAAATATGACAATACGGATAAGGAATTCCAGGGAACTACGATGCCGCGTCTGCGTTGGAGTATGCGTAATGATTTCACGTTGTTCAAGAACTTCAATATCTCGTTCAATATGTACTCCTATATCGGACATAAAAAGACATTGGGACGTTTTACCAACGACAATGCTTTGCTGAACGTGACGAACCAGATTAAACGTGACTACTGGACGCCGGAAAACCGTAACAATGAATATCCGCGTCTGGCCAACAAGAAGCCGGCCGGCGTTTCGTATGCCATTTACAAGAACGCTTCTTTCCTGCGTTTTGATAATATCTCAATCGGATATACTTTCCCGAAGAAGCTGATAGAGCCGCTGCGGATTCAGAACCTGAACGTCAATGCTACGATGAAGAATGCAGGTTATATCTCCGGTTGGCCCGGTTACGACCCGGAAAACAGTGATGCAAATACCCCGAGAGTAATTTATTTTGGTATTAACTTGACTTTATAATATCTACAGACTGATGAAACTAAATAATAAGAAAACAGGCATTGCCTGCATGATTGGAGTAGCTGTATTAGCAAGTAGTTGTTCGGATTGGCTGGACCCGAAGCCACTTTCATTCTATACGCCGGAGATTTCTTTTACGGATTACAACGGCCTGAAGACCGGAACGGATATGTTGAACCGTGACGTCCGTTACTTTGATTTTTATCCCACAGGAGGCTCTATGGACCCTTGTATCCTTTCCGAATATTTCTTTTCGGATATAAGTGTCAACGGACGTACTGACGCGGCAAACTCTCCACAGGATCTTGTTCGACAGATTACTCCCAGTGCTTCTCTGACAGGAAATGCAAGTCAGATTAATAACTATTGGACCTATCTGTATAAAGGTATTAAAGACGCCAATACATTGCTGACCCGTTCGGAAACGGCAGAGTTTGACAATGAAGACCAACGTAAGGAAATTGAAGGATTGGCATGTTTCCATCGTGCTTATCGTTATTACCGTCTGGTGAATCAGTATGGGGATATACCGTTCATCACAGAAGAAATCACCGGGCCACGTTATGATTTTTATTCAACGAAGCGTGAAGCAATCTTGCGGTATCTGAAAAACGATTTGGACCGTACGGCTCCTTATCTGAAAAACAACGTTTATATCGGTATGGTGACTCAGGCTGCGGCTTATCACTTACTGACAAAGATCAATCTTGCATTGGGCGAATTTGACGATGCAATCGAATCAGCCAATAACGTCATTAATGACGGAGTGCACTATCTAATGACAGAGCGTTTCGGTGTTGACAAGAATGACGCTACCAAGAATGTGATTTGGGACTTGCATCAGTCTGAGAATAAATCCTTGCCTGAAAACAAAGAAGTACTTTACATGGTGCTCGACCGTTATGATGCCGGTGAGGATATTCGTTCGGCAGCCGGACTGGAAATCAAACGGCAGGTGCTTCCCTGGTTTGCAAAAGACGGCGAGATTAAAACTCCCGACGGCAAAAACGGATTTACCGATAACGATGCAAAGAAAAATCCCTATCTTGAGCAATATGGTCGTGGAGTATGTACAGCACGTTCTACCTGGTATCATACGCACATGATCTGGACACTGGATGACACAGATCTTCGTCATGCTCCGGGCAACTGGATAGAAATGACCGACCTGACCTACAATAATCCTGAACTCAAAGGTACGGAATGGTACGGACAACCGGTTCGCTTTAAAGACGATAAAGGAAACATCCTGGTAAACGATACCATTCGTGACTGGGTGGGGTGGCCGCATTATAAGACCAACGTTGCCGACCAGAAAGATAAATGGTGGCGCGGTGGTTGGGCCGACTGGTATATTTTCCGTATTGCCGAAACGTATCTGTTACGTGCTGAGGCATACATTTGGAAGGGGGATGCAACCAGCCTCCAGAAAGCTGCCGATGACGTGAACAAGGTACGCCGCAGAGCGGGAGCCGATGAACTTGATGCTGACCAGATGACTATCCGTACGATTCTGGACGAACGTGCCCGCGAACTGTATTACGAAGAACCGCGTAAGACGGAGTTGACCCGTATCGCATTTATCTATGCTAAAACCGGCAAGGCGGACGATAAGGGACGTACCTACCGTATGGATAATTTCTCCGAGAAAAACTTCTTCTACGACCACATTATGGATGTAACGGATTTCTATAACAAAGGGGTGAAAACGCCGATTGGAAATGAATATACCATTGCTCCCCACAATGTATTGTGGCCGATTGCATTGAATGCTATTTCGACAAATGTGCAGGGACATATCAATCAGACACCGGGATATGCCGGTTCGGAAAACAATATCGAGCCGTTGGACATTGACTTCAGCAAGTAACGTTTTCTTAATGGTATAACGTACCATTAACTTCCTGTTTATTGGGCATATATATCCACCACGCTGGGCATATATGCCCAATATGTTGAATCTATATATCCACCATGGTGGATATATATTTCCAATAAATCCCTCAATTATATCCGATATTTGGCGTATATTTGTACTTTGTCGGGTATTGGAACCAAAAAACTACCGAACTTTCATAATTTTTTAAACGATAAACGAATGAATCTAAGAACAAAAATCGGGGTCGTAGCAGTGCTGCTGTCTACCCTCACCGTGCAAGCACAAAACATTCCTTTCCGTAAAGCGGAAATAAAAGAAACGATGAAGAAAGTTGCCGACTGGCAAATAGCTAACCCCAACAAGGGCGCCGAACATGGTGACCTGAGCTGGACAAACGCCGTACTATATGTCGGTATGCTCGACTGGGCGGAATTGGCGGAACGTGAAGACGGTAACAAGGATTATTTTAAATGGCTCACCCGTATCGGAAGCCGTAACGGCTGGCAGCCGGACAAGCGGATGTATCATGCCGACGACATCGCTGTTTCACAACTCTTTATCGACCTTTACCGGAAATATAAGAACAAATATATGCTCAATCCTACCATTGCCCGCACGGATTGGGTGATGAAGAACCCGCCGACGGACGATTTCAAGCTGGATTATCGCAAACCTGAGACACTGGAACGCTGGACTTGGTGTGACGCCCTCTTTATGGCTCCTCCGGTCTACACTAAATTATACGTCCTGACGGGTGATAAAAAGTATATCAAATTCATGAACCGCGAATACAAAGCTACGTATGACCACCTTTTCGACAAGGAAGAGAATCTTTTCTATCGCGACTGGCGGTATTTTGACCAACGCGAGGCCAACGGCCGGAAGGTTTTCTGGGGACGCGGCAACGGCTGGGTACTCGGCGGGCTGGCGGAGATATTGAAAGAACTGCCTGCAAAGGACAAGAACCGGAAGTTTTACGAAGAACTGTTCGTGAAGCTCTGTACCCGTGTCGCTAAATTGCAGAATGCGGACGGATTCTGGCATGCAAGTCTGCTCGATCCGGCTTCTTACCCGTCACCCGAAACAAGCTGTACCACGTTTATTGTCTATGCTTTGGCTTACGGAATCAACGAGGGACTGCTGGACAAGGATACTTTCCTTCCTATACTGGTAAAAGGCTGGAATGCACAGGTTTCTGCTGTCGATGCAGACGGTAAATTAGGTTATGTACAGCCTATCGGGGCCGATCCGAAGAAGGTGACGCGGAATATGACTGAAGTATATGGCGTGGGTGCTTTTTTAATGGGCGGATGTGAGATTTATAAAATGGCCAGATAAACAAGAACTCATAATCTAATGGTAAAAAATATGATTGTATTTCTGCTCCTGTTACTGGGAGCAGTTATGAATGATACGTCCGCACGTGATGTCATTTCTATCAATACCGGCTGGCAATTTAAGAAAGGGCCGTTTTCTACGGACCCTATGCGTGCTTCCGCACAATGGGACGGCAAGTGGGAGGAAGTGACAATTCCCCATACCTGGAATGCGAAAGATATGCAAGTGAAAGCTGATGCATTCTACGAAGGTGTAGGTTATTACAGAAAGAAACAGTTTTTCGGAAATGAGTTGGCGGGTAAACGTGTATTCTTGCGTTTTGAAGGAGTAGGGGCTTGCACAGAAGTCTATGTCAACGGAAAGTTGGTGGGAACGCATAAAGGCGGGTATAGTGCCTTCGCTTTCGAGATAGGCACTGCCTTGAAACTGGGGGCTGAGAACGAGATTATCGTGAAGGCTGACAATACGGCCCGTCCCGATGTGATTCCTGTCAATCACAGTTTGTTTGGGGTGTATGGCGGTATTTACCGTCCCGTATGGTTGATTACTACGGAGCAGAATAATATCACAGTGACCGATTGCGCCTCTCCCGGTGTGTACATCACTCAGAAGAATGTATCAAGACGTTCGGCGGATATAACTGTTAAAGTAAAGCTGGATAATGGTAGTCTGGCTCCTGCGCAGCTTGTTCTGGAGAACAGTATTTATACGCAGGAAGGGAAAAAGGTGGTTTCCCAACGTCTGCCGCTTGAGTTGACTCCGCAAGGAACACAAAGCTATGTATCAACATTCAAACTAAAGAATCCTCATCTCTGGCAAGGTAGGGAGGACCCTTATCTTTACAAAGTAGTCTCCCGTCTGTTGGCAAATGGTGAGGTGATTGACGAGGTCACGCAGCCTTTGGGTGTTCGTCATTACGAAATTGTTGCCGGAAAAGGTTTTTATCTTAATGGAGAGAAATATCCGATGTATGGTGTTACCCGTCATCAGGACTGGTGGGGCCTGGGGAGTGCGCTGACCAACCGTGAACATGATTTTGACCTGGCTCAAATTATGGATGTCGGTGCCACGACCGTGCGTTTTGCTCATTATCAGCAGTCGGAATATCTTTATTCGCGTTGTGATACATTGGGCTTGATTATCTGGGCGGAAATCCCCTTTGTCAACCGGGTGACAGGCTACGAATCGGAGAATGCGCAGACACAACTCCGCGAACTGATTCGTCAGAGTTTCAATCATCCCTCCATTTATGTGTGGGGGTTGCACAATGAGGTTTATCAGCCTCACGAATACACAGCGTCATTGACTCAATCTCTTCACGATCTGGCGAAGACGGAAGATCCTGACCGCTACACGGTTGCCGTGAACGGTTACGGTCACGCCAATCATCCGGTGAATCAGAATACAGATATACAAGGCATGAACCGTTATTTCGGCTGGTACGAAAAGAAAGTGCAGGACATCAAACCGTGGGTGGAAGGACTCGAAAAAGACTATCCCTGGCAGAAATTGATGTTGACCGAATATGGAGCCGACGCCAACCTTGACCATCAGACGGAGTATCTGGGCGATGCGTTGAACTGGGGAAAGCCTTACTATCCGGAAACTTTCCAGACCAAGACGCATGAATATCAGTGGAGTGTGATAGCTGAGCATCCCTATATTATTGCTTCTTATCTATGGAATATGTTCGACTTTGCCGTGCCTATGTGGAGCCGTGGCGGTGTGCCTGCCCGGAACCTGAAAGGGCTGATGACCTTCGACCGGAAAATAAAGAAGGACTCTTACTACTGGTATAAAGCGAACTGGAGCAAGTCTCCCGTACTCTATCTGACGCAACGACGTAACACGGACCGCGAACGGAAGCAGACTTCCGTCACTGTTTATTCAAATATCGGAACTCCCAAAGTTTACTTGAACGGCAAAGAACTGACAGGCATTCGTAAGGGATATACGGATGTACATTATATCTTCGACCAGGTGACACTTGAAAAAGGAAAAAACAAAATCAAGGCTGTTGCGGTATATAATGGAAAAGAATACGTTGACGAGATCGAATGGGATTATCAGAGTGAAAAGAAACGTGATGCAGATGCGCACGAAAACAAAAATGAACATGCCGGGTGGTAAAACCCGGCTTATGGACATAAAAAAAGGAGCAACGCCTTGCTCCAACCTTTGTTAACCTTAAATCTAATACTATGAAAAACACATTGCAAAGATACGGACTCTTAGGAAATTAGCAAATTATCCAAGTAAAATACTATGTTTTATAACACGTTTTAATAGTTTTCTCCTGTTTGTTAAGAAAAACGCCGTTCTTTTTTAAAGGTATGCAACACTAATTTTGATAATTGAATCGGTGGATTCCGTTGATTCTCTGCCGAAAAACCGTTATCTTTGTTCCGATAATCACAGTATATACTCAATAAAAAAAGAAAAGGAGAGAACCGTGAACGAAGAAGAAATCGTGCTCACCCCCATGATGAAACAGTTTCTGGATTTGAAGGCGAAACATCCGGATGCGGTAATGCTGTTTCGTTGCGGTGACTTTTATGAAACATACTCTACGGACGCCATTGTTGCAGCCGAAATATTAGGAATCACACTGACAAAACGTGCTAACGGAAAAGGAAAGACGATTGAAATGGCGGGATTTCCTCATCATGCGCTCGATACTTATCTTCCGAAATTGGTTCGTGCCGGAAAACGGGTGGCTATCTGCGACCAGTTGGAAGACCCGAAAATGACCAAGAAACTGGTGAAGCGCGGCATTACCGAATTGGTGACTCCCGGTGTCTCTATCAATGATAATATATTAAACTATAAGGAAAACAACTTCCTGGCCGCCGTACATTTCGGAAAGGCTTCCTGCGGGGTTGCTTTCCTTGACATATCTACCGGTGAATTTCTGACTGCCGAAGGACCTTTCGACTATATAGACAAACTGTTGAATAACTTCGGCCCGAAAGAAATTCTTTTTGAACGTGGCAAGCGCCTTATGTTTGAAGGCAATTTCGGTAGTAAATTCTTCACTTTCGAACTGGACGACTGGGTGTTTACGGAAACTACTGCCCGCGAAAAACTTCTGAAGCATTTTGAAACAAAGAATCTGAAAGGATTCGGAGTAGAGCATTTGAAAAACGGTATTATTGCTTCGGGGGCTATTCTTCAATACCTGACAATGACACAGCATACTCAAATCGGGCATATTACTTCATTGGCTCGTATTGAGGAGGATAAATATGTCCGGCTGGATAAATTCACGGTGCGCAGCCTCGAATTGATTGGCAGCATGAACGATGGAGGAAGCAGTCTGCTCAATGTGATTGACAGGACGATCAGCCCAATGGGAGCACGTCTGTTGAAACGTTGGATAGTTTTTCCATTGAAGGACGAGAAACCGATCAATGAGCGTCTGAATGTGGTGGAGTATTTCTTCCGTCAACCGGACTTTAAGGAGTTGATCGAAGAACAGTTGCATCTTGTCGGTGATTTGGAGCGTATCATCTCCAAAG
The DNA here is from genome assembly GCF_002222615.2 of Bacteroides caccae. Taxonomy (NCBI): domain Bacteria; kingdom Pseudomonadati; phylum Bacteroidota; class Bacteroidia; order Bacteroidales; family Bacteroidaceae; genus Bacteroides; species Bacteroides caccae. Next base: position 813,120 of record NZ_CP022412.2, on the reverse strand, counting down.
TGGCTGTGGGACGTGTGTCACCGCGTGAAGTGGTTCAGCTGAAAGTGGCTTTGCAGGCTATCGAACCGATCAAACAGGCTTGTCTTGAAGCGGATAATGCAAGTCTGAACCGTATTGGTGAGCGGTTGAATCTTTGTGTTTCTATTCGTGACCGGATTGCCCGGGAAATTAATAATGATCCTCCTTTGTTGATAAATAAGGGCGGAGTGATTAAAGACGGTGTGAATGCGGATTTGGACGAATTGCGCCGGATTTCGTATTCGGGAAAAGACTATCTGCTTCAGATACAGCAGCGGGAAAGCGAAGAAACGGGTATTCCGAGTTTGAAAGTGGCTTATAATAATGTATTCGGCTATTATATCGAGGTTCGTAATGTTCATAAGGACAAGGTCCCTAAAGAGTGGATTCGCAAGCAGACGTTGGTAAATGCGGAACGTTATATTACACAGGAACTGAAAGAGTACGAAGAAAAAATTCTTGGTGCCGAAGATAAGATTCTTGTGCTGGAAACGCAGTTATATACGAATTTGGTACAGGCATTGACGGAGTTTATCCCCCAGATACAGGTTAACGCCAATCAGATTGCCCGGTTGGACTGTCTGTTGTCTTTCGCTAATGTGGCGCGTGAGAATAACTACATCCGTCCGGTTATTGAGGATAACGACGTATTGGATATTCGTCAGGGCCGTCACCCGGTAATTGAGAAACAGCTTCCGATAGGAGAGAAATATATTGCCAATAATGTGATGTTGGACAGTAGTACGCAGCAGATCATCATAATAACCGGTCCCAATATGGCGGGTAAGTCAGCGCTTTTGCGTCAGACGGCATTGATTACGCTGTTGGCTCAAATCGGTTCGTTTGTCCCTGCGGAGAGCGCCCATATCGGGCTGGTGGATAAAATATTCACTCGTGTGGGAGCAAGTGATAACATCTCCGTAGGTGAATCTACTTTTATGGTGGAGATGAACGAAGCGGCGGATATTCTGAACAATGTTTCTTCCCGAAGCCTGGTACTATTTGACGAGTTGGGGCGTGGTACCTCTACGTATGATGGCATCTCTATTGCCTGGGCGATTGTGGAATATATCCACGAACATCCGAAAGCCAAAGCACGTACTTTATTCGCCACGCATTACCACGAATTGAATGAAATGGAAAAATCTTTCAAGCGTATCAAGAACTATAATGTATCGGTGAAAGAGGTGGATAATAAGGTAATCTTCCTTCGTAAACTGGAACGTGGTGGTAGTGAGCACTCTTTCGGTATTCATGTAGCAAAAATGGCGGGTATGCCGAAAAGCATTGTGAAGCGTGCGAATGAGATTCTGAAGCAGCTTGAATCTGATAATCGCCAGCAGGGAATAGCAGGCAAGCCGTTGGCGGAAGTAAGCGAGAACCGTGGTGGTATGCAGTTAAGTTTCTTCCAGTTGGACGATCCGATACTCTGTCAGATTCGCGATGAAATATTAAATTTGGATGTAAATAATCTCACTCCTATTGAAGCGCTGAACAAGTTGAATGATATAAAGAAGATAGTCAGGGGAAAATAGCGGATTATTAACGTGTTCACAAATAGTATATAGAACGTTTTCTGAGGTCTGGAAAACGATTTGTAAGTACAAAAGGCGTTTCCTTTAAGTGATTGGAGGAAACGCCTTTCTAGTATGCAGTCGATTTTTATATATCAGGTTCAGGCTACTTTTTTCTTCCGGTCGTAGAAAAACATGAAGTAGATGCCGACTATAACGAATGGAATACTTAGCCATTGTCCCATGTTGAACATCATGTTGTTCTCGAAATCCTCTTGGTTCTCCTTCAAAAATTCGATGAAGAAACGGAAGACAAATATGTAGGTCAGGCAGAGCCCGAAGAAGAAGCCGCGATGCAGTTTCTTGCTGTAATTCTTATACAGGTAAATCATGATGAAGAACAAGATAAGATAAGCGATCGCTTCGTAGAGCTGTCCCGGATGACGGGGTTGCATATCTACCCGTTCGAAAATGAATGCCCAGGGCACATCAGACGGCTTGCCGATGATTTCGGAGTTCATCAGGTTGGCAAGACGGATACAGCAGGCGGTAATTGGAGTAGCTACGGCAATCATATCCAGCACGTCCATATAATGAAGTTTTGTTTTGCGGCAATAGAGCCACAGAGCAATAATCAGTCCAAGTGTCCCCCCGTGGCTGGCAAGTCCTTCATATCCTGTGAATTTCCAACCGCCGGCAGGCAGGAATTTAATAGGTAACAGCATCTCTACAAACCCTTTACCGCTTGTCAGATACTGTCCCGGGTCGTAGAACAGGCAATGCCCCAGACGTGCTCCAATCAGAATACCGAAAAAACAATAGAAGAAGAGGGGGTCAAATTTCTTCTCATCTATTTTTTTATCGCGATACTGGTAGTGAACAATGACGTAAGCCAGAAAAATTCCTACTGCCCACAATAGCCCGTAGTAACGGATAGAAAGGCCGAACAGGTTAAATAGTTCGGGATTCGGATTCCAGTTGATAGATAATAATAAGGTATTCATATTGGATAACGGTTTACGGTTTGGTGAATTAGTGTTTAGTGAATTTTTCGGCTACCATCCGGTAAGTAGGAATATCAATCCCTTGTTCTTCCGCAGCGGTAATCATGTCGAATAACAATCCTTGTATCTCCGAATCATGTCCCCGTGCCAGGTCTTTCTGCATGGAAGCGGTACTTTCCGGGTCGAGTTTGTCGATGACTTTCAGATTATAGCTTATCGGGTCTTCGGGAAATTCTACACCCAGTTTACGTCCCAGTTCGGCACTCTCCGTGGAAAGTCCGATGAAGGTATCGCGTACCTTTCCCGGTTTCTGTACCTCGCCCATGGGGACGTCATAGTAAGCTCCGGTGACAGCCATTGCCGAGATGAACGACCATTTAATGAAGGTATCCCGATTGATATCCGGAGAGATTTCCGCTTTGATTCCGCTCTCCTGAAGATCTTTCTGAACGGCTTCCAGTATTCCCGGGGCAACCTGTGTCCCTTTGTGGGCTCCGTACACCAGGCGGAAAATTTTTCCCATTTGAGTGATCTCTCCTGTACCGGATACGAATCCGACAATATAGATGCAACCGTCGAGTACCGTCACTCCCGGAACGAGACGTTGGATACGCGGTCCTGTTCCGTAAACATTCAGAATAGGAATGACGATTGTCTTGTCATGTGCCGCCCTCTTTATCAGTTCAGTAATCGAGTCGACAGAATATCCCTTGACGCAGACAAAGATTACGTCTGCCTTTCCATTGAATTCTTCTGCTGTTGTTGCCGGGATAGCAAGCGTGTGCTCTCCCTTCAAGTCCGATTTCAATTTCAAGCCGTTTGTCTGTATTGCCTGCAAATGAGCTCCGCGGGCAATACAAGTAACGTCTTTTCCGGCAAGCGACAGAAATCCTGCTATACTACCTCCAACGCCTCCGGTTCCTGCAATGAGATACTTCATAATAATTACAATTTGCTGATTACAAATGCAAGGTTATCGCGATTATACGTTGAAACGGAAGTGCATGATGTCACCGTCCTGCACGACGTATTCTTTGCCTTCTACGCCCAGTTTTCCGGCTTCTTTCACTGCTGCTTCCGAACCGTACCGGATATAATCATCGTATTTTATCACTTCCGCACGGATGAATCCTTTTTCAAAATCGGTATGGATCACACCGGCACATTGCGGAGCTTTCCAACCTTTCTCGTAAGTCCAGGCACGCACTTCCTGTACGCCGGCAGTGAAGTAAGTTTCGAGATTCAGCAATTTATAGGCTGATTTGATAAGACGTGCTACGCCCGATTCCTCCAAGCCTACTTCGGCGAGGAACATCTGACGGTCTTCGTATGTTTCCAGCTCGGCGATGTCCGCTTCTGTCTTGGCTGCAACAACCAGTATTTCAGCATTCTCGTCTTTTACGGCTTCACGTACCATATCTACGTATTTGTTGCCGTTTACTGCACTTGCTTCGTCTACATTGCAGACATACATTACCGGTTTGCTAGTCAACAGGAACAGTTCATGTGCAATCTTCTGTTCATCTTTTGTCTCAAAAGTAACGGTACGTGCCGATTTGCCTTGTTCCAACGCTTCTTTATATTGAACCAGTACATCGTAAGCCTGTTTGGCAGCTTTGTCGCCACCCGTTTGTGCTTGTTTCTGTACCTTTTGGATACGACTCTCGATCGTTTCCAAGTCTTTCAACTGAAGTTCATAGTCGATGATTTCTTTGTCGCGGACAGGATTTACACTTCCGTCTACGTGTGTCACGTTATCGTCGTCGAAGCAACGGAGTACATGGATAATAGCGTCTGTCTCACGGATATTGGCAAGGAACTTGTTTCCCAATCCTTCACCTTTACTTGCACCTTTTACCAGTCCGGCGATATCTACGATTTCTACGGTTGTAGGAACAATCCGTTGGGGATGTACCAATTCTGCCAGCGCATTCAGACGTTCATCGGGAACGGTAATTACACCTACATTGGGTTCAATAGTACAGAAAGGGAAATTTGCCGCCTGTGCTTTCGCATTCGACAAACAGTTGAAAAGTGTCGACTTACCCACGTTCGGTAGTCCAACAATACCACATTGCAATGCCATATTAATCTATTATTTCTATTATTATCAATAGGATACATATATATGAACAATGATTTGGAGGCAATACCCGGATAAAAAAGAGTGTTTGTTACCAAGTTGTTCATTTTTAGTCTGCAAAGATAATCATTTTTTGAGCTAATAAAGGAAACTTGGTATACTTTCTGTCTTTTCCCCTTATTCCGGCTTACTTTTAGTATGGAAAGTAAAGTCACAGAATAAGGGGATTTTAGTATTAATTATTCGTAAGGCGGCACTTCGGAAATACTACCATACCGGTGATATTCGAAAGAAATGCTTTGTTCCTTGAAGTAGCGAATAAGTTCGATGCGTCCCTGTTTCATAGGAGGCGCTGCCACAATATACATATTGGTTTCCGCGGCACGTTCATACATACATTTGGGGATATTCGGAGAACAAGTACGTACTCTTTCATAGTCCGGCATCACTTTCAGGAAGTCCTCCAGTGATTCCTTTCGAAGCGGCCAGCCATATTGAGTAAGTGCGGCAGTACGGTCATCCGAGGGGTCGAAGCTGATAGTGAGAGGTGTTCTACATAGTTCCGAGGCGTATGAGATCATATTGACCTCTCTATCTGTGTCTTCCGGAAAAAGACGTAGAATCATGCTTTTCAAAGGTAAGTAACGGAAGACATTCTGTTCTCCGTATAGCTTATTAACATCCCTCGGGTCCATAAATTCTTCCTCACAAGCGTCGAAATAACTGTCTATGTAATCAGTCTGGCTGTCCGGCTTGTCTGTGATTTCTACAAAACAGGTACAATAATTGGGACCTCCCGCTTTGATACCGCCTCCGAAAGCAGACAGTTTCATTCCACCGAATGGCTGGCGGTTGACGATTGCTCCGGTGATTCCCCGGTTGATATACAGGTTGCCTGCTATTACGGAGTTTTTCCACAGCTTTTGTTCCTCTTCATCAAGACTCTGTAATCCCGAAGTTAACCCGTAATCCAGGCTATTGACTAACTTAATTCCTTCTTCAAGGTTCTCGATGCAGGCAACACTCAGCAGAGGGCCGAATAACTCGGTTCGGAAAGAGAAGTTTTCCGGTTTCACTCCCCATTTCACGGTCGGAGCCAGCATATATTCTTTCTCATCGATGAAACGGGGAGGAACCAGCCACGATTCTCCCGGTTCGAGGTTGAAGGCTTGCAGCAACTTGTCGTTCTTATTGGTAATCATCGGACCGACAATATTTCCGGGATTCCAGACACTGCCTACTTTCAGGCTCGTTGCCGCATCTTTCAGTTTGCTTTGGAAGTTCTTGTCTTCATAGACCGAACGTTCGACCAATAGCAGAGAGCAGGCGGAACATTTCTGGCCGGCATTACCGAAGGCGGAAGCGACGATGTTCATGATAGCATGGTCACGGTCGCCCGATGCAGTGAGGATAATGACGTTTTTGCCTCCCGTTTCGGCTGATAGCGGAGTTACCGGATTGGCTCTTGCGATATTCTGGGCGGTGTCTGTTCCTCCTGTCAGAATGATATGCTTGATTGCAGGGGCGGTAGTCAGCACTTTCAGCGCTTCCCGGTTGGTGATGATGACTTGTAAGGCCTCTTTCGGTACACCTGCATCCCAAAAAGCTTTGGCGAACATCCAGGCAACCGGAGCCGCTACGGTGGCAGGTTTCAGGATAACGGTGTTTCCTCCCGCCAGTCCGGCTACTATACCGCCTACGGGAATGGCACACGGGAAGTTCCACGGTGAAATGACCAATATGGTACCTTTCGGTTTTATCTCTATATCATCTAATGCGGCGAATTTCTTCATCGCTGTCGTGTAGAAACGGGCATAATCTACCGCTTCCGATACTTCTACATCACCTTCAATGACAGTTTTACCGGTTACGGCACACATACAACCTATCAGGTCACCCCTCATATCAGCGAGCCGGTTGGCTGCTTCGTACATAATCCGGTGGCGTTCTTCCAGTGTGGTTTTTCTCCACCCGGCAGGATCTGTCTCGGCAATTTCGATAATCTTTTCCACTTGAGCACTGTCCGCCTGTGACATTTCACAGATACAGACCTCGTCATTCTGGCAACGGTCGAGGTATTTGTAGCGGTTTTTGCATACTACTGTTTCCGCACCTATCTGTAAAGGAATGATTTCCGGTTCTTCCGTTCCGCTTTTCTTCCATTTGGCAAAGATACGGCGCACCCATTCCTGATTTTGTGACAAGTCGAAGTCCGTATCCGGTTCATTCTGCATTGTGTCCGATGGGGCGACGGGAGTGTACGGAAGATTACGGTTCTGAACGCGTGGAGACACATGCGTGAGGTGATCTTTCATAGCATAGGCTTCTTCAAACTGCTTTGCGAGGAAGTCCCACTCTTTTGTATCCGGTTTCAGATTGAAGGAGTGAGTCAGGAAATTGTCGGGTGCTGTATTTTCGTCCATGCGACGGACAAGATAAGAGACGGCGTTCAGGAAATGTTCGTTTTTCACTACCGGAGTATATAGAATCACCCGGTTACCGAGCATTGACTGCGCTCTCCAAAGATGATTCGCCATTCCTTCGAGCATTTCGAAGGTCATATATCCGGTTGTCCCATACTTCTGAGCCAGCAGATAAGCATAAGCGATCGAGAACAGATTATGAGAAGCAACCCCGAGATGTAAAACCCGGGCATTTTCGGGCATCAGTCCACGTTCCAACAGGCACAGATAATTGGCGTCAACTTCTGTTTTGGAAGGACGAATCGGGTTCGGCCAGCCTTTCAGGGAGGAGATAACCGTTTCCATTTCCAGATTACAGCCTTTCACCAGACGCATTTTGATAGGAGCTCCGCCTCCGTCTACGCGGGCTTTGGCAAATTCCAGCAACTCGGTTTGGAAGTCGTATGCATCCGGCAGATAAGCCTGTACGACGATTCCTGCCGAATAGTTCTTGAATTGCGGCAGGTTGAGTACTGCTTTGAAGAGGCGCAATGTGAAGTGGGCGTCTTTATATTCCTCCATATCCAGGTTGATGAACTTGGAGCGTTTTATTCCGTCTTCGTCCGTATAAGGAAAATCAATGGCTTTCTGATAAAGCGCGGACATTCGTGAAACGAGTTCCGGGAAACTTTCTTCGTAGTTCAGAGCGTGTGTCTGCGCGTAGATTCCCGATATTTTCACTGAGATGTAATTAATGTCGGGTGATTCAAGAGCTTCCAGATAGTGATGATAGCGGTGATCGGCTTCTTCGTTGCCAAGCACCACCTCGCCTAAAAGATTCACGTTCTGCCCGATTTTCTCTTTGAAGCGGGTAGCCAGATGCTTCGTGAGTTGCGGGCGTTCCTCATTGATAATAACTTGCGAGGTATCCATGCGCAGGTGTTTTTTGATAATCGGGATAGCGATAAAGTCGAAATGATGTCCGAATGCCTGATACATTTTGAATAAGAAAGCATCCCGTTTGTTCAGAAATTCGGGGACACCGTACTGGTCAAGGAGAGTCTTGATACGTTTGGCGAGTATCTTCCGGTCGCGGATTTGCGAGGATTCGTCGAGCATCTTCACGAGGAATTTCTTGTCTTGCGGGCGCTGCACCATGACGGCATATTTATGCTGTTCCAGGCGTTCGGCTTTCGTAATCGTTTGTTCACAAGTATTATACAGTTTAAGTACCCAATCCTGTACTTCGGTAAGGGTCGGTTGATATTGTTTGTCCATAAGAATCTGAATTATGTAAATGGAGAAAATGTGAAAAAAGAATCTCAAATTGCAATTTACATAGTACGGAGGGTAGGACTAAACATAACAGCACGGTAGCGATGCAGGGTTTGCAACGCTTGCTGCGAGAAGCAGTCGAACAGATACTGTTGTTTCATATTCGTCGTTTTTGAAGGTGATTAGAAACGAAAGACTCACACTTCTCACAAAGATAAAAATAAATTATTGATTTTCAAGTAAAAGGGGAAGAAAATGCAATTGTGATAAATTCTAATATGTATGGTATGAGTTGATACAAGACGCGAGCGAAATAAATTAATCTTAATCTCTCTAAGATTTAGTTGTTCGGATACTATTAATTAGTACTCGTTATGCATGACTTTATTAACTATGAGGAGTAAATATGTGCTAACTTTGAATTAGTTACCTCCTTTAGTATCTGGCCTGATATTTCTTATAAAAAATCAGAAACAGGATGAATCCGGTCAGTGCGAAAGGAACACCTGTGAGGGCGGGGTAACGATAGCCTTCACTAACAGTCAATCCCCCTGCATAAGCGCCAATGGCATTTCCCAGATTGAATGCGACCTGTACGCAGGCAGCCCCCAACATCTCGCCGCCTTTTGCCACACGGATAATCAGTATTTGTTCGGGGCTGGATACGGCAAACAACCCTGCCGTGCAGAGGCACATCAGTATAGCAGCCGTCCATTTGTAGGGAGAAAGGAAGAAAATGAGAAGTAGCATAAGGCATATTAATGCTTGTGCGGCAGTTCCCACTTTTCCGGGTGTATAGCGGTCGGAGAGGCGCCCGCTGATAAGATTTCCCATGACCATACCGAATCCGGCAAGAATCATCAGCGGAGTAATACTTTCGGTGGAGAAACCGGAAATATTCGTCAGCATAGGGTTGATATAGCTGTACCAACAGAATACGCCACCGTTGCCTAACGCCGTAGCACCGAGAATGAGCCAGGGAGCCGGAGTCTTCAAGAAATGGAATTGTCCTTTAAAGCCGGTATCCTTCAAGCCTTCTACGTGAGGTACCCAACGCCAGATGTAATACAGGATAACGATTCCCCAGATGCCGACCAACAGGAAAGTGGCACGCCAGGAAAGCATAGTGCTGAGAGAAGTTCCCAATGGGACACCGAATAGGTTGGCAATGGTCATTCCGGCAATCATAATCGAAACGGCTTCCGAACCTTTCCCTTTATCAGCCAGTCTTTCGGCAACAATGGAGCCGACACCGAAATATGCTCCGTGTGGTAGTCCGGAGATGAAGCGCGCAGCAAGCAATATCCAATAATTGGGAGCTGTTGCAGCACAGATATTACCTATCATAATCAGGGTAACTAATACCAGTAGAATATGTTTCAACGGATATTTGCGGGCTAATGTCAACACGGGGGCACCCACACAGACGCCTAATGCATAAGCGGAAATGAAATGTCCCGCCATAGGGATACTGATCCCTAAATCTTTTGCCACATCGGGCAAAATACCCATCATTACAAATTCGGCAATACCTAATCCCAGGGTGCCGAACGCCAATGCGATAAGACTCTTTTTCATACCAAACTTAACCTGATACCTGTAACTTTTTACCTTTTTCTTTTTTGCGGGTGCAAAGGTAAAACAAAATCGGGCAGAGTGAGTTCGGTGTGAAATATTTTGATTTAAGTCAATTTATACAATGCTGCGTATGTAAGACTATGGATTTTAATAATTGTGTTTATAATAATATTATTGCGGTTTTTTTTATTAATAGAGATTGCCTTTTCAATTGCTCTTTCCTGAATGTTTAAGAATCCAGTCTGTTATATCTTTTAGAACTTCTGGGCTAATGGTTTCTTCTAGCTGCCCATACTCCGCCAATGTTCCTTTTTCACAGGTTTGAAACAGATGATTTAAGTTCGGGTAGGCTTTTACCGTTACATTCTTATTCCCGTTCTCGCTGATTCTTTGTTGGATAGCCGTAAGGTTCATAGCCGCCTCCACTTGAATGTCCTTTTCTCCGTTTAAGGCAAGTACCGGACATTTTATTTTTTTCATGGCTTTAGCCGGGTCATATCTCATAAAATGAAGATACCAGGGGGAGGTCATGGAACTTATCTGGGAGGAAATCTGCTGTACGGTATTCAAGTCTTTCAGTTGTTCGGACGACATGGTTTTGGTAACATCTGCATATAACTCTTTTTGAAGTTCATCTGTGGTTTTGTCTGCTTGTTGCAGTATGGCATACCTGTTTCGTATCGACGGTTTCGTTCCTTGCCAGAACGCATCCGGCATTCCCTGGGATTTAGAAATCATCTCTACTTGTTTCAGCATCAGGCTGTCACCTCTTACGCCGGCTCCTGCCAATGAAACAATAAACGCAATCGCCGGGTCTTTGGCAGCTACGATGAATGCTATGATTCCGCCTGCGCTATGTCCGATAATGCCAATCTTCTTTGTGTTTATTTCTTTTCTGCCGCGCAGGTAATTGATGGCAGCTTCCGTGTCCGTTGCGAAATCCTCGTTGGTGGCTGTTGCATGGTTGCCTTGTGAGGCGGCTGTGCCACGATCATCACAGCGTAATACGGCGATTCCGTTCCTCGTCAGATAGTCGGCGATGACTAGGAAAGGCTTGTGTCCCATGATCTCCTCATCCCGGTTCTGCGCACCGCTTCCTGTCACCAACACTACTGCCGGAAATTTATTTCCCTTTTCGGGAAGAGTTAATGTCCCCGCAAGGTTAATTCCGTCCTGTTCGTTTCTTACTGTAACTTCTTCACTTTTATAAGGGAAAGGTGGTTGAGGTTCCTGCGGACGTTTGGGACGGCTTGCTTCTCCCTTTTCCAGGTTCAATGGGATAGGCATTCCTTGTGTGAATGTTCCGGTTATCGTTTTGTCACTTTTCAATTTTCCTTTGTAGGAAGCATAAATAACAGGTATCTGAATAGTTAATATGGAATCACTGAAAGAGGTAGCTTGTGTCTTTATGCCGTTGGCTCCCTGGTCGGGACTGTCGAGCGTTGTTACATAAGTTCCTTGAGCCGCTTGGTTGATATGGAATACGATAGTCAGCGACCCGGTGGGAACAGTCAGTTTTCCGTGCCAAGTTCCTGAGATATCTTGCGCGGATGCGGAAGAAGATAAGAACAGTCCGGTGAATAATCCGGTGATAATAGTAGCTATGTAGACAGTTTTCAATGTGTTCATAAGAGAGAGATTAATAGTGAATGTAATTGATGCATATCAGATGATCCGTACAAAGATAACGATTATTCTGACATAAAAAATAAGACATTACTCAATCTTGTTTTAAGTCGAGTAATTTCAGGATAATTTATGAGATTTTTTGCTGTCAATGGACTAAAAGGCTATCTTTGTTTTTATTTAATAGATTAATATTTGATAAATATGAAGATGTGTAGTGAAGTCTTCCAGTTTGAAAAGGAACTGAAGTGGGAGAACCCGGGTCCGGGAATCCGTCGTCAGATAATGGGTTATGACGAACAGTTGATGATGGTAAAAGTGCAGTTTGAAAAAGGAGCTGTCGGCACAATGCACGAACATCATCACAGTCAGGCTACTTATGTGGTAAGTGGAAAGTTCGAATTAACGATTGGCGAACAGAAAGAAATACTATCGGCAGGAGATGGCTATTATGTGGCTCCTAATAAACCTCATGGCTGTGTTTGTCTCGAAGCAGGCGTGCTGATTGACACATTTACTCCGATGCGGGCAGATTTTCTGTAAGACAGATGTGGTATGAAATTACCACATCTGTGGTATTTCGCCTGAACAGAATCCGCGCTATCTTTGTCATATATTAAAACGTATGAATTTAAAACGGATATATATGGAGAAGATAGCAAGAAAATTGACGGACCTGGTTGGTAACACTCCGTTGTTGGAACTTAGTAATTATAATAAGAGTAAGAATTTGAAAGCTCGCCTGGTAGTGAAGCTTGAATATTTTAACCCTGCCGGAAGCGTTAAAGACCGTATTGCTTTGGCGATGATTGAAGACGCTGAGGTAAAAGGTGTTTTGCAAGCGGGAGCTACTATTATAGAACCGACTAGTGGCAACACCGGAGTAGGACTGGCTTTTGTGGCTGCTGCCAAAGGTTATAAGTTGATATTGACAATGCCCGACACGATGAGTGTTGAACGCCGCAATCTTTTGAAAGCTTTGGGAGCAGAATTGGTCCTGACTCCCGGTGCGGATGGTATGAAAGGAGCAATTGCCAAAGCGGAAGAACTGAAAGCGGCAACTCCGGACTCTGTTATCTTACAACAATTTGAAAATCCTGCTAACCCCGCCATGCATTTACGTACTACCGGCCTGGAAATATGGAGAGATACCGAGGGGAAAGTCGATATCTTTGTGGCCGGCGTGGGTACTGGCGGGACAGTTAGCGGAGTAGGTGAAGCATTGAAGATGCGCGACCCCAGTGTGAGGGTGGTAGCGGTAGAACCGTCTGATTCGCCGGTTCTTTCCGGAGGAAAGCCTGGGCCTCATAAGATTCAGGGAATCGGTGCGGGTTTCATTCCGAAGACTTACAAGGCTTCCGTCGTAGATGAAATTATTCGGGTGCAGAATGATGATGCCATTCGTACAAGCCGTGAACTGGCGAAGCTGGAAGGATTGCTGGTCGGCATATCTTCGGGTGCTGCTGTTTATGCGGCGACAGAACTGGCAAAACGCCCGGAAAATGAAGGGAAGATGATTGTGGCGTTGCTGCCCGATACAGGCGAACGTTATTTGTCTACTATTTTGTATGCTTTTGAGGAATATCCTTTATGATACACTGAATTTTAGAAAAAAGAGAGAGAATAATCGGGTGGTTATTTGGCAAAATCGTATATTTGCCAAGTAACCATTTTTATTTAATACTATGTTAAACAATACTTTAGGGATTTTAGTAACTATTCTCTTACTATTCTCCGCCTGTAAAGACGAAGAACCCCCAATCTCTTCAACGAAGGAATTGCTGAACTTTTCTATTTTGAAAAGTGATAATCAAGGTAAGGTCGCAAATGATGTGGAAGCCTCTATTCAGGGGAGTGTGATTACATTGCCATTGGATAAGTATGATGATTTGAAATCATTAATTGCCGTATTCGAATATAATGGAAAATCTATCACGATAAATGGAGTTGAGCAGGAATCCGGAGTTACCTCAAATGATTATTCGCAGCCATTGGTTTTTACTGTGGAAGCAGAAGATGGCAGTAAACAGCAATATACAGTGGAAATTGCATTGAAAGATACCGGAGTGCTTTCTGCTTTCCGCTTTTTGAAAAAGAATAATGCATTCTTGACTGCTGATGTTGTATGTTCGATTGAAAAAGGTGAGGTTGTATCTCTTCATAAGTTTTTACAATCTAAACTAGTGGCAGAGTTTAGTTCTAATGCAGTGAAGGTTTTAATAGATGATGTGGAACAAATAAGTGGTGTGACGGAGAATGACTTTTCTTCTCCGGTTATTTATAAGTTCATAATGCGGAATGGAGAAATTCTTCAATATACGGTAAAGATGGAATTCTTATTGGACCTTGTTTCTCTGCTAGTCATTACCACAGATGATTCTTCTATTTCGGAAATACAGAGTAAAGACTCTTATGAGAGTGGAACTTTGACTGTCAATGGAAAAAGTACTTATGAAAGTTGTATAGTTAAAACCGAGATAAAGGGACGCGGCAATTCAACGTGGGGATATCCTAAAAAGCCTTATCGACTGAAACTTAATAAGAAAGCAGAGATCTGTGGTTTGGGGAAAGCCAAGAATTATGTGTTGTTGGCAAATCATCTTGATCCTACGTTAATGCTTAATTCGGTTGCATTCAAGATAGGTCGGCTGCTGGAACTTCCTTTTACCAATCATGCAATTCCTGTAGATGTGGTTTTAAACGGAATTTATAAAGGTTCTTACTTGTTGACCGAACAGATAGAGGTTAAAGAAAACCGTGTAGATTTGGATGAAAACAACAGTGTCATGTGGGAACTTGATTCTTATTGGGATGATGAGCCTAAGTTTAAATCGACTGCATTTAACCTCCCTGTAATGGTGAAAGACCCTGATTTGACCACAGAGCAATTTGAATATTGGAAGAAGGACTTTAATGCATTCACGACACAATTTGCAAAAGAACCGTTAGAAGGAAATAGCTATGTAGACATGATTGATATTGAATCGGTTGCCAAATTTCTGATAACCTTTAACTTGGTACACAACATGGAGATAAATCATCCTAAAAGTGTTTTTCTCCATAAAGAAGGAAATGGCAAGTATGTAATGGGACCTATCTGGGATTTTGATTGGGCGTATGATTATGAAGGTACGAGTAATCATTTTGGACGTTACAACACACCGTTATTTTCAAGTAGCATGAATGGAGTCGGTACGGCATTTTTCCAACGCTTTCTACAAGATAGCCGTGTGAAAGCGATATATAAGAGAACTTGGCAAGATTTCAAGAATAATAAGCTAGATGCATTGTTACAATATGTAGATGATTATGCTGTAATGCTTAAACCCTCTGTGGAAAGGAATAGTGAATTATGGGAAAATACTCGTTCATTCGATACAAAAGTGAAAGAGTTGAAGACGTGGTTAAGGAATAGAGCAGACTATATAGATAGTGAAGTCAGTAAACTTTAATAGAATCAATCTGTTGAACTGATAGATGAAAATAGATATCTGAAGAACCGGTAATAATTTCTGTTTCACTTTTTAGTGAGGAAAACAAAATTATTACCGGTTCTTATGGATTTATATTATTGATTGGGGTTTATTGCACTTCAAAACTTCCTTTCAACCGTATATCTTGTGATGAAGCTCCTATCATTATTGAAAAACTACCCGGTTCTACCGTAAACTGATTGTTCTTGTCCCATAACCCCAAGTCTTGAGGAGTAAGGGTAAAGCTGATTGTCTGTTCTTCTCCCGGTTGCAAATGAATACGCTCGAAGCCACGTAACATCTTGTCGTAGGTAGTCACACTGCTGAAATCATCCCGAATATAAAGCTGAACTACTTCATCTCCAGCTCTTTTCCCGGTATTCTTTACGATACACGAAAGGGTCATGTTTTCTTGTGGACCTATAACCGGTTTGGAGATCTTCAAGGCTGAATATTCAAAAGTAGTGTAACTTAACCCATATCCGAAAGGATAAAGAACTCCGTCTACACGGACTCTCCCCTTTGAATCGGAGCCGGGTTTGAATGGAAATGCAAATGGAACCTGTCCTACTGACTTCGGGAAAGTTACAGCCAGACGACCGCCCGGATTGTAATCTCCGAAAAGGACTTTAGCAATAGCATTCCCCATAAATTCACCGGGGAACCAGGCATGCACAATAGCGGGAACGTATTTGTTGGCCCAGTTGATTGTTGCTGCCCTTCCGTCTACCATTACCAAAACTACTGGCTTTCCTGTTGCATAAACAGCTTCCAACAACTGTTGCTGACGCCCGCAGAGATCGAGGCTGGTACGGGAAAATTCCTCCCGAACCGTCTTCTCATTTCCGCCTAATACAAGAATAGCGATGTCCGAAACTTTTGCCAGTTCTACTGCTTCATTAATCATAGCTTGTTCCTGTGTATCCAAAGGAACATTGTATAATTCACTTTCCGGGAAATACTTGTCAATGATGTTACATCCCTTTGCATAGCTGACTTCTGCATTAGGCAGATATTCTTTGATTCCCTGATATACAGTCTTGATAGGAGCATGGGCAGGGCCGTATCTGCACGTCAGTTCCTTCACTTCTTCTGCATTCGGACCGATAACTGCTATTTTGTTGAGGCTCTTGGACAACGGAAGCATCTGATTCTCGTTTTTCAGAAGAACAATAGACTCTAAAGCCGCTTTCATAGATACCTCCTGATGAGCGGCATTGTGTACTACCGTTTCTGGATGACGATCATCACCTGGGTACGGATTATCAAAAAGCCCCAACATAAATTTGACACGTAAGATTTCACCTACACGTTGGTCGAGGGTATGCAAAGAGATTTTTCCTTCGCTGATTGCACGGCGTAAAGGGAGGATAAAATCTTGTGGCGGGGTGAAGTTGGTGCGGATATTCAGTCCTGCATTTACTACTTGTGCCGCCATTTCTTCTTCAGTCGGGGTAATGCGGTGTTTTGTATGCAGGAATTCCACTGCTTCACTGTCCGATACTACATATCCCTTGAACCCCCATTGTTGACGCAGAATTTCAGTAAGGAAATGATAACTCCCGGAGACAGGTTCTCCGTCATAATCATTATAAGAGCTCATTACCCCTAAGGCTCCTGCTTCCTGAATTCCTTTGCGGAAGGGTTCCAAATAAAGAGTCTTCATCTCACGCGGAGCCACGTGCGGGTCGGTACGTGTACCTCCATCACGTCCTCCAACCGGGATACTATAGACGGCAAAATGTTTCGGAGTGGCTGCCAGCCCTTCGGCTTGCAGACCGAGAATCATTTGTTTTCCCAGTTCGCCTGCCAGATAAGGATCTTCGCCATAACTCTCTACTACCCGTCCCCAGCGCGGGTCTTGGGCAATGTCCAGAATCGGGGCGTAAATATTGGTATATCCGAGCGCTTTTGCCTCATCAGCAGTGACTTTCGCAATTTCTCGGATCAGTTTCTTGTTCCACGTGGCACCTTGTCCGCATTGGGCAGGAAACATGGTAGCCCGATTGTGGCACAATCCGCGTATTCCTTCATTGGTAAAGTCAACGGGAATGCCCAACCGTGTCTGTTCTACAAACCAGCGTTGTATTTCGTGGCGGTTCTTTACACTGTTGGCATACGGATAAGAAAGTTCGGAACCGAATTTACCCAATCCGTTCGCCTGTTCGTCAATATTCCCGATACCGTCTTTCCAGATTTCCTTTGACCATTCGGCAGTGGGCCATGCATCTTTCAATACCCGCCCCGAACCGTATAAAGTAGCCATTTGGCAGGTTTTCTCTTCCAGCGTCATTTGCGACAGCAAATCCGCAACACGGGCTTCAATAGGAGCGGCAGGGTCTTCGTATACGTCCTTGACTCCGTTCTTATTAAAGTCAATCCAATTCTTCTTGTATATGTCTTTTGTACTGCCGGCAAAGATGTTGCCGACAGACAGACACAAGGTAAGTCCACATACTAATTTTTTCATATCTATGGCTTTTCATCAGCTCGCAGGCCGAATACTTTTCCCGTCATCCGGTCTACCGGTACTTTCCATACTTTAACATTACGGACAGCCGGATCGGAGTAATTAAATTCATTATTCGTATAATGACACATGATAATGTCCAATGCGCCACGTTTTTCTTCCATGTCTTCAACGAACTCTACTTTTCCGCGACACATCGCACTTTCAGAACGCATACTGTAACTGCAAGCCACTTTTTCGTGCTGATAGACAAGCTTGTGTCCGAGACTAAAAGTGATACAGACATTATTATTGTGTTCCAACATTTCCACTTTACTGCCTTCGGGCCCGGAGTGGAGATAGATAATGCCGTCTTCATAACCGAAGTTCATCGGAACTACGTATGGATTACCTTCCATATCGACTATACCTACAAAACAAACGTCACAATGAAGAATAATAGACTCGATTCTTTGTTTGTCTTCGATGATAAAGGTTTTCATAATGGTTGTTAGCTTCCCCTTTGTGGTGAACTTATTTTTCTATTAATTCAAAATCCAATTGTTTCTTCTCAAGGTTGGCACGTGCTACGCGAACGGTAATAGCATCTCCCAGACTATATATCTTGTTTTTACGACGTCCGCGAAGGCAATAGTTCTTCTCGTCAAATTCGTAATAATCATCATCCAGATCGCGGATGGGCACCAAACCTTCACATTTATTTTCGTTCAGTTCTACGTAGAGTCCCCATTCGGTTACACCGGAGATTACGCCATCGTAAATCTGCCCCAAGCGTTCGCTCATAAATTCTACCTGTTTATATTTGATAGAAGCGCGTTCAGCGTTGGCAGCTATTTGCTCCATGTTCGAACTGTGGTCGCAGAGGTCTTCGTATTTGGCTTCTGATACGCTGCGTCCTCCGTTTATGTACTTCGTCAACAAACGATGTACCATCATATCCGGGAAACGGCGGATCGGTGAGGTGAAGTGAGTGTAATATTCGAATGCCAGTCCGTAGTGGCCGATGTTATGCGTAGAGTAACGCGCTTTCTGCATGGCACGGATAGAAACTGTTTCAATCAGATTCTCTTCTTTCTTACCATGAATATCGTCCAGAAGGTGGTTAATAGACTTTGAAATATCTGTTTTTGTACCGCTTGTACGTACTTTATAGCCGAAACGGGCGATGAACTGCGACAAGTTTTCCAGCTTTTCCGGGTCGGGCAGGTCGTGGATACGGTAAGGGAGCACTTTGGCTTTCTTATTCTTCGGCACACGTCCTACCTTTTCGGCTACGGTTCTGTTGGCAAGCAACATAAATTCTTCTACCAGCTTATTGGCGTCTTTTGACTCCTTGAAGTAAACGCTGATAGGTTTCCCTTTCTCATCGATCTCGAACTTCACTTCGTAACGGTCGAAGTTGATAGCTCCTGCTGAGAAACGTTTTTCGCGAAGTGCTTTGGCGATAGTATCCAGTGTGAGTACTTCTTCCTTGAAGTCTCCTTCTTTTGTCTCGATAATTTGCTGTGCCTCTTCGTAAGTAAAGCGGCGGTCGGAGTTGATAACCGTATGAACGATGCGTGAATCCTTGACTTCACCTTTTTCGGTAATATTGAAGATTACGGAGAAAGCCAGCTTTTCTTCATTCGGGCGGAGGGAACAGATGAAGTTACACAATCGTTCGGGAAGCATCGGAATGGTGCGGTCCACCAGATAGACGGAAGTGGCGCGTTTTTCTGCCTCTTTGTCAATGATTCCTCCTTCTTTCACGTAATGCGTCACATCGGCGATGTGTACACCTACTTCCCACAATCCTTCTTTCAATTTGCGGATAGAAAGTGCATCGTCGAAGTCTTTGGCATCTTTCGGGTCAATAGTGAAAGTGGTAACTTTGCGGAAGTCCTCACGTTTGGCAATCTCTTCGGCTGAAATTTCGGCGGGAATCTTGTCTGCCGCTGTCTCTACCGACTTCGGATAGACATAAGGCAAACCGAATTCGGCAAGAATGGCGTGCATCTCCGTAGTGTTTTCACCGGCTTTGCCAAGTATATCAATGACTTGTCCGATAGGATTTTTTGCCTTGTCCGGCCATTCGGTCACTTTCACAATTGCTTTGTCTCCGGTTTTACCACCTTTCAGCTTTTCTTTCGGGATAAAGATGTCATTGGCAAGTGTGCGGTTTTCCGTCACCAGAAAAGCATACGACTTGGCTACTTCCAGTGTACCGACAAATGTATCGTTGGCACGTTCCAGTATTTCTATTACTTCCCCTTCGGCATCCTTGTTTTTACGTTTGGCGTAGAAGGTGATCTTTACTTTGTCGTTGTTCATCGCATGGGCCGAGTTGCGTTCGGCCACAAAGATAGGATCGCCCCCTCCTTCGGGGATGAAGGAATTCTTTCCGTTACTTTTCCGTTGGAAGGTGCCGGTCATCTCTGTTCCATGATTGTTGAGACGGAACTTTCCCTTTTCTATTTCGCTGATATAGTCATCATCCAGCATTTCGTGAAGAATATCGACGCATAGCATTTTCTGCGGGTGAGTGGTGAGATGTAACTCTGAGAAAATATATTTCATGCTCAGCGTCTCGCTTTGTTTGGCATGGAAAAAGTCTATCAATAGCGCGGCTAACTGTTTTTTACTCATTCTCTTGCCGGCTTTCTTCTCTTTCTTTTCTTTCTTTTTCGCCATAATGTAGTCTTTTAAAAATATCTAGTTACAAAGATATAGGAATATTTTCCTTATCGAAACTTTGAGGAAAGAAAAATAACTTTGCAGTCTTGTATTTGATTTTCCGTAATAGGTCAGGTTGGTTCTGATAAGGTATATTACAAAGTTGGGGATAACTCATAATTTTATCGTTGTATTTAAGTGGTATTTAAAGGGTATCGTTTTTTTTCAACGGGTTGAGTGCGACAAATAATAATTGAGAAAAGCAAAATGGCTTTTGTTTTATATTTATTGTATCTTTGTGGCATTATCAAGAAAATGTTTAGTGAGGTACTTTTATTAATATTCACGCAGAACCTAGAGAGTAATAATGGAGAGTGTTTTAATTACGGGCGCAAGCGGTTTTATAGGAAGTTTCATCGTAGAGGAAGCGTTGAAACGAAGGTTTGGTGTGTGGGCAGGGATTCGTTCTACGAGCAGTAAGAAATATTTGAAAAACCGGAAGATTCATTTTCTGGAACTGGACTTTGCGCATCCTAATGAACTTCGCGCCCAACTCTCCGGGCATAAAGGTACTTATAACAAGTTTGATTATATCATTCATTGTGCCGGTGTCACCAAATGCTCTGACAAAAAGACTTTTGATTATGTCAATTATCTCCAGACTAAATATTTTATAGACACGCTGAAAGCGTTGAATATGGTTCCGAAGCAGTTTATATATATCAGCACGTTGAGTGTATTCGGTCCTGTACGTGAGAAGGATTATACTCCGATTGAGGCGGATGATACTCCGGCGCCCAATACGGCTTATGGGTTCAGTAAACTGAAAGCGGAACTGTATATTCAGAGTATTCCCGGTTTTCCTTATGTCATTTATCGTCCTACGGGAGTTTACGGACCTCGTGAAACAGATTATTTCCTTATGGCGAAATCTATTCAGAAGCATGTTGATTTCTCGGTGGGTTTCCGGCGTCAAGACCTTACTTTTGTTTATGTGAAAGACATTGTGCAAGCTATTTTCCTGGGAATAGAGAAAAATGTTACCCGTAGAACGTATTTCCTGACAGACGGGAATGTGTATAAGAGTCGTGCGTTTTCGGACCTGATACAAAAAGAATTGGGTAATCCGTTTGTTCTTCATCTGAAATGTCCATTAATTGTGCTAAAAGTTATATCTTTGCTCGCTGAATTTATTGCTACACGTTCCGGAAAGAGCAGTACACTAAATTCGGATAAATATAAGATAATGAAACAACGCAATTGGCAATGTGACATCATCCCGACAATTAATGAACTGGGGTATGCGCCCGAATATGATTTGGAAAAGGGAGTCCATGAAACCATTGCCTGGTATAAAAACGAAGGATGGCTTTAGACTTATTTAAGCGAGTAGAAACCCGGAAAGGGTTGTTTGCTGTGGAGAAGATTACATTGATTTATAATCTGTTGACCTCCATTTTGATTCTATTCCTGTTTCAGCGAATGGATCATCCATGGCACATGTTGCTGGATAGGGCTATGATTGCTGCAATGACTTTTCTGTTGATGTATCTCTACCGGCTTGCTCCCTGTAAGTTTTCGGCGTTTGTACGCATCGTCATTCAGATGAGCCTGCTTTCTTACTGGTATCCGGATACTTTCGAGTTCAACCGGTTCTTTCCGAATCTGGATCATGTCTTCGCTATCACCGAACAGTTTATTTTTAATGGGCAACCTGCTATCTGGTTCTGTCATACGTTCCCGCATCTTCTGGTCAGTGAGGCGTTCAATATGGGATATTTCTTCTATTATCCGATGATGTTGATTGTGGCGTTATTCTATTTCATTTATAGGTTCGAGTGGTTTGAAAAGATGTCTTTTGTGCTTGTCACTTCCTTCTTTATCTATTATCTGATATATATATTCGTACCTGTTGCAGGACCTCAATTCTATTTTCCTGCCATTGGATTTGATAATGTTTCTAAAGGAATTTTCCCGGCTATCGGTGATTATTTCAATCATCATCAGGAATTGCTTCCCGGTCCGGGCTATCAGCATGGGTTCTTTTATAGTTTAGTGGAAGGCTCCCAACAAGTGGGCGAACGGCCTACGGCCGCATTTCCAAGTTCGCATGTCGGCATTTCTACCATTCTGATGATTATGGCATGGCGGGGCAGTAAGAAGCTGTTTGCTTGCCTGATACCTTTCTATATGCTGCTTTGTGGAGCTACTGTATATATTCAGGCTCATTATGTCATTGATGCTATTGTAGGCTTTTTCTCCGCATTCCTGTTGTATGTGATGGTAACTTGGATGTTTAAAAAGTGGTTTGCGCAACCGATGTTCAAATAAAATAGCATTGCTCCATAATACTATCTTCAAGGATGCAATGCTATAAATATCGTATTTAATTTTTCGGGCTACTTTCTCTGTTGGTGAGTATTTCATTAAATATCTGAAACAGCTCCTCTTTGGTCTCGGCACGTAACATAGCGATGCGGGTGTCACGGAAATTAGGGATTCCTTTGAATAACGGGCTTGCAGCCAAGTGACGGCGTACGTGCAAGATACCTTTGCGTTCGTCGAGTAAGTTTACACTGTCAATCACTTCCTGGCGGAGGACTTCCATGCACCATTCAAAACTTAGTGGCGGCAGTTCCTCGCCTGTCTCCAGATAATGCTTCATCTCTTTAAATATCCATGGACGGCCGAAGCTGGCACGGCCTATCATAACAGCGTCCACTCCATAACGGTCGAAACACTCCTTGCAGCGTTGAGGCGTTGTCACATCCCCGTTGCCGATGATCGGGATATGCATCCGCGGATTATTTTTTACTTCTCCTATCAGCGTCCAGTCTGCTTCTCCGGTGTACATTTGTGCACGGGTACGACCGTGTATGGTTAATGCGGCAATACCGCAATCCTGTAACTGTTCTGCCAGCTCTACGATAATTTTGTTGTTGGCGTCCCACCCCAGACGGGTTTTCACCGTTACGGGGATTTTTACCGCATCCACTACAGCACGGGTAATTTCCAGCATTTGAGGGATATTCTGCAACATTCCTGCTCCGGCACCCTTTCCGGCCACTCTTTTCACCGGGCATCCGAAGTTAATATCCAAAATATCAGGCTGTGCCTGTTCCACAATCTTTGCGGCTTCCACCATGGTTTCCGTATCTTTGCCGTATATCTGAATAGCGACGGGACGTTCTTCATCACTGATGTTTAACTTCTGCGCTGTCTTGCTGACAGCACGTATCAGTGCGTCACTCGATACAAATTCAGTATATACCATGTCCGCTCCGAACTTTTTGCACATCAGGCGGAAAGCCGGGTCGGTCACGTCTTCCATGGGAGCAAGCAGGATAGGATGTTTTCCCAAGTCTATATGGTTAATCTTCATATACGATTTTGTTATTTGCTGTTTATGATTGAAGTAACTTCTTCTTTTCGCTGCAAAAATACGGAAAAAAGCCTACCTTTGTACGCATTCATTTGCTTAACTGATACAAATAAGTATATATTCTATGAGTCTTAGTTTGAAAGATTTTGAAATTATGGCTCCTGTAGGTTCGCGCGAATCTCTAGCTGCGGCCATTCAGGCAGGTGCCGATTCTATCTATTTCGGTATAGAAAACTTGAATATGCGTGCCCGTTCGGCTAATACGTTCACGATTGATGACTTGCGGGAAATAGCCCGCACGTGCGATGAGCACGGGATGAAAAGCTACCTGACGGTGAATACTATTATCTATGATAAAGATATTCCTTTAATGCATACGATTGTCGATGCGGCTAAGGAAGCGGGAATTTCGGCTGTGATTGCGGCTGATGTTGCAGTGATGGACTATGCCCGCCGGATAGGGCAGGAGGTGCATCTTTCCACCCAGCTGAATATCTCCAATGCAGAAGCGTTGAAATTCTATGCCCGGTTTGCTGATGTAGTGGTACTGGCCCGTGAATTGAATCTGGAACAGGTAGCGGAGATTTACCGGCAGATACAGGAAGAACATATCTGCGGTCCGAGTGGCGAACAGCTTCGTATTGAAATGTTCTGTCATGGTGCGCTCTGTATGGCTGTTTCGGGTAAATGCTATCTTTCTTTGCATGAGATGAACCATTCTGCCAACCGGGGTGCTTGTATGCAGGTGTGTCGTCGTTCTTATACCGTTCGTGATAAGGAAACGGATGTGGAATTGGATATTGATAACGAATATATCATGTCGCCGAAAGACCTGAAAACTATTCATTTTATGAATAAGATGTTGGATGCAGGTGTGCGTGTGTTCAAGATTGAAGGTCGTGCCCGTGGACCTGAGTATGTGCGCACAGTGGTGGAATGCTACAAAGAAGCTATCAAAGCCTATCTGGAAGATACCTTTACTGATGAAAAGATTGCAGCATGGGATGAACGCCTGAAGACCGTTTTCAACCGTGGTTTCTGGGACGGCTACTATCTCGGACAGCGTTTGGGAGAATGGACCCGCAATTATGGATCGGCGGCAACGGAACGTAAGATTTACGTGGGAAAAGGGATCAAATACTTTTCTAACATCGGAGTCTCCGAGTTTTTGGTTGAAGCTGCCGAGGTTAGCGTAGGCGACAAACTGTTGATTACAGGACCGACTACCGGCGCTGTTTTTATGACATTGGATGAAGCGCGTGTTGATCTGGAACCGGTGCAGACCGTAAAGAAAGGGCAGCATTTCTCTATGAAGTCGGATAAGATACGTCCGAGTGACAAACTGTATAAACTGGTATCTACCGAAGAACTGAAAAAGTTTAAAGGGCTGGATATCGAACAGAAAAGAGGCTAGCTCCGGTCATTATTCTCTAATCTTTAATTCACGATAAATGAACTATATCTATGAATTGGAAATGAAGGTGCGTGATTATGAATGCGACCTTCAAGGTATTGTCAATAATGCCAACTATCAGCATTATCTGGAACATACCCGGCATGAATTTCTGACCTCGGTCGGCGTTAGCTTTGCAGCGCTTCATGAGCAGGGAGTCGATCCCGTAGTAGCACGCATCAATATGGCTTTCAAAACTCCGTTGAAGAGTGGAGATGAATTTGTATCCAAGCTATATATGAAGAAAGAAGGCATTAAGTATGTGTTTTATCAGGATATTTTCCGGAAAAGTGATAATAAAGTAGTAGTGAAATCCACTGTTGAAACGGTATGTGTAGTAAATGGACGTTTGAGTGACAGCGAATTGTTTGATAACGTCTTTGCACCTTACCTGAAATGAATAGCTCCGAAGAAGAACAAATTTATAGTATTGCTTTGACAATGGTGCCTGGTATCGGGCATATTGGAGCGAAACATTTGATGGACGAGGCGGGAAGTGCCGGGTTCATATTCCATAATCGCGAGGCACTTCTTGAATGTGTTTCGGGAATAAGTCGGCGTGTAGTGAATGCGTTGGATTGCCCGCAAGCCATTGACCGTGCGAAGCAGGAATTTGATTTTGTTCAGAAGAATAATATTCGTTGCCTGACCATAACCGACGAGGAGTATCCTTCCCGATTGAGAGAGTGTGAGGATGCTCCCGTTGTTCTTTTCTTCAAAGGAAATACAGATTTGAATGCCCTCCGTGTCGTTAATATGGTAGGTACTCGTCATGCCACTGATTATGGAACCCGTATCTGTGCTTCTTTTTTGCACGATCTGAAAGTACTGTGCCCTGATATCTTGGTAGTCAGTGGCTTGGCTTATGGAATCGATATAAACGCTCATCGTGCAGCATTAGCCAATCAGCTTTCTACGGTAGGAGTTCTTGCCCATGGCTTGGATCGCATCTATCCCTATGTGCATCGAAAGACAGCTATTGATATGCTTGATAATGGTGGGCTGTTAACTGAATTCTTGACCGGAACGAATCCCGACCGCCATAACTTTGTCAGCCGCAACCGTATCGTTGCCGGTATGTGTGACGCTACAATTGTTATTGAGTCTGCCGAGAAGGGTGGTTCGTTAATCACTGCCGAACTTGCCGAAGGCTATCACCGGGACTGCTTTGCTTTCCCGGGACGCCTGAATGATGAATATTCCAAAGGCTGTAACCAACTGATTCGGGATAATAAGGCTTCTTTACTTCTTTCGGCAGAAGATTTTGTATCGGCAATGGGTTGGGATATTGCTGCTCATCCGGCGAAAGTGGAAAATGTGCAACGCAGTCTTTTCCTTGACTTATCCGAGGACGAGCAAAAGGTGGTTGATATTCTGGAGAAACAAGGAGATTTACAGATTAATACATTAGTTGTTGAAGCAGATATTCCTGTACAGAAAATGAATGCAATTCTTTTCGAACTTGAAATGAAAGGTGTAATTCGTGTATTGGTGGGAGGAATGTATCAATTATTAGCTTAGTTTATCATAAACATAAAAAAAGGAGCAACGCTTTGCTCCAACCTTTGTTAACCTTAAATCTAATACTATGAAAAAAATCACATGACAAATGTAAGCCTTCATTGTATTTCTTCCAAATAATTCTGTTGCATTTGTTTCTCTTTTAAATTCTTTCACTGATTTTTACTGTTATCGGACACGATGTACTTCTATACCACTTTTTCGGAAGATAATTTTAGGTTTGTCGGAAGTAGTTCGACGATTTTCGAACCGGTCGAATCTGAAAGCAGATAAATAACTAATAATCATATTGTTGTGGTAGTATTTTCTATTTTGTTAATTTTTCAACAGCCCGAATGACTTGACAAACGCTTTTTTATGTTGTATCTTTGTAGGTATAATAACAACAATAAAACTACAATTTAAAACTTAAAAGTGAAATGAGAAGAATCTTAGCTTTTGCCGAACTTGCCGTGATGTACTTCCCCGGGTGTACTACCAGCAAGAACGCGGTACGTTGTCTCAGCCGATGGATTAAAGGTTGTAACCCGTTGGTCAAAGAACTTATGCCGACAGGGTATCTGCCCTACAATCATCGCTATCTGACGATGAAACAGTATAAGATTATAACAAAACATCTAGGTGATCCTTATGAGGATTAGGGTATAAATAACCCGACAAAGAGCTTAAGGCTGCAAACTTTTAGGAGTTTTGCAGCCTTTTTTGTTGCATAAATTCGGTCCGGAAGTGCTTAAATGCTATATGAAAGTTTATAATAAACTGTCGACCCGTTTATAATAAACGATGAAGGTTTTTATTATAAACTTAAGAATGGTTTTTGCACAAATGATAAACTATTTTCAATAGAAGATGAATGGGAAAGCATAGATTCTTTTTATTTGTCATTTTATAAAGTAACTTTTGGGGACAGTCGTTCGTATGAAAAAAGAATACAAGATATTCTTTATATTGGCAATCATAATATTATTCTAGGGTTTTGGGGGGCATTCACATAATTATTTTACGGATGCAATCGAAGAATTTGTATTATCTATTTTAGATTTTTGTCAGTTAGACTTAACCGATTGAGAAATAAACTTTTAGCGAATTATTTGAGAAGTAGCGGTAACGAGTTTGCAACTGTACGAATTTCAGCGTTTTGCGTTGCTATGCTGTCAAATAACTCTTTCATTTACAAATATAGGGATTTTTTTCGAAAGTACGAACTATCGGTGGCAGTTTTATAAAATCAGCTGGCGAAAAAACAAATAGAATTTTCCAAAATAGCTTTGGATAAGCCATTAACGAAATACTTTCTTTTAAGAGCACAGTGGTTTACCCAATAAAATTATATACCTTTGTGACAAGTTAAAGAAGATGTCGCAATGAATCGGATAAAAGAAACATTGATTGAGGCGGGTATTAGTCAAACTGAATTGGCTAAACGGCTTGGTAAAGGTTTTAACATGGTCAATCTATACGCTACGAACAGAGTGTAACCGCCTATAACCGTACTATACAGGATAGCGGAAATACTGAATGTGGATGTGCGTACACTTTTGTACCTAACGAAATAAAAAAACAGACATATGGCAAATACTAATCTAAAAGAAGCTAAGGCGGCTAAGAATGATGAGTTCTATACGCAATTTCATGACATAGAGATTGAAATGAACGCCTATCTTGAATATGACCCCGATGTGTTTCGAGGAAAGATTGTGCTTCTTCCTTGTGATGATCCAGAATGGAGCAACTTTACCCGATACTTTGCTGCCAAATTCGATGAGTTGGGCTTGAAAAAACTGATTTCTACGAGCTATGCGCCGGATAGCAAAAAATACAAAACGCCTTATCAGCCCTCTTTGTTTGAGCAAGAAGCACCTCAGTTCGACCCGTCCAAGGCACAGGTGAAAGGTAAGATATTCATCTTGGAACGAGACAAAAGTGGGGACGGACGTATCAATATTGATGACCTTGAGTGGAAGTATATGGAAGGTGACGGAGATTTCCGAAGCAAAGAAGTTACCGAGCTTCGCAATGAAGCGGATTTTATCATCACCAATCCGCCATTCTCCCTGTTTCGTGAATTCTTGGCTTGGATTGTGGAAGCCGGGAAGAAATTTGCTGTAATAGGTAATATGAATGCAATCACTTATAAAGAGGTCTTTCCACTGATAAAAGATAACAAAGTTTGGTTAGGTGCTACAGGAAATGGAAATGATATGGTTTTTGGTGTTCCTGAAGGAGCTAAAGTGGATGAGAAAGACAGGGCTAAAGCTGCAAGATTAGGATATGTAGGCAATTATACCAGATTGGGCAATTCATGTTGGTTTACCAGTATTGAACATGGTCGTCGTCACGAGCCATTGTCACTGATGAGCATGGCAGACAACCTCCGCTTTTCCAAACATAAGGAACTGAAAGGCAAAGCTGCCTATGACCGCTACGATAATTATGATGCCATTGAAGTACCTTTTACGGATGCCATTCCGTCAGATTATGAAGGAGTGATGGGAGTTCCTATCTCATTTCTGATTAAATATTGTCCGGAGCAATTTAAAATCTTAGGGATAACTAAAACTTGGTATGGAATAGCTTCTAAGATTTATCCCGAGCAAATTCAAATAGACCACCATGGGAAAGAATCCAAAGTGACGAAACTTAATGATGGAGCGGTATTGCTTCATTCTAAAGTTCCTCAAAATGAGACTTATTATATAGTTGACGGAAAGTATTACACCCAAGTATATGCAAGAGTACTTATCAGACATATCAGATTATAATTTACGGATGAGTAATCGGGCATACATAGGAATATATCTTCTGCCATCTTTAATAACGCTTCTCGCATTCAAGTCGTTGTATTTTGGCTGTCAACATTCGTGTATTTCTTGGTTCTTAAGCAAGATGTGTTTTGCCTATCGGTTATCCCTAAGATTTTAACTTAAAAATAAAGACAAAATATAATATTATGACTCAGCATAATGCCATCAAGCTTTTTGAAACCAAGAAAGTGCGTACCATTTGGGATG
This sequence comes from Bacteroides caccae, assembly GCF_002222615.2. NCBI lineage: Bacteria > Pseudomonadati > Bacteroidota > Bacteroidia > Bacteroidales > Bacteroidaceae > Bacteroides > Bacteroides caccae. The sequence goes on along the minus strand of NZ_CP022412.2, from coordinate 783,658 downwards.
ACAAAGAAGAAAAATGGTACTTTTCCATAGTGGATGTGGTGGCTGTCCTAACCGATAGCCCTAATCCTCGTAAGTATTGGAGTGTCTTGAAAACACGTTTAAAAAAAGAAGGGAGTGAGTTGACTACAAATTGTAGTCAACTGAAAATGAGATCGGCTGATGGAAAGATGTATTTAACCGATGTCGCAGATACTCAGCAGCTTCTCCGTTTGATTCAGTCTATTCCATCGCCCAAAGCAGAACCGTTCAAGCAATGGATGGCACAAGTGGCGACTGAACGTCTTAACCAAATGCAAGACCCCGAACTCTCTATCAATCAAGCACTGGTGGACTATAAGCGGTTGGGGTATTCGGATAATTGGATTAATCAGCGTCTCAAATCCATAGAGATTCGTAAAGACCTCACGGATGAATGGAAGCGGCACGGATTGCAAGAGGGGGTGCAGTTTGCTACGCTGACCGATATTATTTATCAGACTTGGAGTGACATGACCGCCAAGGAATATAAGCAGTTCAAAGGTCTGAAAAAAGAGAACTTACGTGACAATATGACCAATAAGGAATTGGTACTAAATATGTTGGCGGAACTTTCCACCAAAGAAATATCTGAAAGTAAAAATCCGGAGACATTTCGGGAACACATGGATGTGGCGGAAGCCGGTGGTGAGATTGCCCGCAATGCCCGTATGGAGTTGGAAGCCAAGACGGGCAAGGCTGTCATCAGTCCGCTGAACGCCAAGACAGGTATTGCGCTCAATTCATCTCCGGAAGAAGAAGACACAAAAGAATAATCCTAAAAAGTGAATCAATATCATGGAGACAACATTGCATACAGAATGGACTGTCGAAGACATCTGTAAAGGATTTACCTACAACGAATTGGAAGGTAAAGGTCTGTTTGGATTGGACGGGCGGCTCACTATCCAACCCGAGTATCAACGCCATTACATCTACAATGATGGGAAACGTGATGTAGCGGTAATAGAATCCCTGCTAAAAGGCTATCCCATCGGACTAATCTATTTCAACCGGACTGTGGACGGACGATTTGAAGTACTTGACGGGCAGCAACGCATCACTTCCATCGGCCGGTTCATCACAGGCAAATTCGCCATCAAGAATGAAGCGGATAACGTGCAGTATTTCTCGGGATTGCCCGAAGAACAGCAACAAAAGATTATGCAATCCTCTCTGCTGGTATATGAATGCGAGGGTGAAGAAAAGGAAATAAAAGAGTGGTTTAAGACTATCAATATTGTGGGCATTCCGCTCAAGGAGCAGGAATTGCTCAATGCCATCTATTCGGGCGAGTTCGTAAATGCAGCCAAGCGGGTGTTCAGTAATTCCCAAAATGCGGAAATACAGAAATGGAATCATTATATCAAGGGAGATGTGAAACGGCAGGATTATCTGGCGGAAGCCCTCCGGTGGATTTGCGACAGTAAGGGGATGAGCATCGACGCCTATATGAGCATACACCGTCACGAGCCTTCCACGGGAGAATTGGAAGGTTATTTCCGTTCTGTGATTGACTGGGTATCAACTACCTTTACTATGGTAGAGCGTGACATGTGCGGTTTGGAATGGGGACGGCTGTATGAAACGTACCATACCACCCCTTATAGCACCGTCCATGTTACAGAACGGGTAAAAGCCTTGCAAGCGGATGAAAGTGTGCGGTGTCCCAGAAATATTTACGAATATGTACTGGGTGGAGAAGAGGATAAGAAACTGCTTGACGTCCGAATCTTTGAAGAATCAACCAAGCGGGCTGCTTACAAGCGTCAGACCGAAGCGGCTGAGAAACAAGGAATTTCTAATTGTCCGCTCTGTGCGTTGGGGAATAATGCCAACAAAACCCGTATTTACAAACTTTCAGAAATGGATGCCGACCATGTGACTGCATGGAGCAAGGGAGGGGCAACCAGCATGGAAAATTGTGAGATGCTTTGTAAAACCCATAACCGTTCAAAGGGAAATCGGTAAAATGTATTATTTTGAGAGAGTTAAATCAATTAATTCTCTCAAAATATGAACAATAAAAAAACATTTCACGAAGTTTCCGAGATTTGGTGTGATGCAAAACGTCCGATAGTGAAGCATTCCACCCTATGTGCTTATCAGCTTACGTTACAGACACACCTATTGCCACGATTTGGCGCTGCGGAAAATATAACAGAGAAGGATGTCCAGCAGTTTGTGATAGACAAATGTACTTCCGGATTAGCAAGAAAAACAGTTCGGGATATAGTGGCAGTGCTCAAATCTGTTATCAAATATGGGAATAAGCATGGGATTTTCCATTTTGAAGAATGGGAAATCGAATATCCTACCCAAACAGAAAACAAACTGCCGCCAACATTGTCATTAAATCATCAGCGTATATTGATGCGTCACTTGCTGGAACAGCCCACTCCACAAAATATAGGTGTACTGTTGGCTCTCTGTACCGGAATGAGAATCGGTGAGGTTTGTGCTTTGAAATGGGAAGATGTGGATTTTGCACAAAAGACAGTCATCGTGCAGCATACTGTAGGCAGAATATATAACTGTGAGTTGAAATCTACAGAAAGGGTTCACTCTTCCCCAAAAACCAAGAATTCTTGTCGTGAGATTCCTATATCCAAACAGCTTTTCCAAGCGTTGAAAATGGTAAGGAAACAATCTCAATCCCCATACGTGGTAGGCACTTCCATACAATCTAAAGAGCCTCGTTCTTATCGTGATTATTTTGGCAGGTTGCTAAAACGATTGGATATTCCCCACTTGGTCTTTCATGGACTTAGGCATACATTTGCGACCCGATGTATTGAAAGCCAGTGTGATTATAAAACTGTCAGTGTCATACTCGGTCACTCAAATGTGGCAACGACACTTAATCTGTACGTTCATCCTAATCTCAATCAAAAGAAACGGTGTATTGACCGTATGAGTAATTTCTTGGGAATAACATGAGTTAGTCTTGGCCTCTATATACATGGGGGACAAAAAAATGTCCTCCATGTATGTGATGCGCATGATTGACGTCATTATCACAAGTTTTTTAAGCATACAGTTGTTTTACCTTCTACGTTGATGTATTGCTTAGATTCTGCTGATGTTACCTTTTTCTGTCGAGATTTATATGAGAGTAAACAATATTGTTCCCAAGCATTTTTCTGTCATGATATGGCTTTTTATCTTTTTGACAAAATTACTTCGGAGAACTTATCTACCGAACAAACTGGATATTTCTTTAGAACGGATAGAGAGAGTCTCGGGAAACAGAACTATATAGCTTTGAATATGGATATTAGTCTTTGGGGAAATGAAATTACTCCAATTGCTCCTTTTATCAAAAAGGTTGATGAATTTGATAGATAGATTGCATGTGGCTATTTTAGCCTGTTTACTGCATAAACGGGTACATTTTTATAAAGGAGGATATTTTAAGAATGAGGCGGTGTTTAGATCTAGTATGAGAGATTACTTTGATGATGTATTCATGAAAAAATATTAATTTGTATATCTAGTTAATAACTAGTGTGTTATTACTTGAATCTAATGACCTGTAAGTACCAAAAAGGAGACGTAATGGAGACAAAAGGGGACTGGACAGTATACGGCCTGTTATATCTTTGCAGAGTCATTCAAACAAAACGAATGGCAAACAGATAACCTTTATTTTTTTAACCATTTAAACTTTAACGATTATGGCTTTAGAGTATGTAGTAACAAAAAGAGTGTTCGGTTTTGACAAAGACAAAAACGAAAAGTATGTAGCAAAATCGGTTCGTTCCGGTAGGGTTAATTTTGCAAAGATGTGTCGCAAAGTAAGTCAGCTTTGTGGTGTTCATCGGAAAGTGGTCGATTTGGTAGTCAGTGGTCTGGTAGATAAAATGGCTGAGGATATTGATGACGGAAAGAGCGTTCAGTTGGGTGAGTTCGGAATCTTTAGCCCTACTATCCGTACAAAAAGCTCGGATGAAGAAAAGGAAATTTCGTCCAAGTCAATCGTTCAGAGAAAGATTTTATTCTATCCGGGGAAAATATTCAAAGATACGTTGGCGGACATGAGTATTACGCGTCGTGCGGAGATTGAAACAGATTATACGGACGGAAGTAGCAACGGTGGCAATACCGGCGGAAAGCCGGGTTCTGGCGATGATGGCAAGGGAGAAGGAGGAGTGACACCCGATCCGGCAGTATAATAAGTTTAGTTTTGCTTTAAAGAAGGCTTTAGAGTTGTAGATGCACAGAGAATCGATAAATGTTCGATGATCTGTGCATCTTTTTTGTTTATATTCTGCTGTTAATCCTTTCCAAACTTGCAAAATCGTTTCAATCGGTTCACAGAACCTTCCACACTCTATATTTTGTTCTGAAAGTATGATTTTATTCATTTCTTAACTTCTATATTTGCTCACAGAAACGAACAATTATGAAACATGGAACCTATATATTGACTTTTTTTATGGCATTACTCAGCCTTTCAGAAAGTGGATATGCTATGGTCCCGTTTTTTACAGTTGCAAGTGATACAGCCCGACAGGTAGTAATATATTTTGAGGCGTCTGGGACTTGTATTGATTCTCGCTATAAAAGTAATAATCGGATGATTATGATGTTAGACTCTTTGTTGGCGGGAAATGCGGATACCAAATATATAACTGCTTTGAATGTAACCACTTTTGTTTCTCCTGAAGGCGATGAGTCTTATAATGCAAGTTTGATTTCCAAGAGGAACCATTCGATTAGTGAGTTTTTACAACGATACCATTCGGATATTGACGTTAATAAGATTCATTATTTTTCAGCTGGCGAGAATTGGTCAGAGTTACGTAAGATAGCGGCAGCTGACCCTAACCTGCCGGATCGTGAGGAAGTGTTGATATTGATTGATTATCATAAGAATGATATCGTAAAACGGAAACAATTGTTACGTAAGTTAAATCAGGGAGCTGCTTACAGATACATGGTCAACAATGTATTTCCTAAGTTGAGGCGGTCTGAAATTACAATAGTCCGGGAAATCTCGGAAGTGGCGAAGGAAACCTTTGAACCGGTATCTTCTGTCTCCGAGTTGTTGGTTTCAAGACAGGAAGAGGCGCTTCCGGATAGTCAGCCTGATAAGTCTGTGGGAGAAAGTGTAAATGAACAGACCTGTGAGGCAGTTATGTCGGAGGCAGAAGGACCGGGGAAAAGTAAAACAGTACTTGCAGTGAAGAATAACCTGCTATATGATATGGCATTGGCGCCGAATATAGAAGTGGAGATTCCATTAGGCAAACGGTGGTCTTTGAATACCGAATACAAATGCCCGTGGTGGCTGAATAGTGAACATGATTTTTGCTATCAACTTCTTTCAGGAGGCATGGAAGGACGTTACTGGTTGGGAAACAGGCAGAAACATAATCGGTTGACCGGGCATTTTATCGGGCTTTATGCTGAAGGTGGAATATATGACTTTCAATTACAGGGAGACGGTTATCAAGGTAAGTATTATGGAGCTGCAGGAGTGACTTACGGGTATGCACGACAACTGGCACTTCATTTTTCACTTGAGTTCAGTCTCGGCATAGGGTATTTGACAACGGAATATAAGAAATATACTCCTTACGAGGGGGATATTATATGGACAAATAGTGGGCGTTATAACTTTATTGGCCCTACCAAGGCGAAAATTTCTCTGGTATGGCTGATAACAACAAGGAGGTAAGGACGTTATGCGAGATACAAGATATATTATTCTTGTGCTTCTGTCCTCGCTGCTGATGCTGACCGGGTGTAGTCGTCGCGATGTATTGGATGATTATCCTGTAAGCGGGGTGGAAATCTCGTTAGATTGGGCCGGAGTAACAGATGAATTGCCGGAAGGAGTTCGGATTATATTTTATCCGAAAGACGGGGAAGGCAGAAAAGTGGATAGGTACCTTTCGGTACAAGGCGGGGAGATGAAGGTCCCTCCCGGACGATATTCGGTGGTAGCTTACAACTATAACACGGAAGTAGTGCGAATCCGAGGTGAGGAGTCCTATGAAACGATTGAGGCATATACGGGATATTGTAATGGTTTGGGCATTGCCGGAACTGAAAAAATGGTTTGGTCGCCGGACCCGTTATATGTGTTGAATATTGATGAATTGAAAATAAAGAAAAGTGATGAAGTGTTTCACTTGGATTGGAAATTGGAATCGGTGATAAAGAACTACTCCTTTGCAATAGAGGTGAAAGGACTGGAATATGTGACATCAGTTATAGGGTGTGTAAATGGATTGTCTGATTGCTATTGTATAGGTAAAGGTTGCGGAATGTGTAACTCACAGCCTATTTATTTTGAAGCAAAGAAGGAGGGTGGCAAAGTAATAGCGCATTTTACTGCTTTTAAAGGGGCGAAAGATATACCGACGCGAATGTCAATGTTGGGAGAACCGGTCTATCGAGAAGCAAGTAGTGTAAAGTTGATACTAAGTTTTGTAAGAACTGATAATACGATACAGGAAAGGACGATTGATGTTACTGAAATAATTGGTACGCTTGAAAAAGATGAGGAGGAGGAAGCAGGAAAACAAGATCCGCCACCAGAGATTGAGTTGCCACCTGATGATAAGATTGAAGTAGAGAAACCGGAAACACCACCTAATCCTGACGGGGGTGGAGGAATGAATGGAAACGTTGATGGTTGGGGACCAGAAGATAATGTTGAATTACCAGTAAACTGATTCCTAATAGCATAAACAGAATAGAATAATATTATTAACTAAAAAGATACAGTTATGAAAAAGATTTTATTGGCAGTAACAGCTGCTTTGGCAATTACGAGTTGCTCACAGAATGAAGAATTTGAGAATGAAGGACAGAAAACTGAGATTAACTTTACTACCATAGTAAGTAAGGCAACAAGAGCGAGCGAGTTGAAGACAGAAGGTTTGAAAACTAATGGTGGGTTTAAGGTTTTTGCATATAATACAAAGAATAATGATATGTCTGCTGAAACCATTTTGGGTGAAACACTATTTATGAATGGTGTGATAGTTTCTTGGAATAGCTCAGCATGGACAATGAACCCTGTTGGGCCTTATTACTGGCCTTTAAAGGATAAGATTCAATTCTTTTCATATTCGCCTGTGGCTAATGTGAGCTATGTTAAGCCGACTAGTTCAAAAGCAGGTTATCCAAGTTTTTCTTATACTATCGTTGATTCTCAAGAAGATTTAGTCGTGGCTTATGCAAAAAATGAAACCAAACCGGGAGTATCCGGTACACCTGTAAAATTAGATTTTAAACATGTCCTGACCCAGATTAATTTCAAATTAAAAGGGAAGGATGATGGTTTTACTTATAAAGTAACCGAGATTACTTTGTCAGGAATAAATAATACTGGAAATTTTACTTATGTTGATCCTACTGAGAGTGTAGTAGGTACTTGGTCAAGTCCTTCTACTCCTAAATCGTATCAGTATAATGCAACTTATACCGATTTTACAGGTACTTCTGGACTTACTTTAGCAACGGGTGATAATGCATTAATGTTAATGCCGCAAACTTTGGGAGAAAATGCAGAAATAACAATAGCATATTCTACTGTATATGGTGGTGGAGAAGTCTTTAATGGAGAGAAAAAAGTTAGTTTGAAAGATGTTGTTTGGGGAGCTGGTGATAAGATTCTTTATACTCTTTTATTACCAGGAGGAGCTGAAAATGTTACATTTACTCCAGATGTAACTAACTGGAATACTCAAACAACGCCGGAAGCAAACGAGGCTCAGTAAGAATTTTCTAGATTTGAAAATTGAGCTTTCGAAGGATTATTTCTAGATTAGAAATACTTTTAAGAAGTCATCTCAGAAAAATGAGATGACTTCTTTTTTACTTTTCTCCTTTTTTTTATGGCTATATGAAATCTTTCATATATTTTTGTTGGAAACATAAAACAAATACAAGCAAAGCCAACATATGCCGTCTATCTGTCAAGGAAATTGGGATTGTCAAAACTGTCCAAAAGCTGTGAGCAATGCCATTGCTCATATTATTTATCAGCGAGGTTTCCATAGGCCTGCGCATAAATGCGAGGAGAATTTCATTCTTTTTTTGATGAAGGGAGAGATGCTGGTTAATAGTCAGGAATATGCAGGTACGATGCTCAGAGAAGGTGAGTTTATTCTTCAGGCTATCGGATCAAAATTTGAGATGCTTGCTATGACTGAATGCGAATGTATTTATTATCGTTTCGTTCAACCGGAGTTGTTTTGCGATTTGCGTTTTAATCATATCATGAAAGAGGTATCTCCTCCGCTTATCTATTCCCCTTTAAAAATAATTCCTGAATTACAATATTTCTTGAATGGCTCTATAACCTATTTGAAGGGAGATAAAGTCTGTCGGGAATTGTTGTCTCTCAAACGGAAGGAATTGGCATTTGTGTTGGGTTACTACTACTCCGATTATGATCTTGCGAGCTTGGTACATCCACTTTCCAAATATACAAATGGCTTTCAATGTTTTGTCATTCAGAATTATAAAAAAGTAAAGACGGTAGAAGAACTGGCACAATTAGGCGGATACACTATCAGTACATTCCGTAGGATTTTCAATAGTGTCTTTCATGAACCTGTGTATGAATGGATGCTGGCACGCCGCAAGGAAAACGTTTTGGACGATTTGCAAAACTCAGAATGTACAATCTCTGAAATATGCTATAAATATGGATTTGAGTCATTACCTCACTTCTCCAATTTCTGTAAAAAATCCTTTGGGGCTTCTCCTCGTAATTTACGTAGATAGAAAGAAGTTACGATTTGCTGATAAATGACAGAGGCTGAACTCTCTACATTGAGACAACCTCTATCTATATTTATGCTTTATTATAGATTCTCAGTTCTGCTCCATTGGTTTCCTCAATTTTTCTGCTACTTGTAGCAACTGTGCTTTATAATCTATCATAGAAATAGCAGGAATTGCACCGGGAGGCAGATTTTTCTTGATCTCTTCGTTTTTCTTTATTAAGTCTGCACAAGCTTTTTCGCACCATTGAGTAGCTTTTTCGCGTAATGACATATCTGCACATGCTTTGTTCATCCATTTCACCCACTGCAATAATTGTTCTTCATCGCCTAGAATTGTGTGTGAAGCAAGTAGTTTGTCTCCCCGTTTTACAAACGAGTCCCACTGGTTCATAATGCCGTCTCTGTTAAGCCGTAGATTTTCGCCTATCATGTCGGCTTCTGCTACATTCATCTGTTTCATACGAGTGACATAAGCATTCAGTCCTTGTTCGTCGAATGTACAATGTTTCGACTCATCCACTTTCAGATATGTATAAGAGCCGATAATCCAGTCTTCAAGTATTCTACGGTTGAGCGAAGAAGCTTGTTGTGGAAATCTGTCGGCTATCTCCTTCTTATGATTTACCACATATAAAAATGCCGAGGAGTTGATATCATGTATATAGCGGTAGAATATTGAGAAATAACCTTCATATTCCAGTATTTTCTGTTCTTTTCCCTGTAAGAAATCAGCAGCTACTTTTCCCGCCTCTTCTTCACGGTTGGCGGCAGAAAGTACATTGATATATCCGCAGACAAAGGCAGAGTCACGCTCACCCGCTTCATAGCGTTTCCTAAGACCTGAAATTCCGCCGGACTCTACTCCCAGTTTTACTTTTTCCAACAGTGCAGACGCTTCGTCGGCACCAAGAAGGCGATGTACTACTTCACCACTTGAATTTAGGAAAAGAAGGGTGGGATAGCCTCGCACATCATATTTTTTTCTGATATCTATCCCTTCTCCTTTTTCCATATCCATTTTCAGATTGACAAAATGGCGGTTGAAGTAATCGGCAACCAGAGAATCTTTAAAAACTACCTTGGACAACATTCGACAAGGGCCACACCAAGTGGTAAAACAATCTACAAAAAGTAGTTTGTTTTCTTCTTTAGCCATTTTCAATGCACTGGCAAAAGAGAGTTCGCGGAAAGCGATGCCATCCGGTTGTGCAAGAGTCATTTGCATTTTTTTGGCAGGGATCATTTGTGCTCTCTGTGCAGGAACTACTTGCTGTCCTTGTATCGTTTGAAACGATAGCAGACATACTGTTGTCATACAGATAAGAAAGAGTTGTTTCATATTAATTATTTTGTGTTGATAAGAATAAATCCCCTGCCGGCATGCCGGCAGGGGATTCTGTCATTAATCAAATTGTCCCTCGACTCTTAAAACTTAGCAATAAATTTAGTCTTTCAGTTTTGCGATGATGAAGTCGCGGTTCAAGCGGGCGATGTTGCTGATAGAGATGTTCTTCGGACATTCCGCCTCGCAAGCGCGAGTATTGGTACAGTTACCGAATCCCAGTTCGTCCATTTTAGACAACATGGCTTTTGCGCGGCGCAAAGCTTCCGGTTTACCTTGCGGAAGCAAGTTCAACTGGCTGACCTTTGCAGAAACGAATAACATAGCAGAACCATTCTTACATGCAGCTACACAAGCACCGCAACCGATACAAGAAGCGGCATCCATAGCTTCATCGGCCACAGGCTTCGGTATCAGGATAGCGTTGGCATCCTGCGGAGCACCTGTACGAACGCTCACGTAACCACCTGCCTGCATGATTTTGTCGTAAGCGGTACGGTCTACCATTAAGTCCTTGATAACAGGGAAACCGGCCGAACGCCAAGGTTCAACGGTAATGGTGTCACCGTCGTTGAAGCGACGCATATAAATCTGGCAGGTAGTAGCACCTGTTGCAGGACCGTGCGGATGTCCGTTGATGTAAAGAGAACACATACCGCAGATACCTTCGCGGCAGTCGTGATCGAATACTACCGGTTCTTTTCTTTCGCTGATGAGCTGTTCGTTCAGAATATCCAGCATTTCGAGGAAGGAAGTATCACCGGGAATATCTTTCATTTGGTAGGTTTCAAAAGCACCTTTAGCTTTCGGACCAGCTTGGCGCCATACCTTCAGTGTAAATGATATATTTTTATCCATTGTCTTCTAATTCTTTTAAATGTTTAACTTCACCGATTAGCTCTTGTAGTTACGGGTCTGAACCTTGATAGCTTCGTATACCAGCGGTTCTTTGATCAATATCGGAGCCTTTTCATCGTCACCTTGATATTCCCAGCAAGCTACGTAGAAGAAGTTTTCGTCATCACGTTTGGCTTCTCCTTCTTCAGTCTGGTATTCTTCACGGAAGTGACCACCACAACTTTCGTTACGGTTCAATGCATCGTAAGCAACAAGTTCACCCATTGTGATGAAGTCGTACAGGCGGATTGCTTTGTCAAGCTCTACGTTCATGCCTTCTTTAGAACCGGGGATAAACAGGTTGGTTTCAAATTCCTTGCGGATTTCTTTCAGTGCAGCAATACCTTTCTTCAAGCCTTCTGCCGTACGTCCCATACCTACATATTCCCACATGATGTGACCCAGTTTCTTGTGGATAGAATCAACAGATTCATTACCTTGTATGCTCATGAACTTGTCGATCTTAGCTTGAACAGCTTTTTCCGCTTCCGCAAATTCGGGAAGGTCAGTAGAGAAACGGGGAACAGTAATCTGGTCTGCCAGATAGTTCTGGATAGTGTAAGGCAATACGAAGTAACCGTCGGCCAGACCTTGCATCAATGCAGAAGCACCAAGGCGGTTTGCACCGTGGTCGGAGAAGTTACATTCACCGATAGCGAACAGACCTTTGATGGTGGTTTGCAGTTCGTAGTCTACCCAGATACCACCCATTGTATAGTGGATAGCCGGATAAATCATCATCGGGTTATAATATTTCACGCCATTGATTTCTTTTGCCAGTTCGCCCGGATTAACGTCGGTGATTTCTTCATACATATCGAAGAGGTTGCCGTAACGTTGAAGAACAACGTCGATGCCCAAACGGTTGATAGCTTCGGAGAAATCGAGGAATACGGCCAAACCGGTGTTGTTTACACCGAAACCTGCGTCGCAACGTTCTTTAGCGGCACGGCTGGCAACGTCACGCGGAACCAGGTTACCGAATGCCGGATAGCGGCGTTCCAAGTAGTAGTCGCGGTCTTCTTCAGGAATATCGCTTCCTTTGATTTCGCCCTTCTGGAGTTTCACAGCGTCTTCTTTCTTCTTCGGAACCCAGATACGACCGTCGTTACGAAGAGATTCGGACATCAATGTCAGTTTAGACTGTTTGTCACCGTGTACCGGAATACAAGTCGGGTGGATCTGAACGTATGCGGGGTTAGCAAATACGGCACCCTTGCGGTAGCAAGAAACAGCAGCCGTACAGTTACAACCCATAGCGTTTGTAGACAGGAAGTAAGCGTTTCCGTAACCACCGGTAGCGATAACTACTGCGTGAGCGGCGAAACGTTCCAATTTACCTGTTACAAGGTTTTTGGCAATGATACCGCGGGCACGTCCGTCAACGATGACAACGTCCTGCATTTCATAGCGGGTGTAAAGTTTTACAGTACCTACGTTTACCTGACGGCTCAGTGCGGAGTAAGCACCCAGCAACAACTGCTGGCCTGTCTGACCTTTAGCGTAGAAAGTACGTGAAACCTGTGCGCCACCGAAAGAACGGTTGTCCAGCGTACCGCCGTATTCGCGAGCGAAAGGAACACCTTGAGCTACACATTGGTCGATGATAGCGTTTGATACTTCAGCCAGACGATATACGTTAGCTTCGCGGGCACGGTAGTCACCACCTTTTACTGTATCATAGAACAAACGGTAAACCGAGTCACCGTCATTCTGATAGTTCTTGGCTGCGTTGATACCACCTTGTGCAGCGATAGAGTGTGCACGACGCGGAGAGTCCTGAATACAGAAGTTGAATACTCTGAAACCCATTTCACCGAGTGAAGCAGCGGCAGAAGCACCTGCCAGACCCGTACCCACAACGATGATATCCAAACGACGTTTATTAGCGGGATTCACCAATTTCTGGTGAGCTTTATAGTTGGTCCATTTCTCAGCCACCGGGCCTTCTGGAATTTTTGAATCTATCTTGATCATAATATTATTTACAATTTAATCATTTACAATTTACTATTTAGCAAGCACCGCCACAAATCAGTGATTTCGCGAAGAATACCACTACTACGAGTGCGAAACCGAGTACTACAATCGTTGAATAGATGTTAGAAATACATTTCCAACGGTTGATCCATACTTTGTTGTTCCACCCCAGTGATTGCATAGAGCTCCAGAAACCGTGAGTAAGGTGGAACCACAGAGCAAACAGCCAAACGAGGTAAAGAACCACGTAAATCGGGCAAGAGAAAGTCTGCTGGATGTGATAAGCACCGTTTGCGGCATAAGCCAACGTCAGTGTGTCGGCGTGCATACCCATGTTGTGCATCAGTTCCGGCAACTGCATTTTTGCCCAGAAGTTGAACAAGTGTAAGCCAAGGCCTACGATTACGATAAGACCCAACACCAGCATGTTTTGAGAAGCCCACTCAACGGTTTTCGGCTTGTCAACCACTGCATAGCGTTCGCTACCACGCGCTTTGCGATTCTGCATTGTCAGCCAGAAGGCATAGATGATGTGAATTACGAAAAGAGCAGCCAGTCCTACGGTAGCCGCTAACGCATACCAGTTTGCTCCCAGGAACTCACAAACCATGTTGTAACCATCAGCCGAGATGATTGCAACCAGGTTCATCGCCATGTGAAATGTTAGAAACAGGACAAGGGCGATACCGGTAACGCTCATCACCACTTTCCTTCCTACAGATGAATTACTTAACCACATAAATGATTGAATTTAAATTATTTAATTGTTAGAACTAAAATTTCAACGTTTTACACCTCTTACGGACTGCAAAAATAGGGGAAATAGATTGATTGAGCAAGGAATTAAAGAAATTATTCCTTAATCGGCAACCTTTCCGATTTTTTCACCGTTGGCCGCCTTCTTTCGCAGCGCTCGGGGAGTGTCGCCGAAAGAGTCTTTGCAAAAGTGTGCGAAGTGGGATAGAGAGTCGAAACCGTAGCGGTTACAAATCTCTGTAATTCGCATATTGGTACGCTGGAGATCTTCCAGAATGCCTTCCCGCTTTTTCTCCAGTATCCATTCGTATACAGGTATGCCGTAGAGGTTTTTAAAAAGCCGGCGGAAAGTAGTGGTGGTATAACCTCCCAAATGCGCAAATTCTTCTACGTTCTTCACCGTGTTGTAGTTTTGCATTACAAAATAATGGAAACTTTTTGTGTACGTACTGATCGGATAGAAGAATGAACTTAATTGAGGCGTCGGATAATAATTGGTGATGAGGAAAGCCAACTCTTTGCATTTCAGTTCGATGAACTTGCTGCAAGGTGATTCTTCACCGAGAAATTCGGGCATACTGGTGATGAGATGATGAAGCCTTTCACTCATGATCAGCGGAGTGTAGGTCAGCGGTGCTTCTGCCTGTTCCGTTATTTCACGGTAACGTTCTTCGCAAAGCAGGGGTAACTCATTAAACCAGTAGACGATGTATTCAACGTCCGTGAGGGCAAGCAACTCTATTTTCGAGCCGATAGCTTGCAGGATAAATTGCTTTTCGCGCAGGATATTTCCGGGATATTCTTCACTGTTGATAAGTAATTCGCCTTTTATCATGAAAAGCATACAGTTTTGCGTGCACTTATCCTTCGGGATATGCGCTCCTTTGGGTAGGTTTCTATACACAAGGATGTTCTCGTTGACATTGGGACATCCTGTGCAGTTGGTGTATTGTATGCAAAATGAATCTTTTGGCATGAGTTTTATGCGTGAATTATTATCTTCCGGGAACAAAGATAAGTTTTTTTGCGGAAAACGGAACTTTTTCTTTCATTTATGTTTGAGCAGAAAGTTGACAGCACCGTTATAAAAACTCTGTGTCCTCCGTAGTGAAATCTTATTTATAGTACTTCTCCAGTAATTCCTGCATCTCCGGATATTTCTCGTCGGTGTCACCTACTTCCTTGCGAAGATTCAATAAATCTTTTTTCATCTGTCTGATGATAGGAGCGTATTTCGGATCGTTATACAAATTATGATTCTCGTGCGGGTCTTCTTCTAAATCATAGAAATCCCATGCAGGAGTGAAATCAAAGTTTTCCGTATCGGTCATGTCCAGATTCTTTGCGTAATAGAATATGAGTTTGTAGCGCTCGGAACGGATAGCGAAATGTGCCGGGCGGATAGCGTGATTCGTCCAGTAACGGTAATAGATTTCTTTCCGCCAGTCTGCCGGAGTTTTTCCTTCGAGGTTGTCGGTGAAGCTGTGTCCTTGTACATTCTCCATTTTCACTCCGGCAAATTCGGCCAGTGTCGGTGCAAAGTCGACGTTGAGTATCAGGTCTTTCAGGCGTTTCCCGGCGGGGATTTTTTTCGGATAACGGATGACGAAGGGCATACGGGCGGTTTCTTCATAAAACATTCGTTTGTCGAAGAAGCCGTGTTCGCCGAGGAAGTAACCTTGGTCGGAGACATAAACAACGATGGTGTTGTCGGCAATACCCATTTCGTCCAGTGTTTTGAGGAGTTTGCCGATGTTGTCGTCTATGGTGGCTCCGCAACGCAGATAGTCGCGGATCAGTTTTTGATAAATTGCACGCCGGGCGGTGGTCCGTTGCATTCCGTCGGTGTTGAAAGGTAGTCCGGGATAGCGGCACCACCACTTGTCCGGGTCTTTGGAAGCAACTCGCCAGCGATGTCCCAGTTCTTCGAGCGTTTGCCCTTGGAAAGAACGCCCGTTCGTTTCCGGTCCCCAGTCGAGGAAGTTCTCCGGTTCGGGGAAGGTGACTCCGTCATAAAGGTGTTCCATGCGTGTCGGGTAGTCGTATGGCTCGTGGGTGGCTTTGAAATGGCAGCACATCAGGAAAGGCTGGTTGCTGTCCTGCTGCTTGATCCAGTTGATCGCTTTTTCTGCGACGAGGTCGGTGGAGAAACCGGGCACGCGCTCGCCGAACGGACGGTTGCCCGGCCATGGGTCGCTGCTTTCGATGAAAGTAGGGTCGCGGTATTCTCCCTGGTCGTAGAAAATGGAATAATAGTCGAACCCTTGCGGTTGCGATTTAATATGCCATTTACCGACAAGTCCGGTATTGTAGCCGTTGGCTTGCAGGACGGTTGCCAGTGTGGGAATTGAAGTATCCAACGAATCGGCTAACGTATAAAGCCCGTTCCGGTGACTGTAAAGTCCGGTGAGGATACTGGCGCGGCTGGGGGCGGAGATAGAGTTGGTGCAGAAGCAGTTGTCGAGCACTACACCTTCGTTTGCCAGCCGGCGGATATTGCTGTTATAAGCATAATCTGCCAGAACTCCGCCATAGATTCCCCATGCCTGTGAGGTATGGTCGTCGCTCAGGATAAAAAGGATATTGGGCCGCCGGCTTTTATCCTTCGGGTCTTGTTGTTGGTTTTCTTGTCCGGCAAATTGAGCACCTTGAATGTGTGTCATTGCTCCGGCTGCCAGCAGGCCGGTTAGTATTAGTTTATTCATAGATATATAGGTGTTGCATTTCTTCAAATATAAGTTTGTGCTTACATCTATTTTTTTATTGTACGCCTAAAGATAGAGAATATTTTACTACTTTCTGTCTTTAGGCAAGTTCTTTTTACTATTCTGATCGTATTTCTCATAGCTTCGCCCTGCCATAATACCCCGGCATCGGCGCATAGATCGGATTATAATATGTATTGATATTCTGCAATTTCTTTTCCTCTTTCAGCCGTCTGATGTGCCGGGCGGCAGTGGTAGCGGTAAAGTTGCACAGCCCTTGAAAGTCGGGGCGCGTCAATATCGAGTTGTTGCTGAAGTAATTTGTCAGGAGCTTGTCAACCTCTTCGTTCGAGCGGGAGGCTGAATGCCGTTTCAGTTTGCTTCGTTCCAGATGTACGACGCTTACCGACTTTTTAAGTTTGATATCCGCCTTGAAACTGATGTTGGCTTTGAGTTTGATTTGGTTTGCCTTTAGTTTGGGCGAAGTGATTGGTTCCTGACTGTTCAGCTTTATCTGAAAGTAACCGATACCATCCAAATGGACGCTTTCCCCCTCCCGGAGCCGCTCCCCCATAAAGTGGCTTAGAGATTCGAGGACAGATTTTACGTCTCCCTCGGTCAGTGAAGTTGCCGTTTGGATTTGTCTGGCCAGATAATCCGTGTCGATATGCTGGAAGTTGACCACACGTGCGTGGTATGTCTCTTTGTCTGTCTCGTCCTTGGGACGGGGAGTTTTGTACAATTCAAATTGTATTGCCATTATTTTCTATTTATTTTATTTGTAAGGACATCGTATTTTGTCGTTGCAAACCGGGTTAATAATCTTTGGGACTTAGAGGGGATTGTGTTATATAGCTGTTGTTTGTTTGTTATCAAGCGGCTTTATATAAGTTGTCCTGCCTTTATTCTTTGATTAAGGCATAAGGATAGTTGTGTTCCGGTGCCTTGATCGTTCATTTGTCACAGCCGTGGTAACTACTTGCCACGGCTGTGGTAGCTTCTCGTCATGGCCGTGGCAGGAATTCGTCACGGCTGTGGTGAGTAGACTATATCGGTAGCAAAGATAAACTATATAAGGGAGAAAAGCAAAGTATTCCTGCTTGTTTAAGGAACTTGTTCACCTTGTCATGATGACTGTGTATGCTTGGAAAGGGTCCGAACTATATTGCGAAGCGTAATCCGGCGGTGATAGGTGATAGATGTGGTGATAGGTTAAGAAACAACCTATCACCGCCGGAAACCTCGATGAATAAAGCGTTTGATTACCGACGGTGATAGGTGAAAGAGAAATGTGTGTTTTCTATCGGGAGAGATAAGGATTAATTTGCTCTCAGTTTCTTCTGATATTCCTCCGAATTGAGAATCTCCAACGCCTTCTGTACACTTTCGTTCGTCGTATTCATCACCCGGAAATATTCGTTCATATCCCAAAGATCGCGGGCGATCAAGGCTTTGAGTTGCGTCTTGATGAGCGGGAGCGATTTCTGATACTGCTCTTCATTGAACTTCACGCCTTCTTTCTCACCCATTTCACGCAAGGTTGCCAGCATATCATCGTCTATGATGAACTTCGCATTAAACGATTCGAACTTCTTGTACTTGTTGGCCAGTTCCTTTCGGTGTCCTTCGATAAACTTCATGGTGAATTTGATAACGGCGCCTTTGGCTACCAGGTTGCGGTGATAATCCGTGTAAAGAGTGGTGTCAATCGGCACGAAATAATCCGGCATGATACCGCCTCCGCCGTAAACGGTACGGCCGAGTTTCTTGGTCTGTACTTTCAATGAGTCGGGGAAGTGAATGCTGTCGGCATTCATCAGTTCACCGTGGTTGAAGCGCTCTATCAGGTCTTTATTGTAATCTGTCGAGCTGTCGTAAGGCTTTTGGATGCAGCGGCCGGCGGGAGTATAATAACGGGCGATCGTCAGGCGGATCATTGAGCCGTCGGGCAAGTCGATCGGGCGTTGAACCAGTCCTTTGCCAAAAGAACGGCGGCCTACGATGATACCTCTGTCCCAATCCTGCACTGCGCCGCTGACAATCTCACTGGCGGAAGCTGTATATTCGTCTACCAATACGATGAGGCGGCCGTTACGGAACTCGCCGTTACCTTTGGCGTAGAAGTCACTGCGTTTGGCAGTCCGTCCTTCGGTGTAGACGATTAATTCCTTTTGACCCAAAAATTCGTTGGCAAGGTCGATAGCTGCATTGAGGTAGCCTCCTCCGTTGCCTTGCAAGTCGAGAATCATATCCTTCATTCCTTGCTTCTGAAGTTCTTTCATTGCTTTCTTGAATTCTTCGGCAGTCGTTGCCCCGAAGCGGTTGATGCGGATATAGCCTGTCTTCGGCTGAATCATATAGGACGCGTCAAGGCTGAGGATAGGTATCTTGTCTCTTTTTACGGTGAATACCAACGGGTCTTGGACGCCGCGACGGACAATTTTCAGGTTTACTTTCGAGCCTTTCGGACCGCGAAGACGCTTCATGATTTCTTCCGTACTCATCTTTACACCTGCAATGGCGCTGTCGTTGACGGCGATGATACGATCGCCTGCAAGGATTCCTATTTTCTCGGAAGGACCGTTGCTGACAGGTTGCACCACCAACAGCGTATCTTCAATCATCTGGAATTGTACGCCGATGCCTTCGAAATTACCTTGAAGCGGTTCGTTCATCTTCTTCACTTCTTCGGCGTCCGAGTAGGTGGAGTGCGGGTCGAGTTGGGCCAGCATTTTAATGATAGCTTCTTCTACCAGCTTGTCTTCGTCTACTTTATCTACATAAAAGTTGGAGATTGCAAACTCTGCCATTTGCAGCTTGCGCATGGCGGGCGAGCCGAAACTCTGGGCCTGTACGGCTGATACTGTCCATAGGCAAGCCAGGAGAACGTATATTGTAATCTTATTCATAATCTTGTTATTTTAGGTTCTATTCTTCTCAACTGATCTTCATCCCTTTCGGAATAAACTGGCTGATGTCTTTATTAAAGGTCAATAGCTCGCGTACAATAGTAGAGCTGACACAAGTCAGTTCCGGCTCCGTGAAAAGCAGAATGGTTTCGATACCTGCCAGTTTGCGGTTGATGTCTGCAATCGTTTCTTCGTATTCGAAGTCTTTTACGGTGCGGATACCGCGGACAATAAACTTTGCTCCTACTTCCTGTGCGAAGTCAATTGTCAGACAATCGTATGACATTACCCGGATACGAGGGTCGTCCTTGTAGAGTTCCCGAATCATTTCCTCTCTTTTGTCGATAGGGAAATACGTATTCTTGTTTTCGTTGATACCGATTCCTATCACGATTTCGTCCATAAAGGTGAGTGCACGTTCCACTACCGAATAATGTCCGATGGTGAAAGGGTCGAATGTACCCGGGAATATTGCTTTTCTCATGATGCCAAGTCTTCTTCAATAACCAAGTTGTCTATAATAAAGTTCTGTCGTTCCATGGTGTTTTTACCCATGTAGAATTCCAGTAGTTCTTTTACTGCGTCCGTTTTGCGCAATGTCACTTGTTCCAGGCGCATATCTTTGCCGATAAAGTGCTTGAACTCGTCCGGTGAGATCTCTCCCAATCCTTTGAATCGGGTGATTTCCGGATTCGGGCTTAGTTCATTGATAGCATTGACGCGTTCCTCCTCGCTGTAACAATAGAGCGTCTTTTTCTTGTTGCGTACACGGAACAGAGGAGTCTGCAAGATGTATACGTGTCCCTTCTTGATAAGGTCGGGGAAGAATTGCAGGAAGAAGGTAATCAGCAACAGGCGGATGTGCATACCGTCCACATCGGCATCAGTTGCTACAATCACTTTGTTGTAACGCAGTCCTTCGATTCCGTCTTCTATATTCAGGGCTGCCTGGAGCAGGTTGAATTCTTCGTTCTCGTACACCACTTTCTTTGTCAGCCCGAAAGAATTCAACGGTTTACCACGGAGGCTGAATACCGCTTGTGTGTTGACATCACGGCTCTTGGTGATGGAACCGCTTGCAGAGTCTCCCTCGGTGATGAAGATGCAGGAATCTTCTTCCAGCCCTTTTCCTTTCGGGTCGTTGAGGTGGATACGGCAGTCACGCAGTTTGCGGTTATGCAGGTTAGCTTTCTTGGCACGTTCGCGGGCCAGTTTCGTTACGCCTGCAATGGCTTTACGTTCCTTTTCCGATTCCTGTATCTTTTGCTGGATAGCTTCGGCTACGTCCGCATTCTTGTGGAGGAAGTTGTCCACTTCCAGTTTGATGAAGTCGCCTACGTATTTATTGACGGTCATGCCGCCGGGCGCCATGTTGGTAGAACCCAGCTTCGTCTTGGTCTGGCTCTCGAAGATCGGTTCCTCCACGTTGACGGCAATGGCGGCAACGAGTCCGTTGCGGATGTCCGTATAATCCATGTTCTTGTTGAAGAACTCTTTGATAGTACGGGCGATATGTTCCTTGAAAGCACTCTGGTGAGTACCTCCCTGGGTGGTGTGCTGACCGTTGACGAAGGAGTAATATTCTTCTCCGTATTGTCCGGTGTGGGTGAAGGCTATTTCGATGTCTTCTCCTTTCAGGTGGATGATAGGGTAGAGGCCGGTTGCCGTCATGTTGTCATTCAGCAGGTCTACAAGACCGTTACGTGACAGGATGCGGTGACCGTTATAGATAATGGCAAGCCCTGTGTTGAGGTACGTATAGTTACGTAGCATGGTCTCGATAAATTCGGGCTTGAAACAATAATTCAGGAATAATGTATTGTCCGGTTCGAAGAAGATATAAGTTCCGTTGTCTTCTTCGGTGGTCTGCGTTTCATCAGTCAGCAGGGTACCTTTGGAGAAAGTGGCGATGCGGACTTTCCCGTCGCGGTAACTGCGTACCTCGAAACGGGAGCTCAGTGCGTTGACGGCTTTCACACCGACACCGTTCAACCCGACGCTTTTCTTAAATGCCTTGCTGTCGTACTTACCACCGGTATTCAGCATACTGACGGCTTCAATCAGCTTTCCTTGCGGAATGCCTCGTCCGTAGTCACGCACACTGACACGAAGGTTTTCTTCAACGGTAATCTCGATTTTCTTACCGGCTTGCATCTTGAACTCGTCAATACTGTTGTCAATCACTTCTTTCAGGAGGACATAGATTCCGTCTTCGGCATGTGCACCGTCGCCCAGCCTACCGATATACATACCGGGGCGTGTGCGCACATGTTCCATGTCGCTCAGGTGGCGGATGTTGTCGTCAGTGTACTCTACTGCATTGTTGTTGTCTACAGGTATCAATTCGTTCTCTTCCATAGCTGTTTTTTTATTTTATCTCTTTGATGAACGCACGGCGGCGCTTATGTTGTTGAGTCTCAAAGTAATCCCATTGTGCCTGAACCTTTCCGTTCAGTTCCAGTTCGGGGTTGCTTTCCGCAAAGATAAAACCTAATTTTTGATAAACCGGAATTAAATCGGAAAATAACAAAGCGTTAACACCTTTATTCTGGTATTCCGGTTTCACGGCAACAAGTAGTAAATCAAGCATTTTCGCACGTCGTTTCATGAATAATGCTTTCAACAGATAGAACCATCCGAGCGGCAGCAGACGTCCGTGTGACTTTTGCAGCGCTTCGGCAAGCGACGGCATGGAGATACCTACGCAAACCAGTTTGTCATCGGCATCGGTGATAAGAGTCACCATTCGCAGGTCGAGTATCGGGAGGTACATCTTTACGTACTGGTTGATTTGTCGCTGCGTCAACGGAGAGTAGCCGTAGAGCGGGCTGTACGCTTCGTTCATCAGTTCGAATATTTCCTGTCCGTAGTCTTTGGCTATTTTTTTCCCGGAGGTATATTTTTTTATCTTGAGGTTGTATTTTCGTTGAATCAGTTCGGAGATACGCTTGTGCTTGTCGGGAATGGCGTCCGGGATATAGATTTTGTATTCCACCCAGTCGGCGTCTTTCTCGAAGCCGAGTTTCTCCATGTGTACGGGATAGTAGGGGTGGTTGTAGATAGTGGCCATGGTGCTGAGTTGGTCGAAACCTTCAATCAGCATACCTTCCGCATCGAAATCGGTGAATCCGAGAGGTCCGGCAATGTGAGTCATGCCCCGTTCCTTTCCCCAGTCTTCTACTGTTTTGATGAGAGCGGAGGATACTTCAGGGTCGTCAATGAAGTCTATCCACCCGAAACGGACGTTCTTGCAACCCCATTTCTCGTTGGCACGGTTGTTGATAATGGCGGCTACACGTCCTACGATCTTGTCATCCTGGTATGCCAGAAAATAATCTGCTTCACAGAATTCGAATGCTGCATTCTTACGCTTGTTAAATGTATTGAGCATATCGTCGTAAAGGTCGGGGACGGAGTACGGATTGCCCTTGTACATTCTGTAATTGAAACGGATAAATTTCTTAAGTTCTCTCTTTGTAGAGACTTTCTTGATTGTAATAGCCATATCTCGTATTTATGATTGAGGAAGCAAAGATACGTGATAATCTTCAAAGTACAACGCAGAGGGTGGCAAAAACTGTGTGAGAGGCAGGTCGGTTTTGGAAAATAAAAAGCAATTAGTAGTTGTTTAAACTGAATTTAGGGCTACCTTTGTTCGAAATACTATAACACATATCATGGAACTACAAATTATTCAGAATAAGATATATGAGATTCGGGGACAGAAGGTAATGCTTGATTTTGATTTGGCGGAACTCTATGGAACAGAAACACGGTTATTGAAGCGTGCTGTGAGGCGTAATATGGAACGTTTTCCAGATGATTTCATGTTTGAATTGACAAATGAAGAGGCTAACTGCTTGTTGTCCAGTAGGGTATCCCAAATTGGGATACCCCAATATAATTTTAGTGCTTACACTCCATTTGCGTTTACGGAACAGGGGGTAGCCATGCTTTCAAGCGTTCTGCATTCAACAGTTGCTATTAAGGTCAATATTAATATTATGCGTGCCTTTGTCAGTATTCGTCAATATGTCTTGGTCAGTGATACCAAGAATCAAGAAATAGACGAACTGAGACAGCGCATACAAGAACTGGAAAGTCAAGGAAGTAAAGCATTCGCAATGATTAACCAAATCGGCGAGGAGACTTTGGAAGCCATAAACGACCTCAGTGAAGATACCCGGAAGGAATTGGATAGTATTTATCTGGCTTTATCAGAATTGGCCGATAAAGAAAAAACGGAATCTCTGAAATCAAAGCATCGACGACCGATTGGGTTTATACATTACGATAATGAGGAATAAGTTTATTTTGATATAAAGCAATAAACATTTCCTGCAAAGTCACAGACAATCATCCGGTTTCCTGATACGGCTACGGTTGAGAATATCGGTGCTCCGAGATTATATTTGTCTTTTATAATTCCCGTTGTCCGGTCGATAGCATATAGATAACCATCGGAAGCTCCGATGTAAATAACTCCTTGTGATGCCACTGGGCTTGTTTCTACTCCGGCTTGCGGAGTGGTGGAATAAGGAGCTGTGTATACCAGCGAAGGCAAAGTCTCTGCTCTCCATTTATTGAAAAGCGTAGCTTTGTCCAGTGCGAAAACTCCGCGGTCGGCAGTGCCGAAGATAATTTCCTGTTCGGTAATAAGTGGTGTGGATGTTACGTCCAGGTTGGCTGACAACTCTTTCTGTTGGAGTACTTTTCCGGTTTGCGGTTCTATGACGAAGAAGCTTTTGGAGGAGATGATCCATAATTTCCCGTCTTTATAGACCGGAGAGGCTCCCCGGTTACGAAGTCCGTTATCAGAGAGTTTCCAGAGTTGTTTTCCGGTGTGAATGTCGTTACCGTATAATCCTCCCCATTGAGTTCCGCTGACTAATACATTTCCGGCAACAGTTAGCGTTGTAGTAGCACCTTCCCGTTGTCTCCAGTCCTTGTTAATCCATATTGTTTGTCCTGTCTTTAAGTCATAGGCGGATAGTCCGGCACCAATTCCGGCGTAGACTACTCCTTTATCTATTGTTATTCCTTCCGTTAAGTAAGGATAGCTGTTCAGTTTGATATATTGTTTCCAGAGTAATTTTCCGGATTCTGCATCCAAAGCGTACAGATTGCAGGCAGCGTCCTGTGCTATTACAATTCCGTTTTCATAGGCAATTGTGTTCTTCACCGAGTTTGCCGTGCGGAATTTCCATAACAGTTTGCCGGAATTGAAATCGAATGCACAGACAAATGTGTTCAGTGGTATATTGTCATCGGTGGTAGCGATAAATACTTTCTGTCCGGCGATAATAGGGGAAGCCATGAAGATGTTGCTGCCTGTGTTGGCTGTCCATTGCAGTTGCAGGGGGAGCTTGATTTGAGAATTATTGATTCCTCCGGAGTGTGCGGCATTTTGAAGCAGGGTATTCCAGTCCTCGCCCGGGATTGTAGCCGGCTTGAAGTCTTTTTGATAAGTGAATCGGCTGGTGGCGGTTGCTTTCTTGCCGTCATTAAAGAATGAAGTTACTGTGAGTTGTAGCTTTCTTCCGTTTTCATTCGCAGGCATTTGAATGTCTCTGCTCCAGTTCCAGTCGGTGAGGGAGATAAGGTTGCCTTTGGCTATCTCCTGATTATTCTCTATATCGCTTAGGATGTAGGAGACGTGTGATGTTTTAGCCTGTGCATGATAGGTATTGACAGAAACAGGAAGCCGGTCTCCGGTAGCTGCGGAAATTTGATTGTTCATCGGGGAGACTATGGCAATCTGCGGCTCGATGAAGGTATACCGTAGTTGCGTTGTGATATTGTCATTGCCGTCTACTTTTATTTCTCTGAAAGAAGAAGGAGAATGATCAATACCGCCTTTATCCAATGTACCGGTACAGATTGTATAGATTCCGTTTTGATTGCGGACATAGTTGTAGTGCATGTGTCCGTAGATTTGGGCTTTTGTATTGAAAGCACGTAGGTCAAGTGTATGCTCTTTATCGGCTTTGAATACGAATGTGTCACTTGCGGTAAACAGGTCATGGTTGAAGAGGATCAATGCCTGTTCTTTCTTCATCATGGCAAGGTCATTCTTCAGCCAGTTGTATACATCTTTTTGAGTATAATTAGTCGGGTGGTCTCCGTGGTCGATTGGGGTGACTACATAATGAACGTTACCCATATCAAATGAGTACCACGTCGGACCATAGAGAGATTCATAAAGCTCTTCGCCATAGCTACCTTTCACTAAGTCGTGATTGCCGATGCAGTAGTAAACGGGGCAATCCATTGTCTGTGCGTTCACTATTTGGTTATGCATTGTCAGCCCCGGTTCGTAACAGATGTCTCCGGTATGAATCAGGAAAGCGGGCTTTTCATTCTTTACATATTGCTGAAGGTCAGTTACCCAACGTCCCATTCCACCGGTCACTTCGGTATCGGTGATTTGAACGAAAGAATGTTCCCTGGCTTTTGTCCGTTCACTTTCAGTTAAGATAAAGTCGTAGCTTTTTCTATTCTCTTTGGTGGAAAGATAGAATTGCTCCGTTTCAAATCCGGCGGGAGTTGTAATGCTGATAAATCTTGTTTTATCGAATCCGGGTAAAGAGAACCGACCTTTCTTATCTGTTTTTACTACGTTCAAGCCGTCTGTTACCATAACTCCCGCCAGCGGTTTATCACCTTTATTAAATAGTCCTGATTGGTCGGTGTCGACATAGACTGTTCCTTTAAATTGAGCGCTTAGTGGCAGATATAGTAAAAATGATACTAGGATAACAGATAATCTTTTCATGGTCAGTCCTCTGGTTTTTAGTGTGTTAAGCTAATTATTTCTTTTTATTTCACTTGTTTCATTTCTTCATTGTAACGTGCTTCTTCTTTGCACAAAGGTTTGTACCAAGTCTTCCTTAGTATGAGTGTGGTGACTAAAAGCAAAGCGATAGAGCTCCAGAGCCCCAGTTGCTCGCGGACAACGAGATACATCGGAATGATAGTAAGCGCACATTGCCAGATGATACCGATTGCTACGTTGAAAGCATCCCTTTTGAAGTTCTTGTTCGGCTGGATATGAGGATAACGCGCCAATGCTTTTTCTTCTATCGGTTTCCACCAGCCCCATGGGCGGACACGGGTGTAGAAGTTGATCAGTGTCTCTTCGTCAGTCGGAGGTGCGCTATACGTTCCGGCGATACATCCTATCAGGGAAACCCCGAACAGAACGGGGAAGAAATACAATACCCATGCGTCGGGAACAGTGAATTTCATGACGATTGCCGCTATTACTCCGGCAGTCATTCCCCAGAAATAGCCTTCGCCGTTGAAACGCCACCAATGCCATTTGAGTACGTTGGCTGCGATGTATCCACCAAAGAGTGCACCTACAATCCATTGGAAGATTTCATTAATATCTTTCAGAAAGAATCCGATAACGGTGCTGACCACTACCACTGCAACAGAAATCACATAACTGCTGCGTATCTGCGTTTTTACACTCGCTTTCGGATTGATGTATTTCAGATAAATGTCATTCACGATATATGCAGGAGCCGCATTCACCGTTGAAGCGAAAGTAGACATGAACGCTGCCAGTAGTCCCGCCAATAACAGACCAGCTAATCCGGAAGGTACATAACGGGTAATCAAGTGAGGAAGAATCGTCTCAAAGTCCGTTCGTGTAACTTCCATTTGTGTCATTCCGCCGTCTTCCTTGAAGAAGTAAATAGCCAGCAATGCGAATCCCATAATCATCAGGTAGCGGGGGATTAATAACACCACAGATACAGAACCACTCATCATTGCCGCTTCTTTCGGAGACTTGCAGGACAGAATCTTCTGCATATCATAGTTAGGAGCGGGACCAGCCATGCTCATAAAGATTCCTTTCAGCAACGCCATCATAACAAATATGCTTATCAGACTGTAAGGCTCGTTGGCCATTCGCTCGGTAAGGAGATTCATCCGGCTGCTCCAGTCGATATCAAGTGTCCAGCCGAAGAAGGGCGAATCCCAGCCGGCAGGAACAAATGAGTGAATCATGTCCGGTGCCACCATCTGCATACCAATGACGACAATAACGATGCCTGCCACGGTCATTATCAGAAACTGAACGACATCTGTCCATACGATACTCAGCATTCCGCCGAGCATCACATAGAATGTGGCGATGGTAGTAAAGAAAATACCATATACATGAGGAACATATTCTGCAGGAACATTGAAAGGAATAAATGGAGATACTACTTCCCAAGGGATGAATATCTCCATAAATTTACCAATACCTATGAACCCGTAACTTAAAAAACCGAGTACGCTAAGTAATGCGAATACGATAACAATCGTATGTGAAAGAGTAGAACCTTTCCCTTTTCCGAAACGGGTTTTAATCCATTCGGCACCGGTGAGAACGTTCGAACGGCGCAGCCACACGGATAAGTAAACCATTAGGAATATTTGGTTGAACACCGGCCATAACCAGGGAATCCAAAGACTTTTGAAACCATAAGCGAATGCCCAGTATACCATTAGCATTGTGCCCGTAATATCGAACATTCCGGAGGCGTTGGATAATCCCAACATATAGAAAGGCAATGATTTTCCACCTAAGAAGTAGGAGTCCATATTCTGGGCTGCCCGTTTTTTAAGAATGAGACCGATGACAATCATAGCGATAAGATAGGCGCATATGATAAGAAGGTCGGTAGTGTGTAATTTCATATTATTATTTTGAATCGATTTATATATTGTATCTTCTTTGCTGCAAAGGTAGGGGGAAAGAAGCAAGGAAACAAATATTATTTTAGCTCATTCTGATACTATGTTGAAATCTCCGGTATTCTTCTTATGTTACCTTGATTTTGTACTATATCTTTAATAATTGACAAAATAGTACTTTACTTATAAGAAATAAAATGAGAAAGCCGGAGTATATTTGAATATTTCTTTTATCTGCACAATGTTATATTTCGTGAGAAGAATCCGTCTAATAGACATTCAAGGGGAAAACATATCTCTGCTATTGTTCTTCTTTGAGGTTTAGGCATTTTTAGCGCTATGTTGCACATCGTTAAAGTTAGAAAAGATACATGATAATCTTCAAAATTCAGGCACAGATTGCATAGATTTCAGTTCTTTCATTTTATCAGAGCTGCAAAATCTATGAAATCTGTGCCTATAATTTGAAAATTGTGGAGAATTACTTATCGCCAGCCCGAAGGTTGTTCCAAATTCGGGTTAAGCTGTATTTCGCTGAACGGAATAGGAAAATAGTAATACTTTGTTTCATCGAATCTGGGTGGATTGCCTTGGTCAATTGTGAAACGGATGTTTCCTTTGTTACCTTCACTCAGATAGATGTTTCCCTTTTTGCCGTCTTTATCTACCAGGTAATAAGTCTTTTGCAATTTTGACAGTTCATTTTCGGTTAGTCCGGCTGTTTTGTCGGGAGATTCTAGTATGGCAATATCGTTCTCACCATCACCAGTGACGTCGTAAGCTCCGAATGCAGGAATATACACACCTTCGGCAGGACCTTCGAGCAATTTGCCGGCTTTCCATCTCATCAAATCATCATAACGAAGACCTTCGCAGGCCAGTTCTACACGGCGTTCGCGGCGTATTTCTAGAATTACATTGGCCAGTGTACCGGTTACGGCAGGATATTGGACTGTGAGTTTTGGGTCAGTGGCTACATCGAGTTTTAAATCTGGCATGCCTACACGCTTTCTCAATAGGTTGACTGTTGCATTCAAGTCTTCCTGTTTGATTGTACCCAGTTCTGCTTTTGCTTCCGCGTTAATGAGTAGTGTTTCTGCATATCTGAAAATAACGATGTCATTGTAGCCTGCATCATATCCACTGTTCAGTTCCGCTGTACGAGGGTAATATTTCAACTGAGGCAAGTATCCGTAATCTAGTTTGGCTACGGTAGGCAGTGATTCATTGGCTTTGATGAATCCTGCCGGCATGATAGTTTCTGCCATACGAGGATCTCTATCGTCAAACATTTCATTGTAGGTCTTTGTCGCGTAATTAGGGTCGGAGGTGGCGGGGGAACCGTTTAACTTGAGATAACTGTCTGCTAAACTGCGGCTTAGGTGCCACATCCAATCTACAACTGAGGGAGTGTTACTACCGCGTCCTAATGTGCGGTCGTAGTCGGCATAGAGGATGATTTCCTTGTTACCTTTCAGGTCACCTGTGAAGAGGGCTCGATAACCTTCTGCTCCTTTTCCGGTGATTTCAAATCCGGCTTTCATGATTTCTCCGGTTGCCCATACGGCTTTTTCGAGAAAATTATTGGCGGTATTTGTCAAATTCAGTTCTGTATGGTACTTACGGAAGGTACCTTCATGCAAAGCAAATCGTGCCAGCAGGCTGTAGGCTGCCCATTTGTTAATGTAGGTACGGCTTTCAATGGCTTTGATGTTCTTGGCTGCAAATTCCAAGTCTTCCATGATTTTATCGGCTATCAGTTCGCGACTGTCCATTCCTTTGTATAGATCAGGATCATTTGTACTCAATGGATGATCGTACCAAGGAGCGGCACCGTATCTTTTTAGCATTTTGAAATAGAAATTGGCACGAAAGAAACGTGCTACGCCGATGTAGTGGTCGATATCTGTCTGTTCACCTTTCACCTTATGTGCATTTACTAGCAATACATTGGCTTTGCGCAAGTTGTACCAGTCTTTATCTTCGTCTTTACTCCAGCCGCCTACGGTATTTTCGTTGATGGTTCCATGCAGCATACTGTATACTTCGTGGCTTGCTGTATAACCACCGATATTGTCGGAATAGAGGTCGTCCGATCCGTATGGCAAATCTTTATAGGAGTTGTTCAGGTAGATTGCCATGTCTTCCGGAGTTTGGAAGAAGGCTTCTTCATTCAGTTCGGTTTCCGGATACTTTTCCAGAAAGCTGTCGTTGCAGGCTGTGAGAAATACCAGGCTAATGCTCGCTGAAAGAATATATTTTAATGTTTTCATATTGTTATTGTTTACAGATTTAGAAATTCAAGTTAACACCAAATGTGAAGGAACGCTGCAACGGGTAGGTTTTGCTGCTTGAATCCAAGGCTTCCGGGTCGAGGTTGGCTTTCAGATGTTGTAACTCGCACAGGTTTTCACCGCTGAAGTAGAAGCGTACGCGTTCGATACCTACTTTGCTAGTCCATGTTTTGGGTAGTGTGTAGCCAAAGGTTACATTCTTCAGACGTAGATAGGAAGCGTCTTGTAGGTATTTGGTCTGAGGGCAAGCAAGCTCGGAACCGGTACTTTCTGCAATATAAGGCTTCACACGAGGGAAGTAGGCATTGCGGTTTTCGGGTGTCCAGTGATCGAGGTTACCTTTCTGTACGTTAGTCCAAGGTTGGGCATAAATACCCCAGAAATAGTGGTTACCGCCACCAGCGTACCAGTCTCTTTTGCCTATGCCTTGCAAGAAGATGCGTAGGTCAAATCCTTTCCAATTGGCATCCATGTCAATGCTATAGGGGAGGCGTATGGAACTGTTACCGATTTTTTTGAAGTCGCCCGGATCGGCGAGAGTTCCTTTGCCGTTACTGATTTCTTTGTCACCGTTGATATCTTTGAACTTCAGGTCACCTACGTAGAACTTGTAGCCCATATCATCTTCACCTACTTTGGTCTGGTCAGCATGGTTAGCAAGTTCTTCTTCGTTCTGGAAGAATCCTTCAGTAGTTAATCCCCAGATTTCACCCAATTCTTTACCTACATAATGATTGTCGTTTGTCCAAATGGAGGTACGAATTTTGTTACCGTTCTTGTCCGTGTCCCAAACGTAGTTATCGAACTTGGTGATGAATGAGCGGCTGTCCGAGATGATGAAACGTACGCCATAGCTGAAGGGTGAATCTGCTAAGTTGAACTGGTCTCTCCATGCCAATGAAAGTTCCCAACCACGGGTTTTCAGGTCAGCAGCGTTTTCTTTCGGTTCGCTGGTACCTAATACACTGGGAAGGGATTTTCCTTTGGTCAGCATGCCTTCGGTGTAGCGTACGTAGTAATCAAAACCAGCTGTCAGACGATTGTTGAGGAAGCCTAAGTCGATACCACCATTGATAGTACGCACCTGTTCCCAAGTCAGTGAGCTGGATACGATACCTGGCATGATAACCTGAAGTGGTTTTTTTCCGTCCAGAATCCATTTGCTTTCTTCTGCTTTCATCTGTGGAGAGAAGGCGTATGCACCTACGTTCTGATTACCTAAGCTACCGTAAGAACCACGCAATTTCATTGTGTTCAGTCCTATTTTGTTTTTTAGATTTTCCATGAACTTTTCTTGTGAAACGTTCCATGCGGCAGAAACAGAAGGGAAAAAGCTGTAACGGTCGTTCTTCGGGAAGGGGGAGGAACCGTCGTACCTGCCGTTAAACTCAACGATGTAGCGATTGTCAAATACATAGTTCAGGCGGAAGAAGGCTCCGCGAACAGACCAGTCAGTAATACTTTCGCTGGTTTTGACAGTACCGGTGGCAAGCTCGATAGTTGGGAAAGAGGTACTGATTAGTTGATCTCTGCTCGACCAGTAGCTGTTGGTACGTGTGTTTTCTTGGTTAAAACCTACCATTGCTTGTACAAAGTGTTGGCCGGCAAAAGTCTTGTGGAAATCAGTATATATATTGAATACATTGTTATCGTAGAACTGCGAGTCGTTACGGGCAGAGCTTGTAGTTGTGTTCTGTTCCAGTGCCATTTCTGGTCCTTGCTTGTAGGAGTAGGGCAAAGATGCTCTACGTGTACGTTCGCTGTCGCGGCGGAAGGTGGCGTCTGCTTTGATTTGCCATACATCCTTCAACAGGTCGATGGTAGCGGCAAACGTGGTGGAAAAGTCACGTCGGTCGTTGACGGAACGTCCTCCATTCTCTAGCAGTCCCAGTATGGCACCTCCAGATTTGGTATATGTTCCGTCCGGGTTTCTTACTACGTCGAGCGTACTTTTGCGGTTCACCTCGTGGAAGAAACTTTCCATATCGATGTTAGGTTTGTCGTATTTGCGGAATGCAAACGATGTATTATTGCTGATGTTCAGCCAGTTGGTGAGTTGGAAATCTACTTTAGCACGCATATTGTAACGGTCGTAGATGTCGTTACCTTTCTTGAACATACCATCTTGGCGGTAGTATTCGCCAGAAAGGTAATAGCCAGCTTTTTTGGTACGCTGGGCAATGTTGAAATTGACAGTGTAGGAAGGTGCTGCATTTTTGTAGGTTTCGTCCATCCAGTCCGTCTGTCCGTAGTAAGCCCATTTGTTCGGGTCGCTCGGGTCTACTATGACTGCTGGTAGCGACGGGTCGTTAACGCGCTTTTGGGCTTCCGCCATTTGTTCTTCTGTGTAGAAACTGTACGTACGTGCTTGATTCTGGATGGTCATTACTTGATATGGATCGGTCACATGTTCGGGCAGGCGTGTGATTTTACGTGTTGAGTAATAAGCATTGACAGCTACGCTGATTTTCTCCGATTTTGCAGATTTGGTAGTGACTAGAATTACGCCGAATGCAGCACGTGCACCGTAGATAGCTGCTGATGAAGCGTCTTTCAGTACAGATACGTTTTCGATGTCGTTAGCATTCATACGGGAGAACTCGTCGGCTGTGACGGGAATGTTGTCTACTAGAATCAAGGGTTCGGCCGAATCACTGTTGATGGAACCAATACCGCGAATATTATATTTCGGCGAGGAATTGGCATTACCATCCGTGACTGTAATGTTGAGGTTGGGTACAGCTCCTTGCAAACCGAGCCCAGCATTGGATAGCGAACGGTTTTCTAGTACTTTAGAAGATACCGCGTCTACGGCTCCTGACATATTTACTTTTTTCTGGGTACCGTAACCCACTACTACGACTTCATTCAGCATTTCTGAGTCTTCCTTTAGTATTATCTGGAGGACTTTCTTTCCATTGAGGTTGACGGTTTCTGTCTTATATCCAATGTAGGACACTGTGAGGATAGAATTGGGGGAGACGCCTTTAAGCGAGAATTTGCCGTCTATATCAGTGATTGTTCCATTGGTACTTCCTTTTACTAGGACATTTACGCCGATGACGGGTTCTCCTGTTTGGTCGACTACGGTTCCTGTTACTGTGATGTTTCCCGTTTGCTGCACAATCGCTATTTCGTCACTAGCAATTACCATCATGCTACTACCGGGAGTCAAAAGGGACAGAACCAAACAAACTCTTTTAACTAAAGAGTTTACTTTGTGCTTTTCATTTTTCATGTTTTCTTTTATTTAAATTATATACATATTTTATAGTTTCTCTGTATTAGAGTATGGATTAAAGGTATCATCCATATTTTGTTTCATTTCTTTTCATATAGGCTGCATTTTTAAAGGTTTATACATTTATTTTATATAGTGCAAATTTAAATGATTGCCTTGTTTGTAGTGTAGACTTATTTTAACTTATGCTGATACTATTCTATCAAATTCATTTTGCTTTTAAAGATAAATTTGTTTCGTTTCTCCTGTGACGATTTTGTTTGACTCTATGAGCTTACAAATGTTTTCCACGGAAGCAGCTGAACGTAAACCGTCAACAGGTGTGTGGAGGCAATAATCCGTTAGTCTGTCAATAGTCGAAGTTGCCACGTGCATACGGGTGTCGGAAGAAGCGTAATAGATATATACTGTCCCGTCCTCGTCCGCAATCCAGCCATTGGAGAAGAGCACATTGGATACATCACCTATTCTTTCTCCGTCTATCGGAGCCAGCAAATATCCTCCTGGTTCAGCGATGATTCTTGTCGGGTCTTCCAAAGAGGTCATATACAGATAAAGTACATAACGTAGACCAGCAGCACAGGCACGAACCCCGTGGGCGAGATGTAGCCATCCTTTTGTGGTTTTGACAGGATGAGGTCCTTCGCCGTTTTTCACCTCTTTTATAGTGTGGTAGTGGCGGTGGTTGATGATAGTCTCTTCTTTCACTTCTGCATGAGTCATATCATCAATGAGTGCCCAGCCGATACCTCCGCCGTTTCCGGCGTCAATAAAACTATCTTGTGGACGAGTGTACAATGCGTATTTTCCGTTAACAAATTCTGGATGCAGAACGACATTGCGTTGCTGGCTTTTGGAAATCAGATTCGGCAAACGTTCCCAATTCTTCAGGTCTTTGGTGCGGACGATACCTGCTTTTGCAATGGCAGACGACAAATCGCCCGGAGCTGCGTCCGGGTCAAGGCTTTCGCTACAGAAAATACCATAAATCCAACCGTCTTCGTGTGCTGTCAGGCGCATATCGTAGACATTTGTCTCTGTCGGATCAGTATCCGGTAGTCGTATCGGATATTCCCAGAAACGAAAATTATCGATTCCATTAGGGCTTTCAGCAATGGCAAAGAATGACTTACGGTCGTTTCCTTCTACGCGGACCACCATAAGATATTTTCCTTTCCACTTGATGGCTCCCGAATTCATAGTGGCATTAACACCAATCCTTTCCATTAACCATGGATTTGTTTGGGGATTTAAGTCATAACGCCATTCTAAAGGGATATGTTCTGCTGTGATAACAGGATATAAGTAACGTTGAAATATTCCGTTGTAATGACTTTTATCTTCCAGATTTTTACGAGTTAGAAGTCGAAAATATGATTCTTTGAATTTTCTAAATTTTTGTTCGGTATAAGTAGGCATAACTTTTTATTTAACGGGTGTTACAAACGAGGGATTATAAACGGACCTTTCCAACAAATGTGACAACACTATATGGCGGTATTGTAAGGTTATAATATTCTTTGTTCTCCTGTACAATTGCCATTTCTGTCCAACTGTTATCTTCATTGGTTATATATTGTTTTAATAGGCCATTTATATTTGCTCCATCCAAACGAAGGCTGGTCTGAATTGTCTGTTTAGATGAATTGATTGTTACAAGAGTATACTCATCGTCTTTTTTATATGCAGATATTAAAAGAGGAATGCCGCTAGACTGGGTTACTTGTATCCGTGTACTCTCTTCAGGGATGTAGCGAGAAAAGTTTCCAAAAATATCATATCTTTTAGATAATAGAAAATCTTTTCTGTTTTTATCTAAAATAATGAGACTTTCATTATTGGATGTTGGCATGGCTCCTCCCCACCATATAATTGCGTTTACATTTGCTTTTGTAAGATAATTGTGAAAAGTAACAGCCCACTTCAGTCCGTCATGTATGGAGATGTCGAGTGGATTTACATCGCTTATTTCTGTTATCCATACCGGTATATCGGCTTTTTCTGCCATTTCAAATGGTAGAATAGCTGTTTTAAGATATTCTTTATCTACTTTTATTGGCATTATATCGGGTGATAAGCTATAGCCATGCCCGGCAGCAATGAGATTGAAATCTTTGGCTTCGGGATAGTTCTGAAGAATTGTATCAGTGAAGTCTTTGGATGAAACCATTTTTAATTGAGGCATATAAACAGCCCATAAAGGATTTTCTCCAAATATGATTTTGGCAGGAATATTCTCTTTTCGAAAGGTTGGACCGAGATATGAGGTGATGAATTTTCCCATTTCGTCTGCTGTCCATAAGGAAGAGTTCCAAGGGGCTGCATAACCGGGCTCGTTGGATGGTGATATAGCATAAGGTGCAATGCCTTTAGATTTGTAAGCGTTGTAGAAAGCGGCAAGATAATTAGCAAAATCTGTATAACATTCTGTTTTGAGCCGACCATTTGAAACCTTGCCATTACTTTTCATCCAAGCAGGAGCACTCCATGTGGAGAATACTAATTTGCTGATGTGGTATTTATTTTTAGCTTTTAACGTAAGCCATAACTGTCCTCGTCTTAATAAATCATCGGATTTGTTGATGAAATCAGAATCGCTCAATTCGATATGGATGTCGTCGTTAAGGTTAAAATCCTTGTCTGTTTCATTCTCCCAATAATGCGGGAATATCTCTCCTCTTAGAATATTCAAGCGCAATCCATCTTTACCGAACATTTTGTCCATGACTTGCTCTCTATTTTTGAAGGCGAACAATTCTTTTGCCCAGCCAGCCTGGGCTATTCCGAATCCGTCTATTCTTTGTTTGCAATCCTTCCATCTGATGACGATACCGGAATTGTACGGCTCTTCTGAGGCCATAGCAGCAGAGGCACTTGAGCAAAGCTGACTACATAATAGTGTACCGAAGGCGAGGATATAATATAATTTCATATTTCAGAATTTTAGTTGTAAAATGAGAGAATAATTTGTTGCAAAAGTATCGCGTTGTTGAGTTGTGAGCAAATAGGATTTTATCATTTGCTGATACAATTATATCAAAAAACATAGAGATAAGTAAAATAGCGACTTAATTTAATCCAAAGAATGACTTGATTTTCAAACGTGTGTGTTAGGAATCAATTTCATTTTGTAAAGATGTCGTATTGTAAGATATAGTTTATTTTTTTAAAAAAGAGAGAAAATAAAAGGAGAAACTGGTTTTGTTTCCAGTTTCTCCTTTCCCTTTCCAGTATATAATCTCAAAGCGATTATTTGAAAACAATCTTCATTGGTCTACCTATCCAGACTTGTGGTTGTTCGAGGTTGAAAATGTGAGCTATTGTAGAAGCTACATCATATTGCATCATGCTTACATCATCAAAACGAAGTCCTTTTTTAATATTCTTACCGGAAATGATGAAAGCTGTTTCCATTTCTTGCATTGTTTTGCCGCCGTGACCCTTCTTGATGCCTCCATGGTCGGAAGTCAATATGAAAATAGTGTCATCAAGGATGCCTGCATCTTTTACGGCCTGGACAATCTGGCCGACATAAGTATCCAACTCCTTGAGTTTCTCATAATATGCGGGAGTGTCATGTCCTTCAGTGTGTCCGGTATGGTCGGGACTATCATAGCAGATAGCAACAAGAGTCGGATGTTTCTCCTTTATGTAAGCAGATGCCATATTGCCTAACTCTTTGGGAGTCTTGTTGTAATCGGCCACATGATAATGATAACTTAGAGAAAGTGTATCTACTAAATACTTGATTCCGTTCCATTCATACAGACAGCCGATCTCTGCTTTCGGACGGGCATCACGCAGTAATTGGAAGATAGTGGGGAAGATTCCATTCTTGTTTAAAACACGTGACGGAAGTTCCGGAGTTTTAGATCCCCATTCGGTGTATCCGTGAAGTTCGGGACCGGCTCCCATAAACATGGATGCCCAGTTGATAGCACTGGACGAAGGAAGTGCCGAGCGTTTTTTGAGCGTGTAAGCTCCGTCTTCCATTAGTCTCTTGACATTGGGCATGTCTGCTTTAGGCAAGCTGTAAGCTCCCCAACCGTCCAGTCCGATGAGAACAACATGTTTGGCTTTGTCTTTTCCTTTGGCATTGCAGGAGAATGTGAAACAAAAAAGCAGTGCGAATGTAGCAAGTAGCGTAAAAGCGTTTTGTCTATTCATGATATTTTCCATTAAGTAATTAATATTGTAGGTTTAATGAATTAAGTTTTCTCATGTATTATTTTATTAGACAAAGGTAGAGTTATTCTGTTGGTGGAACAAATACAATCTTAGCATTAACTAATACTTTTGCATTTTTTATCTCAAACTGATACTTTACTGCGCGAAATGGGCTGTAAAGAGTGGTGGTGTTGCGAAATGTTATATATTTGCCCGCATAAACAAAAATATTACTATGAAGAAGAATTGGATGTATGGCAGTATGGTAGCTGCTTTGTTTGTTGTGCTGGCAAGTAGTTGCGGCAATTCGCAGCAGGTCCTTGATTTTCGTGGAATTTGTGTAGATGATACGCGCGGTGAAAACGGAATCTATAATCCCGGACGAGGTTTCCGGTTGGAGACGGCGGTAGATGTGAAAAAAGAAAAAGACAGTCCGACAAAAGAACTGTTGGAACTGTCTGCCAAATACGTGGCGGATAGTGTTTCGCTTGCCCAGAGCTATTTCTATCTTACTTATCTGATAGGTGAAAAACTGTCGGAAGAGAATCTTAATACGATGCAGGTGTATTTTGATGAATTGCAGAAACAAGGAAAGAAGGCGGTATTACGTTTTGCCTACGAGCGGGATTTTATGGGGAGAGCGGCGGTCGGGCCTACCGGAGAGCAGATATTGGAACATCTGGACCAGTTGAAACCTTTTCTGGAGAAAAATAAAGACCTGATTCTGGTGGTACAGGCCGGTATGGTGGGTGCTTGGGGAGAATGGCACAGCTCTGTTCAAGGACTGGAGAACTCGGATGAAACGAAAACTGCTATTTTGGAAAAGCTTCTTTCGGTGGCTCCCGAAGAAAGGCAGGTACAGGTAAGGCTTCCTATGTTTAAGAATCTGCTGAAAGATAAGCCGGAGTTATATAAGAGGCTTTCGTTTCATGATGATTTTATTGTGATACGTCCGGATCGTTGGGATGCGGAAATGCATGAGGGGACTGATAACTTTGACCAGATTGTCAAAGAATCGCCTTATTTGGTGGTCGATGGCGAGTTGCCTTGGGGATTCTGGAGTGTAGGTGCCGATCCCGACAGTCCTTCGGCGGGTTGGATTATTGACGGATTGCAGACAGCAAGACGTCTGTTCCTCCAGCACTTCACCTCATTGAGCGTGATACATAATTATAAGGAACAACACCCCAATAATAAGTTTGACGAGAATAATCCTCCTGAATATTCAATGGTAGTCTGGAAGAAAACCATGATAACGGAAGATTCTTTGCATCAGCATCATATGCCTGTATCCGACAGTTATTTCCAAAAGAAAGATGGTACGAAGGTGGAACGTAATATGTTCGATTATATACGCGATCATTTGGGGTATCGGATTGAACTGCAATCTCTTCGGATGCCGAAAGCGTTGGAAGCAGGAAAAGACAATCTCCTGAACCTGAGTTTGATAAATAGAGGGTTTGCTACTGTGTTTGGCGAACATCCGGTCTATTTCGTACTGATTGACGATAAAGGGAAAGTCATGGAATTTCCGACCGAAGCAAATCCGTTGGACTGGCAACCGTTCCAGCCGGAAGATTCTACATATACGCCGTTGACGCATTCCGTTGATTTGTCTCTCAGATTGCCGGATTCGGTTGCTCCCGGAAAATATAGGTTAGGGCTGTGGATACCGGACGGTTCGGAAAGGCTGAAATATAATTCCCGTTACGCTATCCGTTGTGCGAATGGGGATACTACCTGGGCGATATCCGATGACGGAAAATATGGCGTTAATGTATTGACGATTGTCGAGGTGAAATAAATGTTAGTTTACTTTTTATCTATGTATTATAAATCAATACCACGGTATATGCTACATAGCAGAGTATCATAATGCTTCCTTCTATCCGTGTGATTGTCCGTTTGGCGAAGAACAATCCGAACAGCCAGAGCAGGATGCACGAGCCGACCAGTGTGAGCAAGTCGAAGTTGGTGATTCCGCTAAGGTGGAGGGGAGTAATGCTGGCGCTGCATCCCAATACAAAGAAGATATTGAAGAGGTTACTGCCGATTACATTTCCGATAGCTATTTCCGGATTCTTCTTTAGTGCGGCAACGATAGAGGTGGCAAGTTCCGGCAGAGAAGTCCCTCCGGCCACCAGTGTCAGACCGATGATTGACTCGCTGACGCCCAGATTGCGGGCGATACCCGTAGCCCCGTTAACAAATAATTGTCCTCCGTAAATTAGTGCAGCCAGCCCTCCGATAATATAAAGAACCGATTTCCACCAGGGGAGCAATTTTATCTCGTTCTCTTCTTCCGGTACGGGATGTTCTTCCTGTCCCCCTGTGGAGGGCTTGGAAGCGATAGCAAATGTATATCCCATAAAGATAGCGAAGAAACAAAGCAATAACAGTCCGTCTACCCTGTTCAGGATATTTTCCGGTGCTTTATCCAGAAAGACGTCATTGGCGCAAACCAACAGGACGACAGAAGATAGAATGCAGAGCGGAATCTCTTTTTTGAGTGTATTCCGGGTGATGACAATCGGAGCGAATAAAGCCGTGCAGCCTACAATCATCAGTGTATTGAATATATTACTTCCTACCACATTACCTATGGCAATGTCCGCACTGCCTTTAAGAGCAGAAGACACACTGACGGTGAGTTCGGGGGCAGAAGTACCGAACGCGACGATAGTAAGCCCGATAACAATGGAGGGGATACGGAGACGTTTGGCAACTGAAGCAGCCCCGTCCGTGAGTCCGTTAGCTCCTAGAAGAATGAGGATTAATCCTCCGATAAGAAACAGTATATTCATGTTTTTTTCTCTTTTGGTGGCAAAGATAATCATTTTCAAAATTGATATGTCAAAAACAATCCGTATGTTTGCTCTGTTTTAGTGAAAAAACAGATTAACCTTAATTCACTGTCAGGGGATATAAGATATGGAAATGAATAAAATGAAACGTTTAGTGTTACTGCTCATTGTACTTTTGGGAACAACGGGAGTACGGGCACAGTTGGGAGAAGCTGTCAAGAAGATATTTGCAGGTGATAGTGTAACTACCGTGCACAACACACCTCTGAACCGGGATTCAGACTCTGTCTATGTGGCCAATCTGCAAAAATCCCTCGAAGCAGCCCGGCTCAACGAGGCGAATATGCGTATGGAAATGGAGCAGATGAAACTGCAAATGGCTGCCGTCGACTCCGTGAAGTACGCCCGGCAGCGTCAACGTATCGATTCTTTGCGACAGTTTACCAAAGGAATCCCCGTGGTAGCCGACGGAGATACCTTATTTTATCTTTTTACCAAACGTGGCGGATACACTCCCCAGCAACGTGCGCAAATGACCGGTGCTGCAATTGAAGAACTGGGAAGACGTTTTAACCTCCGCCCGGACTCCGTGTCGATCGACCATTCGGACATTGTCTCCGATTTGATGTACGGTAACAAGGTGTTACTTTCCCTTACCGATCAGGATGCTTTGTGGGAAGGTATTTCCCGTGATTCTCTTGCGAAGGAAAGACAACAAAACGTTATCACCAAACTGCACGATATGAAAGCCGAACACGGGCTTTGGAGAATGGCGAAACGTGTGCTTTATTTCATTCTGGTGATTGTCGGGCAATACTTCCTGTTTCGCCTGACGAACTGGCTTTTCCGTAAACTGAAAGTACGTATCTTGCGTCTGAAAGATACGAAGATACGACCTGTTTCCATTCAAGGATATGAATTGTTGGATGCCCAAAAACAAGCTAATTTGTTAGTCTTTCTGGCGGGCATCGGGCGGTATATTCTTATGGGATTGCAGTTGTTGATTACTATTCCGCTGATTTTCATTATTTTCCCGCAAACAGAAGGACTGGCTTATCGTATATTGGGTTATATCTGGAACCCGATTCGTGGCATTTTTGTGGGTATTATTGATTATATTCCCAAGTTGTTTACAATCATTATTATCTGGTATGCAGTGCGGTATCTGGTACGACTGGTGCACTATCTGGCCCGTGAGATAGAAGCAGGGCGTTTGAAATTCAACGGTTTCTATCCGGATTGGGCAATGCCGACTTTCCATATCGTCCGTTTCCTGCTTTACGCATTTATGATTGCGATGATTTATCCTTATTTGCCGGGTTCTGATTCAGGGGTATTCCAAGGGATTTCGGTATTTGTCGGATTGATTGTATCGTTGGGTTCAAGTACGGTGATCGGTAATATTATTGCCGGGCTGGTGATTACGTATATGCGCCCGTTTAAGTTGGGCGACCGGATTAAACTGAATGATACTACCGGAGATATTATAGAGAAAACACCCCTTGTCACCCGTATCCGTACACCGAAGAATGAGGTGGTTACCGTTCCCAACTCATTTATCATGTCCTCGCATACCGTGAATTACAGTACCTCGGCACGTGAATACGGGTTGATTATCCATTCGGAAGTATCTATCGGATATGATATCCCTTGGCGGCAAGTCAATCAGATATTGATTGATGCGGCATTGAATACTCCCGGAGTGGTGGACGATCCGCGTCCGTTCGTGTTGGAAACATCTTTAAGTGACTGGTATCCGGTTTATCAGATTAATGCTTATATCAAGGAAGCGGATAAGATGACTCAAATCTATTCGGACTTGCACCAGAACATTCAAGATAAATTTAATGAGGCGGGCATTGAAATCATGTCCCCGCATTATATGGCTGTCCGGGATGGAAACGAGACGACAATCCCCAAAGATGACTTGAGAGAAAAATCAGGAAAATAGTTTCTTTACTCTATGATACTTTCTTGATAGATGATGTAATGAGGAAGTTTCTTTCTCATCCGGCAGGAATCAGACTTTCCCGCAACGGATCAGTATTTTCTGTCCATCGTTTAAGGTGCTGGCAAAGAGGTAGGTATCTCCCCCTTCCGCTAACTTGATACGTTTACGGAGTTCTGCC
The DNA here is from genome assembly GCF_002222615.2 of Bacteroides caccae. Lineage (NCBI taxonomy): Bacteria > Pseudomonadati > Bacteroidota > Bacteroidia > Bacteroidales > Bacteroidaceae > Bacteroides > Bacteroides caccae. The sequence goes on along the minus strand of NZ_CP022412.2, from coordinate 740,975 downwards.
ACCGTAGCCGGAAAGTTGCGGACTGTGATATTCGCTTTTTTCAGGTCTGACAGATTCTCCTTTATTTCCTTTTTGTTGAGGCTGCACCGGTTGATGATGCGGAATGTTCTGCCGGGAAAACCCTCAATCTGCGTTTCGGAAGTGTAGAGATGACTGTTGGGATGCAGCTTCTTGACGGAGTAAGCCGCGGCAATGCTGCGGAAAGCACCGGCTTTCAGGAGAGAAGCATTGGGTTCGTACAGATAATTGCCAAGTGTGTCTGTATAGCTGCACTCGCTGTGCTGTTCCTGTTCGCGGGTAAATACGAAGAGTTGTTTTTCCTGCTCTCCTTTTGTGGAGAGGTTTACGCAGTGAACCGGGATTTCTTCCGGTGCTGTCTGTCCGAGTAACAACAGGAGTTCTTTGCATTCGTTATTGACGGAGATGATATGTACCTCCTGTGTGTGCGGCAATTCTTTCAGTGCCTGTGAAAGGTCGAGCATGGGGGAAAGTTTAATCATTATCCGGTTGGCTTTGCTCAACAGGAGTCCTTCGAGCTCGGCCACATTAGGCTCACAGTCGGAAATGGCAACGGTTTTTCCGCCGTGCTCATTGCGGCGGGCAGGGTCGAGAAAGATACAGTCTACCGGAGACATGGCTTCCAGATAGGCTACTCCGTCGTCGTTTCTGACACTTATATGGTTGAGGTCGAGTGCGGGAAAGTTGTGGGCTGCTATGGCGCAGAGTTCTGCCTGACGTTCTACGTAAGTAGCCGATCGGAATCCGGTGGCAAGGAAAGAGCAGTCGATTCCGAATCCTCCGGTCAGGTCGGCCAGAGACTCACCTTGCAGGAGGCTTGCTTTATAACGGGCGGTGATTTCTGAAGAACATTGCTCCAGTGAAAGATGTTTCGGATACCATATATCGTCTATCTCTTTCCAGGAGGGGATTTTCTCGGCTGCGATTTGTCGTCCTGCTATTTGGGTGATAGCAGCCGGTATGTCTACATCGGGGTATTTCCGGGCTTGCAGGGCCAGGTTGCGTACATCGTCGGATTGATGTTCGTTGATAAACTGTCGGGTTTCGGGAGAGATTGGAGTCATAGGTCGTTATTGTTCGGGAAGTGGGATAAATAAGTCTGATGTCCGGATATTGCCTTGTTATTTATGGTATTACCTTATATTTCTGCCTTGCTACATCCCGGCTACAAAAGTTGAAGTGCCACCATTCGCTGGGCAGGGCGCGAAATCCGGCTTCTTTCATTACTCTCCGCAACAGTATCCGGTTCTGCCGTTCCGCCTCACTTATTTTTCCGTTTCGTACCAGTTCACTTTCTTGTGTGATATGGGCTTCTATCCCCAAGTGGTCTACCTTGGTTCCCATAGGCAAGGGTTGTCCGAGAGAATCCTGAATGTTGATGTCTACCGCCAGTCCGTAGTTGTGAAGTCCGCCGCCACGGTTCGGGTTGGAGACGTATTTGTATTTGGGTGTTCCTTTCACTACATTCCACATCTTTTTTTGTACGGACATCGGACGGGCGGCATCGTAGACAACGAGATTGTAGGAAGGATGCAGTTGTTTCAGTGCCTCCTGTGCTTTCACGAGGGCGTATGCTGCGTCGGGATGCAGATAGGCTTCCGACAAATCATCGTAAAGCACCTCTCCGGTGAAATTGTCGGCTTGTGTGTACATCAACTTCACGGTGATACTGTTGTCCAGTTCCGCTATATTGACCAGTCCTAAAGAATCCATGTAGAGAGCCATGGCACTTTTCTTTGGTTGAGGGGCAGGGGAACATTCTTCGCGGGGTTGCATATCATCCGACGGATGTTTGTATTCTGCCATGGTGAGCCTTTCCTTTTCCTTGTGACCGGAAACGGAAGTACATTCTGCCAGAAGCAGACAGAGGACAGGCAAACTATATTTTAGAAATCTCATTCGGGCTTTTGTATTTAGTGCGTCAAAGATACTTCTTTTTGGCTTTAGCTCCAATAAGCTACCTTTAAATCCTGATTGTTGGAGTGACCGGGTGATGCCACGGGGCTGTCACAGTTGTGCCACCGGCTTGGCACAACTGTGACACTTCGATGGCACAACTGTGACAAGCCGGTGGCACAAGGTAGAGGAATAGGGGCTTGTAGCGGCTCTTCCTATCGCCGGATGTTAGCGACTGCTTTCTTCAGATTGGCTGTTCCTTTCCATACGTCAAGCAGGTGCAGGATGTATCCGCTTTCGCTTTTGCTGTTATTGACCGATAGCAGTTCCGCATAGATTTCCCGTTCTTCCCGGTTCAGCCCTTGCAGAAAGGGGATGTTGGTGGTTGTTACTTGCTGTCACAATTGGGGCTTTCAGTATCGAAAGTTGGGCGGGAGTCAGGTTGAAACTGGATTGTATTACGTTGGACAGAGCGATGAGGCAGCGTGCCGTCATATAAGGTTGCGTCAACTTCCCCCAAAAGAAACAGGGAGCGTCTTTTTTCTCTATTTCACTGTATTTGGCGAGGCATAGTTCGTCCTGGTCGGCAGCGCGTTGCAATGCAGACAGAGCGGCGTATTGATAAGAAATGGTATCAGCCATAGTTGGATAAATAGGTATTGGGTTGCTTATTGCCCCAATATAGAAATTTATTTCTTGCAAGAAAAGAAGTTGCGGGATTTACATTACTTCTGAGGGTATGTTTCACATTATAAGTTGAATAATTGAAGTTTGTAGAAGTAATATAACTACAATTCTTTATAATTTTGAACTATTCTTTATATATAAAAATATTATTCTTTATAACTAATATTAAATCATATTCTGCATTTAAATGTAAAATGATACCTTTGTTCGAGATTTGAATACCGTAATGACATAATTTAATTTATTAGATATACCATATGAGCCATTTGTGAAAATCGCTCCAATATTGTTTGTTTTGTTTGTGTTATCCCATTTTGAGTGTCAAGTGTGACATCAGAATGGGATTTTTATTTTCTCAGATAGAACTCTTTAAAACTTTACATTGATCCAAAACTTGCCCGTCTTTTATGTTGAGCCGCTTTTATTTAAGAATAGACATATAACAAACAAAGAAGCCTTGTAAACATTACATTTACAAGGCTTCTTATGTGGACCAGCCTGGGCTTGAACCAGGGACCTCCAGATTATGAGTCTGTTGCTCTAACCAACTGAGCTACAAGTCCGATGTATCCTTTTATCGGATGCGGTGACAAAAATAGTATTTTCTATTGAATTATGCAAATTCTTTCAATAAAAAACTACGTGACTTTTCTTCTCAGAATTTATATTTGCGTTTCGGGTTCTTGGGGAACCAGCCTTTTTTTACTCTTTCTTCCTGTTCGAAAACCTCTTTGATTGTCCAGAAAGAGGAGAAGGCAAATACGCCTAGCAGAGAAGCTATGATGACGTTCTCGATGCTTAATGAGGCAACTACACCGGCAATACCGAGTATCAGGAATATCCACCAGCATTTTGTGCCCCAATAATATTCGGCCTTTACCACGACAGGGTGAAAAAGGCCGATAATCAAAAAGGTACAAATTCCGATGAATAACCCTGCAAGGTGATATTCACTTAGAAATTCCATGGGCTTACTTTTCTACTCGGATAGGAATTTCTTTTTTGATGCTTTGCTCTAGAGATATCAATGTCTCGGTAGCTACTACACCCGGTATCTCTTGCATTTTGTTATTCAGCAAATCCATTAGGTGTTCATTGTCACATGCATAAAGTTTGGTCAGCATGGTATACGGGCCAGTGGTGAAGTGACATTCTACGATTTCCGGAATCTTCTGCAACTCGGCCACTACAGATTTGTACATAGAGCCTTTTTCCAGTTTGATGCCGACATACGTACATGTTCTGTATCCCAATGATTTCGGATTTACATGATAGCCTGAGCCTACGATGACACCCAAGTCAATCAATCTCTGCACACGTTGATGAATAGCTGCGCGTGACACTCCGCATTCGGCTGCTACGTCTTTGAAAGGGATGCGGGCATTCTGTGAGATAATCTCTAGTATTTGCCTGTCGAGGTTGTCTATTCTTTCCATAATAATAAATTGTAATTTCCAGTTGTTATCAAATAGTAAGCAAATATAGAGATTTATTTTAATTATTCTTCTTTTCCGAGAAAAAAAATAGGAAAAAGCAAAAAAAAGAGGGGCAATCACTTTGCACCTCTTTCCTTTTTCTATTTAGACAGAAAATTATTTCTTATCCTTCTCGATACTCAACAGTTCAACTTCGAAAATCAAAGTAGAGAACGGTTTGATCTGGCCGCCTGATTCTCTTGCGCCATAAGCAAGATCCTGCGGGATATAAAGTTCCCATTTAGAACCTACGGGCATCATGGTCAATGCTTCTGTCCAGCCTTTGATAACTTGGTTGGCACGGAAAGTAGCCGGTTCGTTACGTTTGTAAGAGCTATCGAATTCAGTACCATCGATCAAAGTACCTTTGTAGTTTACTTTCACTTTGCAAGTGTCGGCAGGAATTTCACCTTTACCTTCAGTGATAACTTTATATTGCAGACCGCTCGGAGTTGTTTTCACACCTTCTTTAGCTTTGTTGTCGGCAAGGAATTTTTCGTTTTCAGCTTTGTAGTCAGCATATTTTTCTTCCAAAGCTTTTGTTTTGATAGCTTCCATAGCTGTACGAGTATAAGCCTGAGCAGCTTCCATAGACATTACGCCACCTTTTTCCAGCGTACCTGCGATGAAACCAGCCATGAAGTTGTCTTTGCTGATAGTTTTAGTAGAGTCACCGGCAAACAGTTCCTGATTGATGTTTTTTATCATACCGTTCTCGCCGCTGATTTGCTGACCGATTTGAATACCTGCCATGTAAGCAATGTCTTTTTTGCTGGTTTTGCTTACACCGTCGTTCAAACCTTTGATGAATTCTGCCATATATGCAGTATCAACGTTCAAACGACCTGTCAGATAGCCTTTCAGACCTTGAGTCTGAGCCATACCGATAGAATAAGACAGTGAATCGAGGTCTGATTTCAGATTTGCTTTAGGAGCTTGAGCTGTACAAGAAGCAAGGCTTGCAGCAGCGGCGATTGCCATAAAAATACTAATTTTTTTCATTTTGCTTTGAAATTTTTATTTATAATACTTCAAGTAATTCTACTTCAAAAACGAGTGTGCTGTGAGGAGGAATCATTTCTCCGGCACCTCTTGCACCATAGCCCAGGTCCGATGGGATATACAGTTTCCATTTAGCACCTTCCGACATCAGTTGCAGGGCTTCTACCCAACCCGGAATTACCTGGTTAACGCCGAATACGGCAGGTTCGCCACGCTGGATAGAACTGTCGAACAGGGTGCCGTCTACCAACGTGCCTTCGTAGTGGCATCTTACTTGGTCGGTCGCTTTCGGTTTTTTGCCTGTACCTTCATTGATAACCTCGTATTGCAATCCGCTGGGCAGTGTAACAATACCCGGTCTTTTTTTGTTTTCTTCGAGGAAAGCCTTTCCTTGTTCAATGGCGACAGCGCTCATTTTAGCTTCCAGTTCTTCGAAGTATTTGTTTACTATTTCGCGGGCTTCATTGTGGCTGATAGCCGTTTGATTACCTTCCAGTACGTCTCTGATTGCTTGTGCAAAATCATCTACTGCGAGACCTTGAATTCCCATACTTGATAAGTTTTGACCGATTCCAAGGCCAATAGCGTAACTAAATTTATCCATATAATGTTTTTTGTTGGCGATTGAAATGTATCACCTTCATGGTTTTAGCTTTCAATCAATTGCAAATTTATGAATCGCAAAAGTACGTGTTTTATTTGAATCATTTAGCATTTGGTATTTAAAAATTCTTATATCCGTGAAAGTTAACTGCTTTTCTTTAGATTATTTATTCTTTTGTTCCTGAGATTTAATCTCATTGATTCTAGTATTTGTGTATAGATTATAGTATATGTGATGCTAGTCTTTAGGCTACTTCAACTTAAATCCCCGCATTTTCGAAGCTAGATTATTAGGTGCAAAAGTTTTCTTTTATTCGATGATTCTGATTACATTTGTATATCTTAAAATGAACAGAAGGAGGAACGATTATGAAGAATCTGGTAATATTGACGGGTGCCGGTATGAGTGCCGAGAGTGGAATCAGTACGTTTCGTGATGCTGGCGGTCTGTGGGACCGGTATCCGGTGGAGCAAGTGGCTACTCCGGAAGGCTATCAGCGCGACCCTGCATTGGTGATAAACTTTTATAATGAACGCCGGAAACAGTTGTTGGATGTGACGCCGAATCGCGGGCATGAATTATTGGCGGAGCTGGAAAAGAATTTCAGAGTAACGGTGGTAACGCAGAACATTGATAATTTGCACGAAAGAGCCGGAAGCAGTCATATTATTCATCTGCATGGTGAACTGACAAAAGTATGTTCCAGTCGTGATCCTTATAATCCCCATTATATAAAGGAATTAAAACCTGAAGAATACGAGGTGAAACTTGGAGACAAGGCGGGAGACGGAACACAGTTGCGGCCTTTTATAGTTTGGTTCGGCGAGGCGGTCCCCGAAATTGAGACAGCTATTCAATATGTGGAGAAAGCGGACATTTTTGTAATTATCGGCACTTCGCTTAACGTGTATCCTGCAGCGGGATTACTTCATTATGTACCGCGGGAAGCAGAGGTGTATCTCATTGACCCAAAGCCGGTGGATACACATACTTCTCGTCCGGTACATGTGATTCAGAAGGGAGCTTCTGAAGGAGTGGCTGAGTTGAAACAGTTGTTGGGCGTTTAAAACCCTTTCTTGTCTTTATTCCAGTTCAGAGGTAAAAATATGATTATTCCGGAGCACTTCCGAAATTTCGAGTGCGGTGATGCCACTGCACTCGATTCTTAATATTTTTTCCCAATCCTCAAAGTCTACATTCCATTTGTCGATTTGGGGATATTGTGCCAGAAGTTTCTCGATGCGTTTGATGTCGCATTTTCTGGTGATAGAAGTTCGAAAAATCAGAATCTTATTTTCCATGTCTTTTAGAGTTTTATTGATGTGAACGGAACTCTCGAATGGTCATATTGAAATATTGTCTGAAGTTGCGGCTTAATAGTGAAAGGCTGCTAAAACCGCATAGACGGGCAATTTCGGTAGCAGAAAGTTCCTTGTTCCTCTTTAATAATTGTGCTGCTTTTTCAATCCGGGTGCGTTTGATATAATCTGTGGGAGTTTCTCCTGTCAGAATAGTAAATACGCGATGGAAGTGGAAAGGTGAAAAACAGGCGATGCCTGCCATTTTCTGTAATGGTAGTGGCTGGTCTATGTTGTTATGGATGTAGTCGGTGACTTTGTTTATCCGTAACAGGTATTCTTGCTTATTTAATTCTTTCGTTTCCATATCTTTTTGCAAAGTAAAGGATAATAATTGCCGGAGAACTATCCTATTTTGCTAACTTCTCCGGCAGCTGGCAATTATCTTTTTTGTCCTATGTAGAATACATAACCATAATATTCTTTATACTTGTCATACAGACTCTGCTCATGCCGTTGCCCGGCAATGAGGTCTGCGGCTGCGGCATTTCCCGAGTATTCCTTCAAAAAAGCTTCCTGGGCCGGGAACTGGGGAGCATAGAAATGTTCTGTCCAACAGTTCTCCGGTAAAATGAAATGGGCTGTCAGTGTATAGCCGGCTTTCTCCATTTGTGCTATTTTTGTCGGGATAGTATCAATTTCCGGGTAATTGGCGAGCCAGAAGTCTTCTATTTCGGCAGGGCGTTCCGGGGTAAACCAGGAGGCTTCTGTTACAGCGATGAATCCGTCCTTTTTCAGGAATCTGTTCCATTCGTTCATGCCACGTTCGAATCCTATATTATAGATAGCGCCTTCGGACCAGATAAGATCGAGTTCTTCGTTTTGAAACGGCAGATTGTCCATTGAGCCGACAATGCCTTTTACTCTGTTTTCGCAATGGGTATTTGCTGCATTTCTGTTGAAGATCTCTATAAAATCGGGGAAAAGGTCGATGCCTGTAATCTGTCCTTTTGTATAGTTAGCTAATACCATTGTCTGTCCGCCTGTACCGCAACCAATATCGGCGATTTTGGCTTCTTCAGACAGTTCGTTGATGAAACTTACGGCTTTTTGTGTGACTTCGGGACTTCCGGGACCTTGGCGTTCTAATAACTTGAAGTAATTACATATCATTGTGAAATCGAAATCGTGGATTGATTTTAAATCGTTACTCATTGTTTTTTAATGTTTTAGGTGTACGCCAAATGAATGCATACAATGATGCCCGGCTCATTCGACTATACAAATTGTTTTAAAATTCAGATAATAGAATATAACTCTGACATGACTATGTCAGAGAAAACATAAGGGATAATCTGTAGTGAGAGGAAGACTAACAGATTATTTACAGAACGGAATCCTTACGGAATGAAAATGAGTTAAACATCCAATTTTTCTTTTAGTTCGTGGCAAAGATATGTTTTTTAGAGATAAACGTCCGTAAATTCTATAAAGAAAAATACTGTAAACGTGCATTTTAGCAAGAATCGTCAAGTGTATTTTTAGTACTTAGTCGAATAAATGATATAAAAAGGCTATGTATTGAAGTAATAATTAAGTATTATTTGTATTTTTGTAACTTGAAATCTAATTATATATTACATGAAAAGAAGCTTTATCTTTCTCTTGGGCCTTTTGTGTATTATAATGGTGGAGGCTAAAAACCATTACTTTAAACATCTGGGAGTTTCTGACGGATTATCTCAGGTTTGTATATTTTCAATTTATCAAGATGAGTTGGGTGCAGTATGGTTAGGCACTTCGGAGGGATTAAACAGATATAATGGTAAAGATGTAAAAATATTCCGTCCTTCGCAGGGAAATGAAGGTCTGACGAATAATGAGATCAATAAACTGTGTGGAGATAAAAAAGGAAGAATATATATTCGTTCGGGTAATGACTTGATAAAATTTGAACTTTATAAAGAACGGTTTACCTGTTTACTTCGGAATGATGTAAGAGATCTTTTCTGTAAAGAAGATACGTTGTGGGTTAGTTGCAAATCTGGTATCTATTATTATACAGCTGAAAGTTCAGAATTGACTTTTTTCACGAAATTACAGGGAGGAGTAGGTGCGGAAGGTATGATATATGTCGATAACGATTTTATATGGGTTGCTACCAATCATTTAGTTGCTATTTCGCGCAAAAATCCAAAGCAACAAAAGATACTAGCTTCATTCGACAGAGGTAGCCAATGTATTTCAGGAGATAGTTCGGGTAATATATGGGTAGGTACCTGGAACGGTTTGTATAAAATCTCCGCCAATAGGGAAATGACACGTTATATAAATTCTTCAGACAAAGGAGAATTGTCGGATAATCAGATTCGATGTGTATTGGAAGATGACTTCAAACATATATGGGTAGGTACTTTTCGCGGACTTGATTGTTATGATCCTACAATTGATAAATGGGAGCATTATACACGTTATGGTGATTCTCCAAACACCTTGAGCCACCACTCCGTTTTATCTCTCCACAAAGATATGCAAGGTAATATTTGGGTAGGAACTTATTATGGAGGTGTAAATGTCTTTAATCCGAGTAAGACTAGTAATCATTTTTACTATGCAGAGCCGTTGCAGGAAGACTGTTTGAGTTTTCCTGTCGTTGGAAAGATGGCGGAGGATAGTAGTGGAAGATTGTGGATTTGTACAGAGGGAGGAGGATTGAATTGTTATAATGCAGATACTGGGATATTTACTCGGTATCAACATCGGAAAGGTGATGCGAGTAGTGTGGGTAGTAATAATCTCAAGTCAATATTCTATCGAAAAGAAAATGAACGGCTATATGTTGGTGCTCATCTTGGGGGAATATTTGTGTTGGATTTGAAATCGAATAAAGGACATACGCTTCATAATATAGTAGGTGATCCCACATCATTACCGCATGAGATAGTGAACGATATTCAAGAGTATAAGGATGGGCTTGCTTTATTAACACAGGGAGGGGTTGCTTTTATGGATCCGGTGACTGAGAAATTTTCACCACTCTCGAATGATGTAAATGTCCGGAAGCTATTGAATAAACGATATGCTTTTGAAACCTTCCTGATTGATAGTCGACAACGTATGTGGTTGGCATCGGTTAATGGAGGTGTTATTTGCGTGGATTTGCCTTCATCAAAAATAACTGAGTATGCAATGGATACTAATAATCCTTCTTCAATAGGACGATTTAAAGTTGTCCATATTTTTGAGGACAGTAGAGGAAGTGTATTCTTTTGTACGATAGGATCGGGTATATATGAATATCAAGAAGGGGAGCAATCATTTAAGTCATACAGTACTTCGAATCAATGTCTGCCGAGTGATTATTGTTATTATATCTGTGAATCTGTTGAAGATCATCGTTTATTTATTCTTCATGGAAAAGGACTTTCTATTTTTAATAGAGAGAAAGGAGAAGTTGAAAATACCTATCACCTGTTTAATCAGACTTATAGTCAGGGATCTGCTTTGTATCTAGATAAGAATGGAACTCTTTTTATTAGCGGTACTAATGGCTTGGCTTTATTCCAGAAGCAATCTTTATATGCTTTACCTTCCAAGAATCTTTTGAATTTTGATAAATTGTTTATTTTCAATGAAGAAATTTGTCCTAATGACCAGTCTGGTATTTTGACTGATATACTGGCGAAGACATCGGATATTTATTTAAGCTATAAACAAAATAATATAACTGTTGAATTTGCATCCTTTAATTATAATAATGATCGTAACCGTTTATTTGAGTATCGTTTAGAAGGATTTGATAAGGCTTGGACTCAAACCACTGGTACAACAATAACTTATACGAATTTACCTCCTGGTGAATATATACTTAGAGCCCGTCCATTGGCTGGTAAAGAAAATCTGGATGAGGAAGTTCATTTGAATATACATGTTTCTGCTCCTTTTTATGCCACTGTCTGGGCCTATTTTTTCTATCTTCTATGTTTGCTAGGGGTGATGATTGCATTTATTCGTTTCAAAACTCGTCAGGCTGCTTTAAAGTCCTCTTTGGAGTTTGAAAGAAAGGAAAAAGAGAGGATTGAAGAACTGAATCAGGTAAAATTACGTTTCTTTACGAATATCTCTCATGAATTCCGTACCCCATTAACACTCATTCTTGGACAGATTGAGGTATTGATGCAGATGGATTTGGGCACAACTATTTATAACCGTATCCTTCGCATTTATAAAAATGCATGGCATATGCGGAATCTGATATCAGAATTGCTTGATTTTCGTAAACAGGAACAAGGTTATTTGAAACTTAAGGTTGAAGAACAGAATCTGGTCGCATTTACGCGACAGATTTATATGTGTTTCTATGAGTATGCACAAAAAAAAGAGATTACGTATCGTTTTGATAATGTAGAAGAAACAATTTCTGTCTGGTTTGATTCAAAACAATTACAGAAAGTTATTTTTAATTTATTGTCGAATGCTTTTAAATACACACCCAATAAAGGAAGTATAAGGGTAGAGGTAAGAATGCTTGCTTCTCAAGCGATTGTGTCGGTATGTGATACAGGAGTCGGCATTCCGGAAGAACATATTTCAAAGATTTTTGAGAGATTTTATCAAACAGATAATTCTTCTTCGTTCACATTAGGAACGGGCATAGGATTGGCATTGGCTAAAGGAATAATGAATATGCATCATGGAAAGATTGATGTAGAAAGTACTGTGGGAAAAGGTACTAAATTCACGTTATCTCTTCCTTTGGGAAATCGTCATTTTAGTGATGAAGAAATGGCTACTGTAGAAAGTAGAGAGTCAGTAATTATTTCCGAGGCGGTTCCTATGCTTCCCTTTGAACAAATAATGGATGTGGAAGAAGAAAAAACGAAAGTACAAGAGAATATTAAGGAAGAAGATAAACCCATTATTCTTTTGGTAGATGATAATGAAGAATTGTTGTCTATGCTGGAAGATCTGTTTTTGCCGATATATAAGGTATATATTGCACATGATGGACGTGAAGGATTGGAAATGGCACGACAAATTCAGCCGGACTTGATTATAAGTGATGTGATGATGCCTGAAATGTCTGGTAAAGAATTATGTTATAAGATTAAAACTAATGTGGAACTTTCTCATATTTCTGTGGTTTTATTAACGGCTCAGACTTCTGTTGAGTATGTTGTGGAGGGGTTAATGTTTGGTGCAGATGATTATGTAACGAAACCATTTAATGTAAAAGTATTGATTGCTCGTTGTAATAATCTGATTAAAAATAAAAAACGTTTGATAGCACATTATGCAGGTAAGACCATTACGGAGTCTCCGGTGACAGAAGCTATAAATGAAAGAGATAAGGAATTATTAGCGAAATGTGTGAATATTATTAAGGAGAACTTTGAAAATCCTGCTTTTGATGTTACTGCTCTTGCTTCCGAACTCTGTGTGGGACGTAGTAAACTATATATGCAATTCAAACAAATGACCGGATTGACTCCGAATGAGTTTATTCTAAAAATAAAGTTGGATGAGGCAATGTCTTTATTGAAGAACCATCCGGAATTAAATATCTCGGAGATTTCTATACGGTTAGGGTTTTCTTCTCCACGTTATTTCAGTAAATCTTTCAAAGCATTTTTTGGGGTCGCTCCGCAAACTGTAAGAAGTAGGAAGAAAGAATAATGTGTTTTTCATCTACTATCAAATTATACATGACATCCACTAATATTGTACATAAGAGGTCTTATTAAATTGGAGAAAAAGGCTAAAATATGACCAAATCTTCCATTTTAGGTGTTCATTTTTTCCATGTGGATTCATACGTCTACTTTTTGTAATATTTGTATTTATAGGTATTGTGTTTCTCCTCTACTTTTACATCGCTTTAATTTAGTTTTAGTACATAAAATCAAAAAGTTAATTAAACAAGTATGAAGGGCACAAAAAAATATGGAAATAAAATTTTTATAATTACTGAAAATCAGACCAATGCATTAAGAGAAGAAATTAATATGGCTGATTATAAAAAAAACGGTAATAGATGTGGCGGCTATGACCGATGAAATATGAGAAGATTTCAAGCAATCAAAGACTTCTAATTATACTCATTATAATATAACTTATCACATGAAAAGCAAATTAATAACATTATTCTTACTATTAGTTACTATTGGTTCGATAACCTCCGCTCAGGGAATTAAAGAAGAAATCTCTTTAAAATATGGAGCAACGAATGAGGGGAAGCGACAGGATCCTGCAATGCAAAAATTCCGGGATAATCGTTTGGGAGCCTTTATTCATTGGGGATTGTATGCCATTCCTGGGGGTGAATGGAACGGAAAAATGTACGGTGGGGCTGCTGAATGGTTGAAGAGTTGGGCAAAAGTACCTGCTGATGAATGGCTGAAACTGATGGATCAATGGAATCCTACCAAATTTGATGCAAAGAAGTGGGCAAGAATGGCTAAAGAGATGGGAGCTAAGTATGTAAAGATAACAACGAAGCATCATGAAGGTTTCTGTTTGTGGCCGAGTAAATATACTCAATATACGGTAGCGAATACTCCTTATAAAAAAGACTTGTTGGGCGAAATGGTAAAAGCCTACAACGATGAAGGTATTGATGTACATTTCTATTTTTCAGTGATGGATTGGAGCCATCCGGATTATCGTTACAGTATAAAATCTGAAGAAGATAGTATTGCGTTCAGCCGTTTTCTGGAGTTTACAGACAATCAATTGAAAGAACTGGCCACACGTTATCCTACAGTGAAAGATTTCTGGTTTGATGGTACATGGGATGCAAGTATTAAGAAGAATGGTTGGTGGACAGCTCATGTGGAACAAATGCTGAAGGAGATGCTTCCGGGGGTTACTATTAATAGCCGTCTGCGTGCCGATGATAAAGGAAAACGTCATTTCGATAGTAATGGTCGTTTGATGGGAGATTATGAATCAGGTTACGAACGTCGTTTACCCGATCCAGTAAAAGACCTTAAGGTTACACAATGGGATTGGGAGGCTTGTATGACTGTACCCGAAAACCAATGGGGATATCATAAAGACTGGTCATTGAGTTATGTCAAAACTCCGATTGAAGTACTTGATCGTATTGTACATGCTGTTTCTATGGGAGGAAATATGGTTGTAAACTTTGGTCCTCAAGCAGATGGAGATTTTCGTCCGGAAGAAAAAGCTTTGGCGACTGCTATCGGCAAATGGATGAGTCGTTATGGAAAGGCCGTTTATGCCTGTGATTATGCCGGATTCGACAAGCAGGATTGGGGATATTACACACGCGGTAAAAATGGTGAAGTGTATATGGTGGTATTCAATCAACCATATAGTGAACGTTTGATAGTAAAAACCCCGAAAGGAATTTCAGTTGAAAAAGCTTCTTTATTAGATACTAACGAAGATATCAAAGTTGTTGAAACAGCTCGTAACGAATATAATGTATCTGTTCCCAAGAAGAATCCGGGTGAACCTTATGTTATTCAGCTTAAGGTGCGTGCAGCTAAAGGAACAAAAGGTATTTATCGGGATGCTTTAACATAAATCAAAAGAGGATTGTAATATGAAGTTCAAATTTACATTCGTTTTGTTAGTATTGATCGGGCAGTTTTTCTCTCTCACTGCCCGGGAAGTGACCTCTTTCAATGAAGGTTGGTTATTCAAACGCGGTCCTTTTTCGGAAGACCCAGTAAAAGTTGTTGCTCAATGGGAGGGGAAATGGGAAACTGTAAATCTGCCTCACACATGGAATGCTAAAGATATGCAGGTAAAGGCTGCTTCTTTTTATGAAGGAGTTGGCTATTACAAGAAAAAACAATTCTTTAATGAAGAATTGAAAGGGAAGCGTGTGTTTCTTCGGTTTGAAGGTGTGGGCGCAAACACCGAGGTATATGTTAACAGTAAGCTTGTAGGAACCCATAAAGGAGGTTATAGTGCTTTTGCTTTTGAGATAGGAACAGCTTTGAAATTTGGAGCTGAGAATGAAATCATGGTAAAAGCTGATAATACTGCACGACCGGATGTTATTCCGGTGAATCATAGCCTTTTCGGAGTGTATGGAGGTATTTATCGCCCGGTATGGCTAATTGTTACTGAACAAAATAATATAACAGTTACCGATTGTGCTTCTCCAGGTGTTTATATTACTCAGAAAAATGTTTCGAAACGTTCTGCAGATATTACTGTAAAAGTAAAATTAGACAATGGCAGCCTTACTCCTGCGAATTTAGTACTTGAAAATACTCTCTATACCCAAGAAGGAAAGAGAGTTGCTTCACATCGTCTTCCTTTGGAATTAACTCCTCAGGGAACGCAGACTTATTTTTCAACTTTTAAATTAAACAAACCTCATCTTTGGCAGGGACGTAAAGATCCTTATTTGTATAAGGTCGTTTCACGTTTGGTATCAGAAGGAAAGGTTATTGATGAAGTTATCCAGCCTTTGGGTGTTCGTAAGTTTGAGGTTGTTGCTGGTAAAGGATTTTATCTGAATGATGAGAAATATCCGATGTATGGTGTAACTCGTCATCAGGATTGGTGGGGATTAGGAAGTGCTTTAACTAATAAAGAACATGATTTTGATTTAGCACAGATAATGGACGTAGGGGCCACAACTGTCCGTTTCGCCCATTATCAACAATCAGATTATCTCTATTCTCGTTGTGATTCTTTGGGATTGGTTATTTGGGCTGAAATCCCTTTTGTGAATCGTGTGACAGGATACGAAGCGGAAAACGCACAGTCTCAGCTTCGTGAGTTGATTCGTCAGAGTTTTAATCACCCTTCTATCTATGTTTGGGGGTTACATAATGAGGTATATCAACCTCACGAATATACAGCCGGGCTGACGCAGGTACTTCATAATCTTGCCAAGACAGAGGACCCGGATCGTTATACTGTAGCTGTCAATGGTTTCGGACATGCTGAACATGCAGTGAATCAGAATACAGATATTCAGGGGATGAACCGCTATTTCGGATGGTATGAGAAGAAGCTACAAGATATTGAACCATGGGTGAAAGGATTGGAAGAAAAGTACCCGTGGCAAAAGCTGATGTTGACAGAATATGGTGCGGATGCCAATTTGGAACATCAGACTGAATATCTCGGTGATGCATTGAATTGGGGAAAACCTTTTTATCCGGAAACATTCCAGACTAAAACGCATGAATATCAATGGAGTGTTATTTCGAAACATCCTTATATCATTGCTTCTTATCTATGGAATATGTTTGATTTTGCTGTGCCGATGTGGAGTCGGGGTGGTGTACCTGCTCGTAACTTGAAAGGCTTGATGACTTTTGACCGGAAAATCAAGAAGGATTCTTATTATTGGTATAAAGCCAACTGGAGCAAGGAGCCTGTATTGTATTTGACGCAGCGCCGAAATGCGGATCGTGAGCGGAAACAGACCTCTGTGACAGTTTATTCTAATATTGGTACTCCTATAGTATATCTTAATGGTAAAGAATTGACTGGTATTCGCAAGGGATATACTGATGTACATTATGTTTTTGATAATGTAACACTGGAACAAGGTAAAAATGTAATAAGAACCGTTGCAACACATAACGGAAAAGAATACACGGACGAAATTGAATGGAATTATACAGGAGAAAAGAAACGCAATGCTGACTCGCGTGAGAATAAGAACGAACATGCTGGTTGGTAATTGCTTGTTTAGAATATATAAAACAATATTGTTGAATCTTTAAATATGAAAGCCTATGTGAAACTATGATCTTACATCAATTCGAAAAACACTTAGAATTAAAAATGTTATGGAAAAAAAAACATCTAAATTACTTATGGAATACAAGAAATTTTATTTATTAATTATCGTATGCCTCTTTTCTATAGGAATATTCGCTCAGAGCGGTACGGAGAAGATTAGCATTTCGTTTAGTAAAATACCTTTAAAAGAAGCTATGGCAAGAGTAGAGAAGGCTTCGGGGTATTTGTTCTCTTATGATGCGACTGAAATAAATGCAGAACAATTGGTAAGTCTGAACTGCAAGAATGAAGAAGTGCGTCTGGCGCTTCGTAAAATGTTTGAACCGACTAATATTACATTCAAATTTCAGAATAAACAAATAGTATTGTCGCTTTCTTCTAAAGACGCGTTGACTTCTAAAAAAGGAGCTACTAAAACTGTTACAGGTACCGTTTCCGATGGAGCAGGGGAGCCTATTATTGGTGCCACAGTAATAGTGAAAGGCACTATTAACGGTGTATTAACCGATATGGATGGTAAATACACTATTAAAGCAAGAGAAGGTGAAGTTTTGGAATTCCGCTATATTGGTTATAATAGTGTTGAACAGAAAGTAAAGGATAAAAGTGTTATCAACATTGCTATGGCGGAATCGAATGTAAATCTGGATGACGTTGTTGTTATTGGTTACGGTTCACAAAAGAAAGAAAGTGTAGTATCTTCTGTGAATACAATGAAACCTGCAGAGATTGCTATACCAACGCGTAGTTTATCAAATACGATTGCTGGTCAGGTTGCTGGTGTGATTGCCATTCAACGTTCTGGAGAACCGGGAAATGATGATGCCGATTTTTGGATTCGTGGTCAAAGTTCATACGCAGGTGGTACGAGTCCATTGGTGTTGGTGGATGGTGTTCCTCGTAGCATGAATGATCTTGACACAGATGAAATTGAGACATTTACTGTCTTGAAAGATGCTGCTGCTACTGCTGTATATGGTTCTGAAGGTGCTAATGGTGTAGTTTTGATTACAACAAAACGTGGGCGTGCACAAAAAACTATTATCAGCTTCAACGCACAATATAGTATTGCTACTCCTACCCGTATGCCGGAGTTGATGAACTCTTGGGATTATTTATCAATGTGGAATGAAGCGTCTTGGAATGATGCGGGTAATCCTAATTGGGATAATTATGTGCAAAATAGCGCTCCATACAGTGCAGAAGCGTTGGCAAGGTATCGGGATGGAGTTGATCCGGATTTATACCCGAATTCTATTTGGACCGACTTATTATCTAATAACACGCAGAATCAACGTTATACAGTGAATCTGCGAGGAGGTTCGGAAAAAACTAAGTTCTTTGTATCAGGAGCTTATTATAAGGAAAATGGTATGTTTAAATCGAATCCATTGGATGACTACAATGCCAATATCGGATTGGAACGTTATAATTTGCGCTCCAATGTAGATATGGATATTACTCCGACGACCAAACTTTCCGTTGATATGAGTGGACAATACAGAACTCAAAATAACCCAGGAAATTCTTCTGACCAGATTTTTAAACATATCATACTTTTCCCGACTCATTTGGTACCTTTTACATGGTCGGACGGGACTGCTGCAGTTTGTGATACAGATGCGGATGGACGTTATAATCCTTATAATTTACTTAATTATTCCGGTTATTCTAAGAAATGGTCTGTAGCAATGCAAACTAAGGCAACTTTGAGACAAAAACTCGACTTCATAACGAAAGGACTGTCTGTTCAAGGTAGTATAAGTTTTGATGCAGATTTCAGTTCTACTTTAAAACGTTCGGCGAGTCCGGATAAATATACCGTCACAGGTAGAGATGAAAACGGTTTGCTTATCAAAAAACTATTTGACGAAGGTAGCCCGCTTGGAGAAGCTTCTGTCAGTACAAGTAGTGGTACTAAAAAAATATATATTGAAGCACAATTGAATTACGAACGTACTTTTGCTAAAAAGCATGCTGTTACAGGAACTTTTGTATATAATCAAAAAGAAACTCAATACCAAGGTTCCAGAAAATCTAACGGAGCAGAAGACGTTGGTGGTTTGAAACTGTTGCCTTATCGTAAACAGAATATTGTAATGCGGGGTACTTATGCTTATGATAATCGTTATGTATTAGAAGCTAGTTTTGGTGCAACAGGTAGCGAAAATTTCGCTCCAGGTAACCGTTGGGGTGTTTTTCCTGCAGTAGGAGCTGCTTGGAATGTACATGCCGAGAGATTTATGCAAAAGGAGAATATCTTGAATATTCTTAGTAAATTACGTTTGAGGGCTTCTTATGGTCTTACAGGAAATGACAATACAGGAGGTAACCGTTTTGTATATAGAGAGTTATTGACTGATAGCGGTAGTCAAAATGTAGGCTTGAATCCCGGAACTAATGGTGGCCCTACTAATGATATGGGAAGAATTTATGAAAACACATTTGCTGCTCCATATATTAGTTGGGAAATAGAGAAGAAAAGCAATTTCGGTATTGATATGGGATTATTCCGTGGTCGTGTTGATATTACTGCTGATTATTTTCATAATCGACGGGAAGACATTTTGATTCAGCGTGTAACTATTCCTACGGCTACTGGTTTCCGTCAAAATCCATGGCAGAATTTTGGTGTAACGACTAATGAAGGTTTTGATGCTAGTATTACAGTTAAACATAATATCGGAAAAGACTGGGTGCTTTCAGCTAGAGGTAATGTAACATATGCTGTTAACAAGATTATAGAAAAGGATGAGATTCCACAGGCTTATCCATGGCTTGCTCAAACTGGTACTTCTATCGGGACAAATAAAATATATGTAGCGGAAGGATTATTTACCAATCAGGATTTTATTATTACTGAAAAATCAGATGGTAGTTATAATTACAAATTAAAAGATGGAATTGCTACTTATGCTGCTGATGTGAAGCCTGGTGATATTAAATATAAAGACTTGAATGGTGATGGTGTTATTGACGATAATGACCAGACTTATTATAGTGGCATTTATCCAAATAATCCGCAACTTGTTTATGGTTTCGGACTTAATGTACAATATAAAGGTATTTATGCCGGTGTATTTTTCCAGGGAGTAGGTAGAACATCCGTTAACTTGAAAGCAAACACTAGTTATTTTGTCCCATTTGCTAATGGAAAAGATCAATCTTCTGCACGTGTACAAGCTGCCGATCATTGGAGTGCAAGTGATCCTAATAATATGAATGTTTTATACCCTCGTTTACATACCAATGAATATAGCAATAATACGCTGAATAGTACATGGTGGTACAGAAATGGAAGTTTTCTCCGTCTGAAGAATGTGGAACTTGGTTATCAGTTTGATAAAAAATTGGTGCAGAGATGGAAGATGCAGAATCTTCGCATTTATGTGCAGGGAAGTAATCTTGCTGTGTGGGATCATGTTAAAATGTGGGATCCGGAAATTGGAAACAGTGGTGCAAGATATCCGATTAACGCGACTTGGACTTTTGGTCTTGATGTGACTTTTTAACCAATAATCAATTATAAGAATAATCAATTATGAATATTATAAAAACAGTATGTACAGCAACCGTCGTATTAATGGCAGGTATGTTGACCTCTTGCTCAGATTATTTGGATGTTTCTAAAGAACTTGCTCAAAATTTGGACAAGGAAGAAGTGTTTTCCAAAGCTAAATATATCAAACAATGGTATGGAGAAATCTATCAAACCTGTCCGAACTATTCGGAAGCAGGTTTGGATGTGCAAAATTCAAATGGAACCGTTAATGCGCAAGCTATCTATTCAGGAGAAATCGTTTGTGCTCATCCTAGTGTGTTGAAATTCGGACAGAATACTTTTACTCCTAGTAGTACCACTCACAACCGTTGGTGGAATTGTTATAAACAAATTCGCCAGGCAATGATCTTTTTGGATATGGCACCTGAAAGCATAGGTGATCCGATCAATGCTGACGGTTATATTTCAGTAGAAGAGATGCGCCGTTATAAGGCGGATGTTACTTATCTGCTTGCTTATAACTATTTCTTGTTATTTGAATTCTATGGTCCTACACCTATTATTCCCGAGACAGCTGATCCATCAGATGAGAGCCTTGATTATGCACGTGCATCTGTTGATGAAATGGTAGGACACATTGATCAGTTATTAGAATCTGTTATAAACGGTGAATATAGGGATGATCTGCCTGAAACGATAAAAACAGGGACAGGGGATGATACCAGCCATGACAACAGTATGTACAATCTTCGTGAAATCCTGCGTCCTACAAAAGCGGCTGCTTTAGCATTACGTGCACGTTTGTGGGTATATGCAGCTTCTCCTCTGTTTAATGGAGGCTATAAAGAAGCGTTGAGTTTGACAAATCATGATGGAAAGCGTCTTTTCCCCGATCGTGATGATAACAAATGGCAAACTGCCAAGACACATCTTGAAGCTTTGTTGAGATTTGCCGAAGCACATGGTATGGATCTTTATTATTCCAAAGAGAGAGATCCTCATACATCAATATATGAATTGTTCCAACATTATAACGATGAGATTCTTTGGGCTAACGGAAATAACGATTATAATGATGGCGTCACTGCTAAAATGGAAGCTCGTACAATCCCTGGAGATATTCCTAGTGCTATGGGTAATGTAGGTTTTTATCAGAATATTGTCGATTTGTTCTTTACGAATAGTGGATTGGATATTAGTGAAGATCCTGATTATAATGAAAACGGATTTACGAACTGGGTAAATGTTTGTAATAATAAGCAACATGTAGACAAGCACATCTTCAATATGTATGTTAATCGCGAGCCCCGTTTTTATGCTGATGTTACATACGAAGGAAAGAGCTGGCATATACAAAGAAGCAGTTACCCAGATTGGGGAGCTCATTTTAGTAAAGGTGGTGCAGGCTATAGAGATAACACTATGCATGCACGCGCAGGCTATTTACTTTATAAGTTTAATAACCGTACGTTGCTGAAAGAAGGATCGTATCCAACGGATTGGGGACGTCCTTGGATCTATTTCCGTTTAGCAGACTTCTACTTGTACTATGCAGAAGTATGTAATGAGATAAATCCGAACGATGAAAATGTAATTAAGTATCTGGATTTGGTGCGTGAACGTGCTGGTATTCCCGGATATAAGGAACTGGCTACGAAACCTGCACCTTATGGAAAGAACATAATAGGAAATCAGGATTTGCAGCGTGAAGCTATCTATCGTGAACGTATTATTGAAATGTTGGGAGAAGGGAACTATTATTTTGATATGCATAGATGGATGCGTGCAGGATGGTCACAGGATGAGGCTACTGGTGAATGGATTAAAGATAATGAGAATAAACTGTTGATACGTTATGGTATGGACATCAGTAAAGAAGCAGTAAAAAAGTACAATAGTGCTAAAAACACTGCAATTGAATTTTATGATAAAATTGGTGAAGATTCATACTACAACCGTATTGTGGTAGATAGATATCCATGGTCAAAAGCTATGTTGCTTTATCCTGTACCTTACAATGAAATGCAGAAGAGTAAATTGACGGTTCAAAATCCGTTATGGAATTAATCGTATGACAGTTTGATAAACAAAGGCAGAGACCGGGCTCTTTTGTTCCGACTTTGCCTTTGCTTTACATGTTATTCATACTGGACTACCTTAAATATAAACTCTTGCATAAAATAAGTTAACGTAAAATATCGAAATGAGGTCATGAAAAATACAAAAATACCTATCATAAAAGGCCATTGGTGTAAGTTGAGGGTAATCTTATTATCTTTGCTTTATCCTTGTTTAGGCTATTCATGTAGTGACAGTGCAAGTTCGGCTATTCCTGATGATTGGATTACAATTTCTACAGAGTCCGTGAGCTTTCCTTATGAGGGAGGGACAGAAAAACGTGAGTTCGTATTGGGGCAAGGATTGGACATAAACCAGATAGCATCAACTTTAAGTAATAAGGGAGAAGATTGGTTGACCGCCCTTGTTGAAAATGGTAAAATGACGATTGTATGCGAACATTCTTTTGCAGAGAGAGTCAGAAGTTCTGTATTGACATTGATGTATGATGACAATCATAAATGTAATATCACAATTTCTCAAGAAGCAGCTCCCAGTTCTGCTGACAAATTAATAAAAGTAATTGGCGGCGAGGCCACTTCTGAGGAAACGCAAGGTAAAGATACAGACCAGAATCCGTTGACCTTAAAGATGTCCTATGATGGAAATAAGAAAACATATTTTAATTCCGCGTTTGGGCAGGTCTCATATCCATTTTCTATCAGGTATGAACTGGAGAAGGGGCATACACTGAATAGTATCGTTTATACTCCACGTACTGACTCTGGAAACAAATGGGGTTCATTCGATCAATTTACAGTGGAAGTTTCGACAGCCGATAAACCGGATGATTTTGTGAAAATAGGTGATTATGCAAGAGGTAATGGGGTGCATACGCCATTTACTATAAAATTGTCTAAGCCTGTGGAGGATGCCAAATTTGTTCGTTTTATCATAAATAAAGCCTATGAGGATAGAGTAAGCTGTGCTGAGATGGAATTTTATGAAGCTAGTAGTAATAAATTTGATCCAGCTACAATTTTTGCTGATAATATGGGTTTACAGCTTAAAGCTGGCGTGACAGAAAAGCAGATTAAGCAAATCCCTAATGAATATTTGAAAGAATTGGGACTTGCTTTGCTGAGTGGAAACTATGAGTCTGCTTATCGATTGGCGGATTACCGTCCTTACCAGAATCCAGCAGTAATGGCTACGGC
Source organism: Bacteroides caccae (assembly GCF_002222615.2). Taxonomy (NCBI): domain Bacteria; kingdom Pseudomonadati; phylum Bacteroidota; class Bacteroidia; order Bacteroidales; family Bacteroidaceae; genus Bacteroides; species Bacteroides caccae. Next base: position 717,477 of record NZ_CP022412.2, on the reverse strand, counting down.
TAATAAGACATCTAAATACAGCCTGAGAGATAATCCGACTGGAATTTATGCAAAAGCGGGTGAGACCTTGGCTATATTTGTCGATGATATTTATGAGGGTGGTAGAATTTCGATGCTTATTCAAGATCTGAACGGTGGTTACAACAATTCGAAAACCTACGAGTTGTCGGAAGGATATAATGAGATAACAGTAGAGGTCGGCGGTTTAATTTATATTTTGAATCATGTAAATGATGACATTCCTCTCCGGCATGAAGATGCTGATAATGATCAGAAAAGGAATATTGAGGCAAAGACGGTAAAAGTGCATTTTGCGAATGGAAAAGTAAACGGTTATTTTGATATTCAGAAAAACAAGGAAAGTGATTGGGCTCAGATTCGCGACAATGCAAAGTATCAGGAAATAGATATCTTGGGAGAATACTCACATTTGACGTGGAGAATATCTGACTTCAAAAAGTACAATACAGAGATAACGAAGACTATTGAAAATTTGGATCGTCTGGTATATTTGGAGGAAGAGTTTATGGGACTTGTTAAATATGGTAAGATGTTCAATAACCGGATGCATTTTTCTATTGACTACAAGGCAAAGAGCCCGAACGCATCAGATTATCGTACAGTTTATAATGCTAGTGATTACTATGCGGAACCGTTCTGTAAACCAGAAAATTTTCCTACTCGTTGTTGGGGACCTGCGCATGAAGTAGGTCATTGCAATCAGACACGTCCGGGGTTGAAATGGGCCGGTTTGACTGAAGTTACCAATAACATTATGTCGCTTTTTATACAGACATCATTCGGTCGTCCTTGCAAGTTGTTGGTTGACGGATGTACGTTGAAAGATGAGAACGATCAGACATTGGGAACGTATAATAATATTTATCAAGGCGCTACATCATTGATAGTGGATGGTAAACGTCCTCATTGTCTTCCTGGTATTGCAAATATTACTCGTGAAACTCAACTTGTACCATTTTGGCAGCTCAAACTGTACATGATAGATGTATTAGAAAAAACTGATTTTTATCATAAATTATATGAATATTTTCGTACTCATGAGAGTCCGAGTGACAAGGGTGAGAATCAAGGTATGAACCAGCTGGATTTTGTACGTCAGGTATGTGACATTTCAGGATTGAATATGCTCGATTTCTTTGAGAAGTGGGGATTCTTATATCCGGTTAAAACTACACTGAATGATTATGGAAATAAAGCATTCGAAATCACAGAAGAACAGATTGAACTGTTGAAGGAGGAAATTAACGGAAAAGGTTATGAAATGCCACATCCGAACGTTCATCAGATAACGGAAATCAATTTGGATGATTATAAATGATTGAATAATAAATGATCTATAATAATTAAAATTTAAGAATATGAAGAATATAAATAATATATTATCAGTGATACTATTGTTGTTTGCAGGATTTTTTGTTGCTGCCTGTGATGACGAAGAAACAGTTGTCGTTCCAGATAACTGGATAACTGTGTCAACAGATCCAATGACTATTGGTTATGAAGGAGGAAGTTTGACATGTGACTATACGTTGGCCAAAGGGCTTGATGCGAGTGTGGTATATATTATAAATCATGAAAGTTGGTGCTTGGGCTATATCAAGGATAGTAAGATAATGATAGATGTAGATTTGTCGGAGAATATAAATGGGCGTACAGCTAAGATGTCTTTGATTTATGATGAAAGTCATCAAGTGGAACTTGTTGTAGAACAAGGGAAGGCTCCGACGGTACTGGTTGAAAGTATTGATAAAAGTGCTATGCCAGAATCTATTAATATAAATGAGACGTTGGATCTGAATACGGTAGTAAAAGTATTACCAACTAATGCAAGTTATCAAAACCTGGCCTTTACTCTTGCAGAAGGTAGTGAAGCATTCGTTGAACTTTCAGAGTCAGGTGTGGTTAAAGGAGTTGCTGCAGGTGAAGCAAAAATTAATGTTGCTGCAGTTGATGAAAGTGGAGTGACGGATGTTATAACATTGAATATTATTGGTGATATTAGGCTGGATCGTACTTCTTGGACAGTAACTACTTTTGCAAAATATAGTAATGGACAAAACTATGTAACGGATGGAAATACAGGAAAACCGGAAGATATATTGGATGGTAAACAAAGTACTTATTTGTCAATGATTAAACCTGGAAAATCCATGGGTGCTTATGTGGGTACGACAGACCCAAATTTTACTGTTGATATGCAGCAGCCACAAACTTTCAATTATTTTTATTGGCAACATAGGAAACAGAATAATGGTTACTTACAGGTGTTGTCTGTAGATATTTATGGTAGTAATGATAATGAAACTTTTACAAAAATAAATGATGAAGTTATTAATATTATCGAAGACTTATATGATACTCAATATTTTGATATACCAGAATCAACCTATCGGTATGTTAAAGTACAATATAGGTCATATAGTTCAGGAGGTTCATCTGCGCAAGTAGCTGAATTTGGACTTGGCCTTAAACTCTAATCCGACGGTTTGAAATAGGTCCTTATACACAGAGGGCACTTTCTAAAGTAGTTGCTTAACAGGCTTCATACTTTTTGAAGTGCTCTCTTTTTATTTCTTTATAAGAGTAAAGTAATAATATCATTAATTATTCTATGTAGAAAATAAATTGTTGATATATGATGTTTTAATACAAGACTGTATGAGAAAAAAGTTTATTAAATCCATTCTTATTGTATTTGTATTGATAACCCAGTTATCTTTATTGAAGGCACAGACGCAAGAAATAGATCTGTCTGGTCAATGGGGATTTCAAACTGACCTGATGGATTTTCGACGCGGTTCTTTGGATATTCGTTATATGCATCGCTTGCAGGAGAGCATCCTTCTACCAGGGATTACGGATGACTATAAAATTGGTTATAAATCTCCTTATCGTCACATTGACCGTTTGACTCGTGTGTATGAGTATATGGGGCCGGCTTGGTATCAACGTGAAATAACTATTCCAAAAGAGTGGAAAGGCAAACGTATTTTTATATCTTTCGAACGCGTACACTGGTTGAGTTCTATTTATGTAGACACAAAGGAAGTCAGTAAAATAGACTATATCAGTGTTCCCCACAATCACGAACTGACAGATTTCGTGAAACCGGGTAAGACGCATCTTATTACTGTATGCGTTGATAATCGTTATCAATACAATACCCATAAATGGGATCATGCTCATTCGGAATATACTCAAATAAACTGGAATGGGATTTTGGGGGAAATGAAACTGGTAGCTCTTGATCCTGTATATATTGAGGATATGCAACTGTATCCGAATGTATCGGAGCATTCAGTCAAAGTCAGGATGAAGATATTGAATCACACTCATAAACTCGTTACAGGGAAGGCATTTTTTACAATTTCCGGCGAACAATATAAGCAGACTAGAGAGACAATGGTTTCTGGGAATGATTCAGTATTTTACGTAGAAGATATCATAGCGTTAGGTAAAGATATTCGGTTGTGGGATGAGTTTACTCCTAATCTCTATACGTTGCAATGTGATCTGGCAACGACTACGGGTAGTACAAACTATCAACATACACAGTCCGCTACCTTCGGAATGCGTGAAATAAAGGCAGATAGAGACAATATTCTGATTAATGGTCATCGGGTACATTTGCGTGGAACAGTAGAAAATGCAGTATTTCCTAAAACAGGTTATGCTCCAGTGGATGATGCTTCGTGGGAACGTATATTAACGATTCTGAAAGATTATGGGATGAACCATATGCGTTTCCATTCCTGGTGTCCACCTGCTGCGGCATTTCGGACAGCGGATAAACTAGGAATTTATCTGGAAGTGGAAATGCCGATGTGGGGAAAGGATGCCGAACCGGATGAGAAACGTTATGACTTTTTCCGTCGTGAACAAAAAGCTATCTTGAAAGAATATGGTAATCACCCCTCTTTTGTTCTTTACTGTAATGGTAATGAGATAACCGGTAATTTTGATTTTATAGAAGAACTAACCCATTATGGGAGGGTCAGTGACAAACGCAGGCTATTTAGTGGTTCGACAGCCCGTACACGTGTGAAGTCTGACCAATTTTACATCACTCATCAAACGCCTAAAGGACATATGGCTATATACGAAGGACGGCCATATACTGATTGGGATAAAAATAAAGAATTGGGCATTGATGTGCCTGTGATCTCTCATGAGTCGGGACAGCGTTGCATATATCCTAACTTCAAGGAGATTCCAAATTTTACCGGTCCGGTTCAAGCTCGAAACTTTGAAGTTTTCCGTGAATCATTGGCGGCAAACGGTATGTTGGATCAAGCAGATGATTTCTTCCGTGTATCAGGGGCTCAGACTGTACTGGAATATAAAGATGTTATTGAAGCTGAACTTCGTACTTCTCTTAAATCCGGTTTTCAACTTCTGGCCTTGAATGATTTTACAGGACAGGGATATGCTCCGGTTGGTATTCTCGACCCGTTTTGGGAGTCTAAAGGTTTGATTACTCCTGAAAAATTCCGTGAGTTTTGTGCACCCACTGTTGCTTTACTACGTTTTCCTAAACGAGCCTATTATTGTGATGAAACTTTTGAAGGGAAGGCAGAAGTGTATAATTATAGTCCCTCTATCTTGAAAAGTGCAAAAGCTAAGTGGTGGATTACCGATGCTTCCGGCAGAGTTCTGAAATCCGGTAGACTGAAGACACAAAGAATAGGAAACTATGGTGTCTTTCCACTTGGAACGTTTCAGTATATGTTGAATTCGGTGACTGCTCCGCAGAAATTAACCATACATCTGTCCGTTGGTGACAAAGTTCATAATAGTTGGGATATATGGATCTATCCCCATCATAAAGATTTGATGCAGACAACGCCTGATGTATTATATACAACAACCTATGATGCGAAAGCGAAACAATATCTCCAAGAAGGGAAAAAAGTTGTTCTTTGTCCGAAGCCGAACAAAGTGAAAGGGCGTAAGTCTGTATTTCACAATCATTTTTGGAATCCGATTATGTTCAAATGGGCACTAACGACACTGGGTTGTCTTATTCATGCCGATCAGCCCATGTTTGCAGACTTCATCACTGAAAAGCATCTTGATTGGCAGTGGTGGGATATTCTGACGAATGCAAAAGTGATTGATATGACGGATACTCCGCAAGAACTTCGTCCGTTTATCCAGGTAATAGATAGCTATGAAACCAATCAGAAACTAGGGATTGGCTTTGAGGCTAGGGTAAACAATGGTAAACTGTTGGTATTGGCTGTTGATACTCGGAAAGATCTGGATAAACGTCCTGCTACTCAACAATTGCTGAAGAGTATTGATCAATATGTGAAGAGTGGCCAATTTGCTCCCCGAGCAACTGTAAAAGAAGAGTTTATTCAATCCTTTTTAATAAAATAGTTATGCGAAGAGAATTATTTATATGTTGTTTATTTTGCCTGTCCTTACTGACTTTATCTGCACAGGAGATTCCGATGCAGGAAGTCGCGGCTTTAGAGCAAGTGTATGGTGATGTTCAGGAATCAGAGGGATTGCTGCCGATGAATGAATTGGGCATTGAGTTCGGCTATGCTTTATATGAGGCGGAGATTACTGTGGAGGATGTGGATCCAATATTGGCGGTAGAGAATATTCGGGACTATGCCTCAGTCTATGTTGATGGAAGATTACAAGGCTGGATCACTGATAATCAGAAGAATATTAAGCTGACTGTTTCTACGGGTACACATCATCTGCAACTTTATGCAGAGAATATAGGGCGTATTACTTATGGACCTGAGATATTGGACAATTCCAAGGGACTTTTCGGGAGTATCACTTTAGAAGATGTTGAAATAGAGAACTGGAAAATGACACCTCTCCTGATACGTGACTGTGACGTGGAAGAACTCCAGTTTACCCCTTGTCAAACAAAACAGTCTCCTTGCTTCTATCGCGGTACTTTTGAGATAGAAACTCCGACAGACATCTTTTTAGATACTTCGGGCTGGGGAATGGGAGAAGTCTGGATAAACGGGCAGTATATAGGTTCTTTTTGGGAGAATATTTCTCAGCGGACTATTCCGGTACCAGCTGCTATACTAGCTAAAGGTATTAACCGGGTAGTCGTATTTGAATTGAAGAATAATTGTAGGCAGGTGGTACGTCTATCTGAGAAAGCTATATTTGATTAATAAAATAAGAGTATAATAGAAAGAAAATTTAATTATTAGGTTTGTGACTGTTGTTAGTTGCATATAGCAGCTGATTTTTAGCAACTGATTCACATTATTCATTAATTTGTAAAATATATGAGAAATCTAACTACAACAAGTAGATGGAAGAAATCACTTTTGTTTATATTGGGGCTATCTGTGATGTTACCTCCTTCATTAATACAGGCTAGGTTATATAATAATGCGATAGAGACAGAAGTGTTGTCTCCCATTGTCGGTGCCAAAAAGATAAACCCCACCACCGTTGAAATACTATTCCCCAATAGCCAGCGTATGACATTGGACTTCTACGGGGAAAATATCTTCCGTGTATTTCAGGACAACTCAGGAAGCGTGATCCGGGATCCTCAAGCAAAGCCGGCGGCGCAGATATTAGTCGACAATCCCAGAAAGGCGGTTTCAAAGCTGGATTTGGAAGAGAATACAGATTTTGTTTTCCTCACTACCGGAAAGATAAAAGTCCGGCTGGATAAAAAGACATCCTTGCTTAAGGTAACTAATCTGGCAACCAACACTGTTGTAGTGGAAGAACTGGAAGCGCCTCTTTTTGAGAAAGGGAAAGTAACCCTGACATTGAAAGAGAATCCGCAGGAATACTTCTACGGTGGCGGTGTTCAGAACGGTCGGTTCTCCCATAAGGGTAAGGTGATTTCTATCGAGAACCAGAACAGTTGGACAGACGGGGGAGTCGCCTCTCCTACCCCTTACTACTGGTCTACCAACGGCTACGGTATGATGTGGTATACCTTCAAAAAAGGGAAGTACGACTTCGGAGCATCCGAAGAGGGAAAGGTGAAATTGTCTCACGAATCAGACTATCTGGATGTGTTCTACATGATTAATGACGGTGCGGTAGCTCTGTTGAATGACTTCTACCAACTGACAGGAAATCCCGTATTGTTACCTAAATTCGGTTTCTATCAGGGACATCTGAACGCTTATAACCGTGACTATTGGACAGAAAACGAGAAAGGCATTCTGTTTGAAGACGGAAAACGATATAAAGAGAGCCAGAAGGACAACGGTGGAATCAAAGAATCGTTGAACGGCGAGAAGAACAATTATCAGTTCTCTGCACGTGCGGTAATCGACCGTTATAAGAACCATGACATGCCGTTGGGCTGGCTGCTTCCGAACGACGGCTATGGAGCCGGCTACGGACAGACGGAAACATTGGACGGTAATATACAAAATCTGAAAAGTCTGGGTGACTATGCCCGTCAGAACGGAGTGGAAATCGGCCTGTGGACACAGTCTGACCTGCACCCTAAGGAAGGAGTGAGCGCTTTGCTGCAGAGAGATATTGTGAAAGAAGTAAGGGATGCCGGAGTACGCGTGTTGAAAACGGATGTAGCCTGGGTCGGTGCCGGCTATTCTTTCGGATTGAACGGAGTAGCCGATGTCGGACATATAATGCCTTACTACGGAAGTGACGCCAGACCGTTTATCATCTCCCTTGACGGCTGGGCGGGCACACAGCGCTATGCGGGCATCTGGTCGGGTGACCAGACGGGAGGCGTATGGGAATATATCCGTTTCCACATCCCGACCTATATTGGCTCGGGACTGTCCGGTCAGCCGAATATCACTTCTGACATGGACGGTATTTTCGGTGGCAGGAATGTGCAGGTGAATACCCGTGATTTCCAATGGAAAACGTTTACTCCAATGGAACTGAACATGGACGGTTGGGGAGCGAATGAGAAATACCCGCACGCCTTGGGAGAACCGGCAACCTCCATTAACCGCTGGTATCTGAAACTGAAATCGGAACTGATGCCTTATGCTTACAGTATCGCTAAGGAAGCTGTAGACGGTATGCCGATGATAAGAGCGATGTTTCTGGAATACCCGAATGCCTATACTCAAGGTACGGCTACACAGTACCAGTATCTATACGGGCCTTATTTTCTGGTTGCTCCTATCTATCAGGCAACCAAAGCTGACGAGCAGGGAAATGATATCCGTAACGGCATTTACTTGCCCGAAGGCGTATGGATTGATTATTTTACGGGCGAAAAATACGACGGGAACCGCATACTCAACAATTTTGCAGCTCCTCTCTGGAAGCTTCCCGTATTCGTGAAGAACGGAGCGATTATTCCGCTGACGAATCCTAATAATAATGTAAATGAGATTGATAAAGGAATCCGTATCTATGAGCTTTACCCGTACGGCAAGAGTTCTTTTACCGAATATGACGACGACGGTGTATCCGAAGAATACAAACGGGGTAAAGGAGTAACAACCAATATTGAGTCCGAGGTTGGCAGCAAGAATGACGTTACTGTGACCATTCATCCGGCAAAGGGTGATTTTACGGGCTTTGTGAAAGAAAAGGTTACAGAGTTCAGAATCAATGTCACTTCTCTGCCGAAAAAAGTGACGGCACAAGTGGGAAAGAAAAAAGTGAAACTGACAAAGGCCGCTTCGAAAGATGAATTTGCAAAGGGTGAAAACGTCTTCTTCTACGATGAGGCTCCCGATCTGAATCGGTTTGCGACTAAGGGAAGCGAGTTTGAAAAGACCGTTATCACCAAGAACCCGCAACTTTTGGTGAAACTGGGTGTCACCGATATTACGGCCAATACTACGACATTGCGCATTGAGGGATTCCGTTTTGTTCCCGAAGACCGCTATCGGATCACTTCCGGAACTCTGGCTGCTCCTGTTGCCCGGGTTACTGCCGACAATACGGAAGCCTATACCTTGAAACCGACATGGGATAAAGTGGCCAATGCCGATTTCTATGAGATTGACTTTATGAATATGCTATATACTACGATAAAGGATACGGAACTACTGTTTGGAGACCTGACTCCCGAAACGCCCTACTCATTTAAAATACGTGCTGTCAATAAAGACGGAGCTTCCGCCTGGACAGAGTTCGGTGCTGCGACCAAGTCCGATCCGCTTGAATTTGCTATTCGTGGTATCAGGGGCGAATGTACGGCCGCTTCGCAAGGAAGAGTAGGCGTGAAACGTCTGTTCGACTTTGTAGAGTCCGGAGATATCTGGCACTCGAAATACGGGGAAAAAGCCGTTCCGTTCGAACTGGTTATGGACCTGGTGACTGTCAACCAACTGGATAAATTCCACTACCTGCCACGTACAAACGCCGGTAACGGAACATTGCTGAAAGGAACCGTTTCTTATAGTATGAACAAAGAACAGTGGACGGAAGCCGGAACATTTGAATGGCAGCGTGACGATGAGGTGAAGGTATTCAATTTCACCCAACATCCTACTGCCCGCTATATCAAACTATCCGTTACAGAAGCAGTCGGCAACTACGGCTCCGGTAAGGAAATCTATGTATTCAAGGTGCCCGGAACGGAAAGCTATCTTCAAGGAGACATTAACGTCGACGGTAAGATTGACGGCAATGACCTGACATCTTATACCAATTATACAGGACTGAGAAAGTGCGATTCCGATTTTGAAGGATACATCAGCAATGGTGATATCAATAAGAACGGTCTGATTGACGCTTATGATATTTCGGTGGTCGCCACGCAGCTTGAAGGCGGTGTTGATAACCGTGGTACGGAAAAGGTGGACGGTACGATTGAGATAAGCACCTCGAAACAAGTATATGACAAAGATGAGATTATTGAAATTCAGGTAAAAGGTGTTGATCTGCGTGCAGTCAACGCATTCAGTTTTGCTTTACCTTACAATCAACAGGATTATGAGTTTGTCGGCGTGGAGTTGCAACACATGAATGCAATGGAGAATCTGACTTACGACCGTCTCCATTCCAATGGTTCAAAAGCCTTGTATCCTACCTTTGTCAATGTAGGAAATAAGAAGACGCTTGAAGGAACCGTTGACTTATTTCTTTTGAAGTTTAAGGCAAAACGTCAAGTGAAATTCGGGTTGAAGATCATTGACGGCTTGTTAGTAGATAAGAGATTGAATACTCGTAGATCGGGTGTTCAGTAATTGGGTTAGTTAGTAGAGTTGTTCAAAAAGCTGCTTTTTTCTTTCTTTATGGAAGATAAGAGCAGCTTAAACGGAAAATATGACTCTATTAAGTCCATAAAGCCCGGTATCTTTGTCTTAAATAAAATTATAGTATTATGAAGAAATTACTTTTAACCCTTGCCCTATGCATGGGCTATTTGTGTACTACAGTTGCGCAGACATTTGTTAAAACAGAAGTGAAGCAGTCGATGCGGCGGGTGGCCGACTGGCAGATTGCTCATTACAACAAGGCTATTTACGGTGATCTCAATTGGGTAAATGCCACTTTCTATTTGGGACTTGTCCACTGGGCTGCAATAGCCGAACAGACGGATAAAGATGATTCATACTACAAATGGCTGTTGCGGCTGGGGAACCGCAATTACTGGCAGGTAAATCAACGGATGTATCATGCTGACGATATCTGTGTCTCGCAGATGTATTTGTATATGTATGAAAAGTACAAAAGAAAAAGTATGCTTGTCCCGACACAGGCACGTGCCGAATGGGTGATTGCCAATCCTCCTTCCGGTTCGTTCGAGTTGGACTATGGCGATGCAACCACCTTGGAACACTGGACTTGGTGTGACGCACTGTTCATGGCACCTCCTGTTTACATGAAACTCTACAATATCACGGGTGACAAGAAGTTCATCCGTTTCATGGATAAGGAATATAAAGCTACTTACAATTATCTGTTTGATAAAGAAGACAATCTTTTCTATCGTGACCACCGTTACTTTACGATGAAGGAGGCGAATGGCGCGAAAGTGTTCTGGGGGCGTGGCAATGGCTGGGTACTCGGAGGGCTCGTTGAGCTTTTACGTGAACTTCCTGCCAAGAGCAAATACCGTCCGTTCTATCAGGACTTGTTCCAAAAGCTATGCCGCCGGATTGCTCCTTTGCAGAATAAGGACGGCTTCTGGCATGCGAGTCTGCTTGACCCGGCTTCTTATCCGTCGCCCGAAACGAGTTGCAGCGGTTTCTTCGTGTATGCGCTGGCTTATGGGATAAACGAAGGACTTTTGCCAAAAGAAGAATTCATGCCTGTGGTGGAGAAAGGCTGGCAAGCATTAGTGTCGGCTGTGGGAGAAGACGGTAAACTGGGATATGTGCAACCTATCGGCGCTGATCCGAAAAAGGTGACTCCCGATATGACAGAAGTCTACGGTCCGGGAGCTTTCCTGATGGCAGGGACGGAAGTTTACCGTATGGCACAGGACACTCCGAGGCAGCATGCGAATATTTCCCAAAGCCGTATCCGTGAGATTGCTGCAATGTTGCCCGATAAACCGGAAGGAATAGGCGTTTCTTATAAAGACCGCACCTTCTGGAACAAAGTAAAAGAGAGTAGCAAGGCAGAAAAACTGCTGACAGAAGAAGCACCTGCATTGCTGAAAAAGGGAATGCCTCCTTTTGTTGACTCCTTGTATCTGCATCTGAACAAAACCAATGTCCGCCTGCCGGGCGAAAATATGATAAATGCCCGTTACCATTATCTGTTTCGGTTGACATTGGCTGAATGTATGGAGAATAAAAGACGTTACATTCCTGCTATTGAAAAGGCTCTGGTTGCTCTCTGCAACCAGAACTCCTGGTCGATTCCGGCTCACGACCGCAATCTGAATAATTATCATGGAACAGATTATTATGTCGATTTGGTAGTTGCCACTGCCGGAAACGGAATTGCGCAGTGTGTTGCTATGCTCGACGACCGTTTGTCACCGGAAGTAAAGGCCCGCGTGCAGTGTGCTTTCCGCGAGAAAGTATTTCGTCCTGTATACCGTTGCCTGGAAGAGACAAAGCCTTTCTGGTGGTTTACGGTTACAAATAACTGGAACTCGGTTTGTCTGGCAGGTGTCACGGGTGCTGCCCTCACTTTGCTGGCGGATAAGGAGGAACGCGCTTATTTTGTTGCCGCAGCCGAGAAATATAATGTATACGGTATGAAAGGATATGCCGATGACGGTTATTGCAGCGAAGGGGTCGGCTACTATAATTATGGTTTCCGTGCATATATCTTGCTGCGTGAGGAAGTATGCCGTGCCACGCAAGGCAAGATAGATTTCTTCCGTGAACCTAAATTTGTGCATATTGCTCAATATGGTCGGAAGATACAGATGAATGAAGGTGTATGTCCTGCTTATTCCGACTGCCGTATCGGTTTATCGCCTGATAAGTTCATCCTCGATTACTGTGACCGTGCGCTTGGTATCACCTCTGCGGAAGAAAAATATATTCTCCCTTCCGGCAATAATTTCTCTCTTTATCTCATAGAGCTGTTCCCTCATCAGGTATGGAAAATGGAAATGACAGACGGCATTCGTCAGGCATTGCAGGAAGGTTCCGATTCTTTGCGGGCGTATTATGAAAAGGCAGGAATCTTGGTTGCACGTCCTGCCAAGGGCAGCTCGTGTACGTTGGCTGTCTCGGCCAAAGGGGGTAATAATGCCGAAAATCATAACCATAATGACATCGGCTCTTATGCCGTCGCTCTAGGAAAGTGCACTATGGTCGGCGATCAAGGCGGTCCTTTCTCTTATCCGGGTGATTATTTTAGTGCGGAAGCTCCCGAGAAGTATAAGATCAAAGGTTCTTTCGGTCATCCAGTTCCGGTAGTAGACGGAAAAACACAGTCCTCCGGTGCCAAAGCGAGCGCCATTGTACTCAAGAAAGAATTTACGGACGTAAAAGATTTGCTTAGTATTGACTATACTTCGGCTTATTCCACCCCCAGTCTGGATAAGTTGGTTCGCACTTTCGTCTATGACCGTCAAGAGAAAGGTAGCTTTACTGTGGGTGACGAATTTACGGCCAATGCACCTATCCGGTTCGAAACAGCCATAACAACACAAGCCAACTGGAAAATTATTGATGATACACATCTCTTGCTTACTACCGGCACAGAACAGATGACCGTTACGATTGAAGCGTCCGGCAAAGTCGCGTTTACTTCTGAAACGATTGAGGTGAACTCTCCGGCCTATAAACGTATCGGTATTTCACTGAAGGAGCAGTCGAAGGACGGATATATCCGGTTGACGATGCGTACAAAACAATTGTGATAATGAAGATACTATGAAAAACACCGCTATATCTTATGATTAAACAAGGAGGAAGCGTATGAATACTAATCTTGTATATGGATTGAGAACTAGTTGTTTGGATAATGAAGAGTTCTTCAAATATCAGAAATCAATTAATATATTGATGCATACTTATTCTATCTCCTGTTACTCTTTGCCACAAATTAATAACTGAAGAATGGAAGCAGTTATTTACCCTTATGGATATTTTTCAAATAATTCCGGATTTATTATATTCTATTTCTGAGAGAGGGACTATTTGTATAGACTCTGTTCGTTCCGTTTATAACAAATTGCCCGAGCTAACTAAAAATAGTATAATGGGGTAATTAGCTCTCAAAGAAATTGAAGAGCAAGAGGATAGAAGAGATCTCTTAAAAAGAACCTCCATAGGTGATACCTCTTAATTTCATCAGAAAAAGTATTTCTGGAGACATGGTTGAATTGGCTAATTATAAGAATAAGACTTTTGTATTATTGGATTTTTGGGCAAGTTGGTGTATGCCTTGTTTGAAAGAGATTCCTAAAATGAAAGAAGTATATAAGAAATACAATGAGAAAGGATTGACTATTATTGGTATATCATTGGATAGAGTCAAGGATAGTTGGTCTGAGGCTATAAGAAAATACAACCTGAATGTTTGGCCACAAATTTTAAGTTCTGAGACGAATGAGAAAGATGAAAAGGAGAATAACCTGTCGTACCTATACAATTGTGATGCTATTCCATTTTATGTCTTGATTGATAAAGAAGGAAAAGTCGTTGCTAAGTGGGAACATATAGGGGATGTGCAGTTGAAAGAGTTAGATATGCTTATTAAATAGTTATAAAGAGACAATATATGAAAACAACTTTATGGACAATAATGCTATTGTGTGCGATTAATAATATATCAGCACAGGTTAAAAGCCAAGTAAAAGAAAGCTTTGAGTTGACAAGTATTGCTTTTCGATTGGCTGGTGCGGAAGAGTATATAAATAATACTATCCCCGGTTATACAGCCGATATTGATAATTACTTCTCAAAATATAGAGAACATAAGCTCATCTCTTACATCAAAAAGATAAGAGAGGAGCAAGGAATAGCTTATGATGCTGTACCTGCGGCAACTGGATGTATTGAGATAAAGAGAGGGAAAGTGATTATTGATCCACAATGTGACGCATCAAAGATAAGTATGATTGACAGTAGGTGGACAGAGGAAAGTTTCAGAACATTTGTCCGTTTATTGAATGATTTTTATAGACAAACAAAATTTAAGGATTTCTATACACTGCATCGTGGCTTATATGATATAGCTGAAACTAGATTGAATACTATTCTTGTCGATCTGAATGCAGAGTGGTTTAAATCTATGTTTGGCGAAGGACCTGAAAATACAATAGTGGTTGCATCTCTTTGTAATGGACCTGGTAATTATGCTTTTAATGGAATAACAAAGGGAGAAAAACGTGGAATTGTTATTGGATGTAGTACCGATAAAGAAGGAAACCCGGCGTATAGTAGATTCCTTATAACTGTCATTGTGCATGAGTTGTTACACCACTATACTAATCCTTGCCTTGCTCAATATTGGTCTCAGATTGATTCTGCTTCGCAAATAATTTATCCTCACGTGAAAGAAAAGATGGCCAAACTGGCTTATGGAAGTACCAATTCAACGATGATAGAATGGTTTAACAACCTATTGACTATCATGTATTTTAAAGATAACCCTAATAGGGGATTCACTGCTACACATTTAACTGCATGGAGGCAACATGAAGGTTTTATCTGGATGGAAAGAAGCATGACGTTTATGGAACATTTTCGTAATCATCGTAATTTGTATTCTACCATTAAGGATTTTATGCCTGAGATAGTAAGTTTTGTCAACTATACGGCATCTGATTTTGATAATGTATTGAAAGAGTACGATAATAAAGAACCCTATATTACAGATATATTTCCTATTTCAAATAGCATATTACCTTTAGGTATTGATACTATACAAATACGTTTCTCTAAACCTATGTTTGGTGCTTACGGTATAAGGCCGTTGGATGATAAAAGAATATCGCCACCTTATACAGACTATCAGCCGTTTTGGAAAGATAAATATACTTTTTGTATTATATTAGATAGAAGTAAGCTGGAGAAAGGAAAGACCTATGGGTTTAAATTAAATCGCGCCTTCTTTCAATCAGAGAAAACATATCCAATGAAAGAAGATTTTCCTTACACTTTTAAAATGCCAGATGAATGAAAATATACATCCGGTTTCGAATAATATCTTTTTAGATTATATGTTGTTATTTAAATATGAATATATGAGAGTGATTTTGATTTTTTCCTTGTTTTGCATATTAGCATTAAATGTTATGTCAAAGAGCCACAGTTCGCCTGAGAGGTGTGATAGTGTAATAACAGTTATAGACTCTTTAGCTTTCAATTATCCGGTTGAAAGAATCTCTTTTATGCTGGACGGTAAACTTGTACATCATTCGGTTATCTTTAAAGAAGGACGACAACTGTATAAGTTTGTGAATGGATTTATGGATCCTCTTGACGCAATAAAACACTTTGGAGAGAAATATAGAAACGGACTTTTAATGTACAAAAAAGAAGAAAGCGATGAAAGTAAATAAATATATACTATTATTTTGTCTGTTGGCGTGTTCATGGAATATTTGCGGTCAAAATTCTTGTTTTCACATAGAAGGTACTGTAGATTCGAAATATAATGGTGCTTTAGTTACGCTTTTTACTATTACTGGTAATGTAATTCGTTCCGTAGATTCCACTTATGTAGAGAATGGCTGTTTTGGCTTTGTTGGGCCGGAATATCTCTATGAAAAATCTATAATATCTTTGGGTAATTATCCGGATACAGTTTTGTCAGCTGAACTTTATCTAGAGAGTGGCCCTATCAAAGTAGAGTTGAAACATAATTCCGTAGTTTGCTCTCCATTAACTTTGGAATATCAACAGTTTCTTGATTCGTGTGCAGAATATCGTCGTCAAATAAGTGTAGCTTTAAAAAACAAGGAGGATGTGGAAGATATGGAGTTAAAATTGTGTGAATATAAATACCGATTCAAAAAGAAGCATATTCATAATGGGTTGGGACGTGGATTACTTCTTCGGGAAGCAAACGATATTTATGATCCTTATTTTGATGAATTGTATGAGATGTTATCCGACAGAGATAAATGTCGTGGTGATGTTAAATCAGAATATCAAATTAGAAAGAAAGGGTTAGCTCAACAATTTCTTGCAGGAAAACAATTTATGGATTTTACTTTGATTGATTCGCTGGGTAACGAAAAGAGGATATCAGATTATGTGGGTAAGAATGAATTATTATTTTTGGATTTTTGGGCAAGCTGGTGTGGTCCTTGTCGTGCTCAAGAACCACGTCTTGTCCGGTTATATCAGGAATATAAAGATAGAGGGTTTGGCATTCTGGGGATTTCATTAGATGTAAACACGGCTTCTTGGTTGTCTGTATTGGCAAAGAAAGAGAATTTATGGCCTGAATTATGTATTGCCGGTAAAGAAGATGATAAACGTATACGGGAGTTATATTCTATAACGGGTATTCCTTTTGGGGTTCTACTAGATAAATCGGGCAAGATTATATCTGTTGTGAATGCCGGTTGGCAATATCTTAAAATGATTTTAAATGAATATTATAAGGCTGATGATAAAAGGTCTGCTAAATGAGATAAGAGATAAATATAACGTTTGTGTCCATACTTAATTTTTTTGAGTTACATTTGCTGTCTATTGAATAAAAATGTCTCATTTAATATAGAATACCAATGAAAAGCAAGTTATTACTAACGTGTACAGCTCTATTATTCTGTACTTGTTTTCTGCATGGACAGAGTCAAGCTTCTAAAGTCGTAAACTCCGGTGAGAACAGTCATAGCGGGTGGGTTCAACATCCGTGGCAAGGGAAGAAGGTAGGATATATAGGAGATTCTATTACAGATCCTAACTGCTATGGTAATAAGATTAAAAAGTACTGGGACTTTCTACAAGAATGGTTGGGGATTACTCCTTATGTATATGGAATAAGCGGGCGACAATGGAACGATGTGCCCCGGCAGGCGGAGCAATTGATGAAAGAACATGGAGAGGAAGTGGATGCAATCATTGTCCTGATGGGTACGAATGATTTTAATGCCGGTATACCTATTGGCGAATGGTTTACGGAAACGGAAGAACAAGTGTTGGCGGCCCGTGGCGAAATGAAGAAAATGGAGACCCGCAAGAAACGAACCCCTGTAATGGACAGTAATACCTATAAAGGACGTATCAATATAGGGATAACGCGGATGAAACAGCTGTTTCCTGATAAACAAATCATTCTGCTGACTCCGTTGCATCGTGCGTTTGCCAATTTCGGAGAAACGAACGTGCAGCCGGATGAGAACTACCAGAATAGTTGCGGTGAATATGTGGACGCTTATGTACAGGCAGTCAAAGAAGCCGGTAATCTCTGGGGGCTTCCTGTGATAGACTTTAACTCGGTGACAGGGATGAATCCGATGATTGAGGAACAACTTATCTATTTTTATGATTCGGGTTTCGATCGTCTGCACCCTAACACGAAAGGGCAGGAGCGTATGGCACGTACATTAATGTACCAATTACTTGCGTTACCGGTTTAGGCAACGCGCTTATTGTCCCGGTTTGAAGAATAGCCGGAGGACAAACCATGCATGATGTGCCACTGTACTTATCAGCCCGTAATGTTTTGCCATGATGCGGAATCTTTCTTTGAGAGAAGCCTTCCGGTTTTGGGTGGTCATACCTTCGTCAAGATAGTCGATGATTGTCAGGTGCGTATTGTGCAATGTGCGGGCTTTCTTCATGATGCGGACGCACCAGTCGAAGTCGGCGGAATAACGGAACTTCAAGTCGTATGGCTCCACCAGCGTATGGCGGGCGAAGAATGCCTGGTGGCAGACCAGCATTCCCTGTTTGAAGCTTTTCCAGGTTAATACTTCCGGGGCAGATAGACGGCGCATACGTTGGAAATGCCTCTTCTCGTCTACGATAGCCGTTTCTCCGTAAAGTACGTCGGGAAGTTCGTTACCATTGATAGTGTGCACCATTTGTTGCAGCGTGTCGTCTTCGTGAAAGCAGTCGCCTGCGTTCAGAAAGCAGAGATAGTCGCCGCTGGCGAGGGCAATTCCTTTGTTCATGGCGTCATACAGTCCCTTGTCCGGTTCGCTGACAACAGTATGTATCCGTGGGCGGTATCTGTCGATGATAGATAAAGTGCCATCTTTGGAGGCTCCGTCCACGATGATATATTCTACGTGATGATAGGTCTGCGCAATCACACTTTGAATGGTATCTTCGAGTACCTTTTCCGCATTATAGGTCACCGTGATGACCGAAAACTTGGGAGTAGGATGAACGCTATGCATATTTCCCCGTTACTTTATTGTAGAGATCCGTATATTTCTTGGCAATAATGCTTTCGGAATAGTTGCCTAATACCTTGCGGCAGGCTTGTGCGGAAAGCTCGTCATATTCCGGGTCCGTCAGTATCCAGTGTATACCGTTGGCAAAGTCCTCCGAAGATTTGTATCGGGCCACATATCCGTTGTGCAGGTGGTCAATCATTTCGGGGATGCCGCCGACATTGAATCCTACGCAAGGAACGCCGCACGCCATTGCTTCCATAATCATGTTGGGAAGATTTTCTTCCAGCGAAGGAATGACAAACAAGTCTACGGCATTATATATATTGACCACTTCGTGCTCATTCTTGATGTAAGGCAACGGGTAGACATGGAAAGGAATCTGTTCCTGCAACTGTTGGGACTGGTTGCCGAATACGACGACTCCCAGCGACTCTTTCCATTCCGGATGTTTCTCAGCCAGCAGTTTGCAGGCTTCGATTAAATATTCGGCCCCTTTCCGCTTATCGGTGATCTTTACCGAGCCGAACAGAATCATCTTCTTGTTTTGCGGCAACATACATTTGGCCCGTGCCTCTTCCTTGTTCTGTGGCTTGAACAGGTTGGTATTGATCGCGTTCGGGATGTTGATAACGCTTTTCCCTTCGAACAGCCTGCTGACCTGGGCCTGTTCCTTCAACCAACGGCTGCAAGTGACGAAATGAACGGGGGCGTTGCTATACAATTTCTGTTTCTTACGGAAAGTGCGGTAAGATAAATCTTTCTTGCTACCGCCTTTGTAGATGTACGGGCAGTTGTGGCACTCCTGTTGATAGTTCGTACATTCGCGTGCATAATGGCAGATACCGGTGCAGGGCCACATATCATGCATTGTCCAGACGACCGGTTTGCCGGAAGTAAGTATCTTCCGGATGTCTTTCAATGAAAGCATTCCCTGATTGATCCAGTGCAGGTGAATGACGTCTGCCTGCCGAAATTCCGGAAGAGAGGTAATGTCCGTTCCCGTGTTGGCAATGTCTACATCGAACAGATGATACCGTTGGAAACGGTTGGCGCTCCAGATAACGATGCGTTCCCACATGAACTTCCATACTTGCAGCCAGCTGCGCTTCAAACCCACAACGCTGATCTGGTCCGTTTGCTTGTCGCGCACCAGCATTTTGGCTTTAATACCATTATTCTTGAGTGATTCCATTAACCGGCCGGCTGCAATGGCGGCTCCTCCGATTCGTTCAGACGTATTTATAATCAGGACTCTCATGTGCATAAAAGTTTATGCAAATGTACGGTTTTTAGAGGAAAAGTTTGATATTTCCTGCAAGCTTTCTGCTATTTCACGTGAAAAGATTTCGAGATTGAAACGTTCTTCCGCCAGTTTGCGGGCGTTGTTGCCCATGCGTCGTGCCTCTTCGGGGTGGTCGGCGATGTAGCGGATAGCGTCTGTCCAACCCTGCACATCGCCGTATTCTACGGTAATGCCGATTCCTTCCTTGTCGATGTCAATTTCGAAATTGGGGTTACGCGAACAAATGACGGGAATGCCGAGAGCAAATGCTTCTACGAGTGTGGTGAGCCCTACGGTATAGGGAAAATCCAGACAACAGATGACAATACAGCTTTTCCGCGCCACCAGTTTGGCAAGCTCGTAGGGGATTACTCCGTCGGTGTAATGTACATGGATAGAGTCGGGCAGGGTGAAACCGTCAATGATGTTTTTATAATTGATGTTACCGCATGAGACGGCGATATATAAGTCGAGTTTCTCTTTAGTGGCGGCAAATGCCTGGAAGAGAGTGCTTACGTCCCGGTTTTCTTTGCCGGTAGAGATAAAGCCTTCCGGTTTGCGGTCGGGCATTTCCGCCAACAGGTGGTCATAGAAAGGGAGGTCCGGTCCCCAGTGTACCAGTTTTAGTTTATGGGCGGGCGCTTTCCGGGTTTTCAACGAATCCTGAATGAGCTTCCGGCTGAACAGGAACATCTTGTCTATGCCTTTATAGAAAAGGCGGGATATTTGTTCGCGTGCGAAACCGGAACTGTTGACTACTGCCGTGTGGTGCCAGATAACGATCGGCTTGCGGTATAGCCCCAGTGCACGGAGGAAAATCACCGGTTCGATACCACGGAAAGAGGTGGCGTAGAGCACCTGATATTTCTCCTTGCAGAACAGAATTTCTTTCGTTGCGTAGAGCATGAGCCTCAGGCGGCTTGAGAAGTACCGGCACTTGTGCATGACGGAATGTATCCCGTGTTTTTCCAGCAATGGAAGTCCGTACAAGATATGTCCGGGGAATTTATACTCTTTCCATTCCTCGTAACTTTCCCGCGTGAGGCGGGTATGGTAGAAATAAATCGTAAGTGGTTTTAGTGATGTTTGTTTCTCTTCAGCCATTTGTTTATTCGGTTTTTAACAGCTTTCGTAATGATAGAAAAATTACCGTATTTCAGGTTGAGGAACAGTTCCTCGAACGAGCGTCCTATCTTTATCCACGGGTGGTCCCAGCACATGATGCGGTAGACGCTTTTTTTGTACGCTACATTTTCAATGACGTAGCGGGGATGTTTCAGAGGAAACTCCGCTTCGTAACGCTTCATGGTGAAAATGCGGCGGTAGCCTTTGGGCAGCGTATGGACGGAACCGGCAAAGTGGGTGGAATCCGCCGTTGCTCCCAAGTTGTTAATCATGTTGCGTGTGGGCACAATGCTCAGTCCGGAGTTGAACAGTATGGAGGCATGGAAAATGGTTTCGTAAAAAGCCTTCCGGTGTTCGCGATGACGCCGGCACATATAGATGAAGTCGCTCCGGAACTTGCGTTCTTTGATGAGTTGTTCGAGTTGCTGCATATTGAAGGAGTCGTCCAGAAAAGTATAGAACTCGTCCCATTGGTCTACGACACGTTTCCAGCTTGCCCACCCCCAGATAGAGAAGGTGGTGGCGAAGAAATAGTCGTAAGGGATGTCTTTGCTGATTTCTTCGGGGTTGAATCCGGCAATCATGCTGATGCGGGTGTCATGTTCGTACTTGTCCAGCATTTCCTTGCAGAAACGGAAGAAAGAGACTGACGGC
This sequence comes from Bacteroides caccae, assembly GCF_002222615.2. Lineage (NCBI taxonomy): Bacteria > Pseudomonadati > Bacteroidota > Bacteroidia > Bacteroidales > Bacteroidaceae > Bacteroides > Bacteroides caccae. The sequence continues at coordinate 695,722 of NZ_CP022412.2, read as the reverse complement.
ACATCATCATCTTCCAGTACAATGCATTTGTCGACTTTTGAGAAAGCCCATTTCTGCGATATATATTCCGAGGGGTCGCAACCGAAGTTCTTTTCCTGATAGAACCGTTCTACTTCGCACTCCCAGTCTATCTGCGACACGATTTCGCGGCAGGCTTTTATCCCGGGCAGGTCGTGTTCGTTTCGTGCTCCGTCCTGATAGAGAAACAGCCGTGACGGGCGTGCTTTCTTTACCTGCTCGAACACTTGCGATAATTGTTGCGGGCGGTTGAAGAACAGTATCAGTACCGGTACATCTACTAAAGCGGGTTTCATATTCATAGTTCTTGTTTTGGAGTCGTACTGAATGAAAGGGCGGCAGGGTAGTGATTGTTCACTTTCTCCTGTTCTTCCTCTGTATATCGGTGCAGGGTCGGGTAGTTGTATCGCAGGAAACCTTCCAGGTTGTCGGGAGCGTTCACTGTGAGCGGTCCGAACGGCACCGGTTGCAGGTGGCGGAGGCTTTCTCCGGTCACGTGGTCGGTGGTAGTCATCACGTTGTTGAAATACTTCGTGTTCCATGAATTGAAGCAGCTTTGAACGGCTACCAGCATACGGTAAATTGTTTTCTTCGAGAAAAGAACATCGACTGCTTTATTCAAGAAGCAGGAGAAGGCTCCCCGGTCTGTGGGATGTTCTATCTCGCATTTGCCGAAGTGTTTCCACATCCATATCTCTTTTCCCATGAGGCAACATTTGAGGAAACCGGCTGCGTCGTACTGTAATTTCCGCAACAGCTTGTTGTCGGGTATCCTGTCGAACGGGAATATATCTACAAAAATACCCGGATGCATCGGGACATTCTTGAACATTTCTTCTACAAAGAGGGTATTGTTTTTCTTGACTTTGGCATAGTAATAAGGACTGTGCGGATCTGTTTCTATCCATGAAAGAAAGTAGGAATCGCCCAGCTCCCGGGGGGCTACTTCGAGAAATCTGTTGTAGTCTTTCCGTGCCATGCCGATATCTATATCGTCGTCCCAAGGCAGTATCGCCCGGTCATAGAGTGCCCCGATTGCAGTACCGCCTATCACAAAATACGGGATGTCGTGTTTCCGACAGATACGAATGGTTTCTCCCAATATGTCGTAAAGCTCGGCATGTAACAAATCAAGTTCTTTTGCTGTATATTTCTTGTCCATTGGAAACGGTTAATGCACGTTATGATACAAATGTAGTGATTAAATTGACAAGTTCCTATAACTTTAAGTTTCCTTGTAGAAATTCCGCCGCCATTTGGCTGCGTCCCGGGATAGGGAGGGTGGCTGCTTGCGGGAAATCCTCAAGCAAACAGTCGGCAGGACTGATGTCCGGATAGAACTTCTTGAGCAGGAACAGGCTGGGCCCGGTGGTGATGCTTCCTGTGAATATGGAAGCGTTCATCAGTAGCTGTATGGAAGAAAGAAAACGAGTCATTTGCTTCTGTTTCAACTCTTTCGTCGTTTGCGTGAAAGCACTGTTGACATATCCTTTCTCGCCGGAATCGCATAGGGTATACCAACGTATGTCCGGGGCGAGCGACTGTACTTGCCGGAAGATACGGTAATCATCTGTCAGCACGAAGACATCGCGCAAGTCGGTTTTCTGTTTGATGAGGCGTATGTAATACTCTGCCGGAAGCAGGTTGGTTTCGGTGATCTTGTCGCCTCCGCGTATCTGGCAACCGACGTATTCTTGCGGGAGTTGCAGGTTGTCTGCCAGGTGTCGGCATTCTCGTCCGGTTACTTCGTTCAACTTCCACGTGATTTCCGTCATTTTCCGGAAAGCATGGAGATAATCCCCGTCTATACCCAGTTCGGGGATGTGGAAGTGTTGGTTGGGATCGAACTTCAGGTGGCAGTTCAGTAATACCGGTTTTTTATAGGTCAGGAAAGCGAGAGTCTCTCCGGTTATATTCTTGCAGGTTGCTTTCAGTTTCCATTTCATCAGTTTGGTCTTGGGCAATTTCTTGTCCTTCATCAATGCTTTCCACGAAGGCAGGCGGTGGGTGTTGTAGGTGTGGTGAAACGCTTCGTGCACTTCCTCACAGAAGGGGACGAAACAGTCTGTCCAACCTTTCTCCCAACCGAAGTTGGCATCGTCGGAATAGAGCTTGAACTGTATCTTGTGTTGCAGGCAATAGAGCATTGCATGAAGCATATAGGTATATTCGGTGAAGAATCCCGCGTCTATGCCCAAGTGAAAAATCATCGTCTTCCTGAAAGAACTGTTCAGCAGGCGATAGGTGGTTGTAAGGTTATTCGCGCTCATGGTGCTTGGGGTTTGGGTTGAGCTTTTTGAAATAACAGTCGTGGTTGAGATCTTTTCTCCAGCCTTGCCAGATACCTCTGGCGAGTGCTTTCAGTTTCTCCCATTTGTTTTCTTCCATAAAAAGGATATAGAAAGGACGCTCCCAAATGAGCTTCCAAAGCAGTTCGGGACGTTTGAACTCGGCGTATTGCTTGTTGAGGTACAAGAAGTTACGGGCTATGTAGTAGGTACGCACCGGGGAGTAGTTGAGTGACATCGGGTGCCAGATGAGTATTTGTTTCCGGAGCGGATGTCCCAGTTCATGTTTCAGGTTGGCGGCAGGTACGAGCATGACTTTTCCGGTATGGCGGCGGATGCGCAGGAAATATTCCGTATCAATGGCATCCATGACAAATTTGTCAAGATACAGACCGACTTTTTGTATCGTTTTCAACGGAAAAATACTTCCGGAGATAATCATCCCCTGTGCTTCTTTGAGCGGCGCATTGCTGTCTGTGCCAGAAGCATTGATGAGAGGAATATAAGCAAAATGGGAACTGTCTTTGTCATTGTTGATAATACGGATATAGTCTTTGAATGTGGAAGCGGTAAAAGCGCTGTCCTGATCCATTGTCAGCAGGTAAGTATATCCGTTGTCGAGGGCGAACATCGCTGCGGCATTGAGTGCTTTGCCGATACCGGTGTTTTCCCCTTGGCGTAACCTGACTATTTTGTGGGAGATAGATTCCGGAAATTGATAATTACTGCCTCCGGGGGTGTTGTCCCAGACAAACAATCCGTCCACATCTTCTGCATAAGTAAGAAGGTTGTCGGTGATGTGTGCGGGTGGATAATAGAGTGTGACGAGAGCGAGTAGTTTCATGCGCTTTTCTTTTTGATAAAATAGTGTATGGTTTCCTTGAAAGTTACCGAACGGCTCGCCCACATGGCTGCTGCATAAAGTGCCATTGCCAGTAGAATCTTGCTTGCCAGGCGAACATAGATGTTTTCGATAGGGCGGGCGGTGTAGTAGGTAACTGCCATGACGGAGGCTGCTATGATGGCGTAGGGAAGAATATCGGCCAGTGCGTGGCGTAGTTTCAACCCGATTTCAAGCTGCACGAAGTGATGCCACCTCAGTAGCCATAGTATATTGGTCGAGACATACATGGCAAGCATGGCATATATTCCGTAAGAATGTACCAGAAGAACGCCTGTGAGCAGGAGCATGCCGAGGATTATGATGTTCCACATAAAGATGCGTGACTTTCCTTTGCTGATGATAAGTTGCTGGTAAAGGTTGGCAATGGGGACAAAAGCTCCGCTGATACATAATATCTGCATGATAGATACGCTGGAGTACCATTTGTCGGTAATGGAGATAACGATTAATTCTTCCGCAATGATTCCCAGTCCCAGCATGGCGGGAAATGAGATGAAGGCGGTGAAACGCAACATCTTGCGGAATACCCGTTGCTGTCGGTCGGTATCTTCCGATATTTTCGCAAGTACCGGTTGTGCCACTCCGTTTATCATGCCCAGTATGAATTGTTGTCCCATGCCGCACCATTTGTTGGACTGGTTGTAATAGCCCACTTCTATCTTGGAGTAGTACTTACCCAATATGACGGAGAAGAGATTGTTGTTGATGTGATTGAATATGTTGGTAATTAACAGTTTACCACTGAATCCGAACATTTCTTTTATGGGCGCGAGGCTGAATTGAAGCGTAGGCCGCCAACGGGTGAAATGCCAGTAACAGGCAGTGTTGACAGCTACGTAGACAATGCTTTGCGTGGCATATCCCCAGTAGGAAAAGCCGAGATAAGCCAGCGTGACCCCCGCAATGCCGGATACGGTCAGTCCGATCACCGAGGACATGGCCTGCTGCTTGACCATTAGATTCCGTTTTAGATAAGCACTGTGTGAGATTCCCAGACTGGCGATGAAAAAGCCTGTAAAAGAATAACGTGCCAACGGCGTCAGTTCGGGTACCTTGTAGAAATAGGCTATGAGTGGCGCGCACAAGAACAACACCAGATACAGGCACAGGCTGGTTATGATATTAAACCAGAATACAGCATTGTAATCTTTGTGTGTCAACTCTTTCTTGTTGACAAGAGCGGCCGTGAAGCCACTCTCCTGTATCGAGCCGGCTATGAGGGAGAAAATCGCTAACATCCCCACCATTCCATAATCCGACGGGGTGAGCAGCCGGGCGATAAATATTCCGAAAACGAGATTCAGCAACTGTTGTATACCGTTGCTGAACCCTCCCCAGAATAATCCTTTGGCTGTTTTGTCCTTTAGTGATTGTTCCTCGCTCATTTCATTATTTCACTTCACTACCCGGCTTCACTTCCCGTTCCGGCATAATGACTGCCAGGCTGCCGTCGTTGTTCTCGGCACTCAGAATCATGCCTTCGCTGACGATACCTTTCAGTTTGCGGGGGGCAAGGTTGGCGATGAAACAAACTTGTTTGCCTACCAATTCTTCAGGTTTGTAATGCTTGGCAATGCCCGACACGATCGTACGCGTTTCCAGACCGTCGTCAATCTTGAATTGCAGCAACTTGTCTGCCTTCGGTACTTTCTGGCATTCGAGGATCGTTCCTACGCGGATATCCAACTTCGTGAAGTCGTCAAATTCGATGTTTGCCCGAATCGGATTCGCCTTATAACTGGCTTCTTCGTTTGCTTTCTTCGTGTCAAGCAACTTCTGTACCTGTGCTTCTATTGTGGCATCTTCGATCTTTTCGAACAGCAGTTCCGGCTTGTTCAACTGGTGACCGACGGGGAGCAGGTTGTCTTTTCCTAGTTCGGACCATTCGAAGGTGTCCATGTTCAACATCTTGCGGAGTTTTTCCGAGCTGAACGGCAGGAACGGGTCAAAAGCGATCGCCAGATTGGCAACCAGTTGCAGGGAGATGTTCAGGATTGTTCCCACACGTTCCATGTCAGTTTTCGCCAGTTTCCACGGTTCGGTGTCGGCCAGGTATTTGTTTCCGATACGTGCCAGGTTCATGGCTTCTTTCTGTGCGTCGCGGAATTTGAATACGTCGAGCAGCTTTTCTACTTCGGCTTTTACGTCTGCAAATTCTTTCAGCGTTTCTTTGTCGTAGTCGGTCAGCTCGCCTTGTGCGGGTACGCATCCGTCGAAGTATTTCTGAGTCAGCACCATTGCACGGTTCACAAAATTGCCGTATACGGCTACCAGTTCGTTGTTATTACGGGCCTGAAAGTCTTTCCAGGTGAAGTCGTTGTCTTTTGTTTCCGGTGCATTGGCAGTCAACACATAGCGGAGTACGTCCTGTTTACCGGGGAAATCGGCCAGATATTCGTGCAACCATACAGCCCAGTTGCGGGAAGTGGAGATTTTGTCTCCTTCGAGGTTCAGGAATTCGTTGCTGGGCACGTTGTCCGGCAGGATATAGCTGCCTTCTGCTTTCAGCATGGCAGGGAATACGATGCAGTGGAACACGATATTGTCTTTTCCGATAAAATGGATCAAACGGGTTTCGGGATCTTTCCACCATGTCTCCCAGCTGTCCGGAAGAAGTTCTTTCGTGTTGGAGATGTAGCCGATAGGCGCGTCGAACCAAACGTAGAGCACTTTTCCTTCTGCGCCTTCCACGGGCACAGGGATACCCCAGTCGAGGTCACGGCTTACGGCGCGTGGTTGCAACCCCATGTCGAGCCAGCTTTTGCATTGTCCGTACACGTTCGGGCGCCATTCTTTATGGTCTTCCAGAATCCATTTGCGCAGCCAGCCTTCGTGCTTGTCGAGGGGGAGATACCAGTGTTTGGTTTCTTTCATCACCGGTTTGCTGCCGCTAATGGCGCTTTTCGGGTTGATAAGGTCTGTCGGTGAGAGTGAAGTACCGCACTTTTCGCATTGGTCGCCATAGGCACCTTCCGAGTGGCAGTGAGGACATTCGCCGGTGATATAACGGTCGGCAAGGAATGTTTTTGCTTCCTCGTCGTAATATTGTTCGGATGTTTTTTCGATAAACTCGCCCTTGTTGTATAATGTTTTGAAGAAATCCGAAGCCAGTTGGTGGTGCGTCGGTGAAGTGGTACGGCTATACACATCGAAGGAGATGCCGAATTCTTCGAATGATTTCTTTATCAGCGTATGGTAACGGTCTACCACATCCTGCGGAGTGATTCCTTCTTTTTTGGCGCGGATCGTGATAGGCACTCCGTGTTCGTCCGAACCGCCGATAAATAATACATCTTCTTTCTTTAACCGCAGATAGCGCACATAGATATCTGCCGGTACGTATACACCGGCCAAATGACCGATGTGGACAGGTCCGTTCGCATACGGCAGGGCCGATGTGACGGTGGTTCTTTTGAATTTCTTTTCCATTATATAGCGTGATTTTATTGTTTTCTGCTTTGCAATGTGCAAAGATAATGACTTTTCACCATGGATTACATGGATTAACACAGATTATTTCACTTAAAATACTTTTTCATCCTGACGAAAACTTACATCATCATATGCCTGCGTATAGAGAACTTCACTATTGCCATTGCATTGATCGCCGCAAACGGTATATCCATTGGCTCATGGTGGGTGTTGTAGCTCACCAGTTTGATGCATCCTTCCTTTTCGGACCGGTTGGCATACTTCACCGCCAGATACTCGTCTCCGTCGATCATGAACGAAACCAGGTATATTTCCCCGTAAATAACGCTCTCGAAGCTGTTTATCTCCTTATATCCGATGATGTCCCCCGATTTCAGTATGGGGTACATACTGTCCCCGTTGACGTAGACCGCCCCGTCGCAGGCGGATATGTTCGGAATCCGTATTTTCCCCAAGGCATACTGGTGCTTGTTGGTGAACAGCGTCTTCAGGTTTGCCGCCGCCGTGATGTCGTATAGTGTCACGCTGCGGTCGTCAACCGGTTCGGCAGTTTTGGGATTGTGAATTATCTGCACCTCCCCTTGTGCCAGTTCGCTTTCGCAAAATCTCGACTGGTGTTTCGGGTTGCCTTTTCCCAACAATAGCCAGTTGTAGTCTACCGTATTTCCTAATTTGTCGAGCAGCAGGCGGAAATCTATACTGTTCCGTGCAGCCCAGTTGGTGACTGTCGCTCTTGAAACTCCCAGGAATTCAGCCAGTTCGCTGTCCCTCTTCAGGTTTAATGCCTGCTTGGCACGTTTGATGATGCCGGGTACATCCAGATTTGTATCCATTTTGTTAGCATTTAATTTTGATGTAAAAAATCATAAACGTATTAGTTGCTCATTAATAATCCGTTATCTGTTTTTTAAGAATTAATTTCTAAAACCGTATGTTTTCTTTATGAAAACTTATTTATCTTTGTAGCGGTGAAATTACAAATATGTTTCAAAAATATAAATTAAAAACAGAATAGCCATGAAAAACGCAGAAAAGTTTCCGAAAGGTTGCAGAAAAGTTCGTCCCCCGGCCTTGCATCCCCTTTGTATCACTGCTCCGGTAGCTATATATATACACTGTGATGAATATATAGATTCACCATGGTAAGCATATATGTCCACCATGTCGGACATACATCTCCGGCAAATAAACAACTTTTTTCTCAGAATTTAAATCAAAATTATCATTATGAAAACAACATTATCTTTATCGACAAAACAATCTACATCCAGCAGTATTTGCAAGAGTTGTAAACGTGAGCTTCCGTTGGAGTCCTTCTATATGAACAAAAAAACGCAGTCTCCGGATAAATATTGCAAGGAGTGTCGCAAATCTCTGAGCCGAAGGCAATACGGCAGTGGTAAGAAACTTCCCCATTGCTCTTTGTCCGGTGGACGAGTTTCCTATCCGGTCATAACACAGACTGAGGACCGGGAAACACGTCTCCGGCTTATTCTGCACGCCCTTGAGGTAGTGAGGCTTAGCATGGAACGCAAAAAGGCGGGAATGCAGGAAGAAGCCTTGCTGTAAAAGCGGGTTTTTTATATTGAGTATTTATCAAAAAACAGAATTATTATGGCAAGAATAAAGAAAAAGGGATTGGATTATTTCCCGCTGAATACGGATTTTATTCACGACCGTGCCGTCCGCCGCCTGATGAAGCGTGAGGGTGACTCCGCGCTTGGCATTCTGGTGGAAATCCTGTCGTATATCTATGCGGGCGAGGGGTATTATGTCCGTGCGGACCGTTTGTTTTACGAAGACCTCTCGGCGGGTCTGTACGAGAAGAGCGCTGATGACGTGGAACGTATCGTCCGTCTGGCGGTGGAATACGGACTGTTCGACGCGGTTCTTTTTGAGCGTAGCTGCATCCTGACTTCCGTCGAAATACAACGGCAGTATCTTTTCAGTACCCGTCGCCGCAGCATTTCACATCTGGAAGTCGGGTATTGCCTGCTTGCAGATGATGAACCGGCTGATAATAAGGATGATGCAAAAGGAACGCCGGCTGTGAAAAGTGAAAAACAGGGGCATGGAGAAGGCATTACGAGGGGTGATAATGTAACATTTATCCCTGAAAATGTAACATCAGGTACACATAGCACAGCACAGCATAGCGTAGCACAGCAAAGCAAAGAACAACCCCACTTCAATTCTCCCCTGGAAACGGCAGGGGAGAAGGCGGAGGGGAAGAAGATTGGGAAGGAGGAGATTTCTTCCGGAAGTTCCTACGGGCGGGATGCTCCCTGTTCCGGGAAACGGAAAAAGTGGACGCAGGAGACTATCGACGGCCTTCTTCCGCCGGCTGACGGGACATCACGCAACTATGCGGGGCTGCTCGATAATCTCCGTAGCTACGGTATCCCGCCTTCAGAACAGTATGCAATTATCCTGAAAAGTAATTTCGGGGCTATCGGCGGTGCAATCTGGCAGGGGATTGCTACGTTGCGTGGCAGCGGGGGCAAGATAAAACTTCCCGGACGTTATCTTTTAAGTGTTGTAAATAGGAGGTTGGAAATTGATAATTATTGATATTCAATTATTTATATTGGTTGAGAATTTGCTTAAGACACATATTGAAAATCACTTGTATATGAAATGTAACTGTCTTATCTTTGTGTTGTCGATAAGCTTACAGACAAGACTAAACTCGATTAATTAACACAAAAACGGATTGGATTATGTATTTATTACGGAAAATGATATTGGCGGGTTTATTGTTCTCCGCCGGAGTGAATATGTTTGCGCAGGAGTCTGCCTATGCTTATGACGCAAACGGGAATCTGACAAAAGATTTAAATAAGAATATTGTTGATATTCAATATAATTCTTTAAATTTGCCTAGCCGGATAGTCTTTAAAAATGGCGACAACATTTCTCATGTTTACAGTGCTGACGGTAGTAAGCTGCGTACGGTGTGGGTTGCTGACGGAGATACGCTGACGACGGATTATTGCGGGAATGTGATCTATGAAAACGGGGTTCCGGTGCGGTTGATGACCGATGTTGGGTATATAGCTTTGTCGGATACGAGCTATCATTATTTCATCAAAGATCATCAGGGCAATGTGCGTGTCGTTGCGGATGAACATGGTAATGCGGAGGAAGTGAACGATTATTATGCTTTCGGCGGATTGATGTCGACAAGTTCCCGGCAGAGCGTCCAGCCGTATAAGTATAACGGAAAAGAACTGGAGACAGCGTGCGGGGTGAACTGGTATGATTATGGTGCGCGGCGGTATGATCCGGTGTTGGGAAGGTGGAATGGAGTGGATCCTCTGTGCGAAGACTATTATTCAGAGAACCCTTATGGATATTGTGGAAATAATCCGGTTAACTATGTTGATCCGAATGGTCTGATGAAAGTGCTCTATAATCCTGATGGTACTTATAAGGAAACTACACATAATAATTGGTTTCATAATACGTTTATGGGGCGGCAGGAATATATTGATTATGGTGATCGAAAAGTGCATCTTTCCGAATCTGAATTTTGGCAATGGCAGAGGAGTGGAAGTTATGAGAATGTAGGTCCGGTAACAGATTTTGTTAGTAATTTGGAGCTTACCCTGAATGAATCGGCAGCAAATTTTGCCGACGGAGTTGCCAAATATATGGTATCGTCAGCTTATTCATCTATCAATTCTCCGAAAGTATGGTTGACGGGACGTTCTTGGGCAGGAACTTATGCGACGCCCGATGAAAGAGCCGGCGGATTCATTGATGTGGCCACTCAAAGATTGCCCGCCGTTCACTTGTTGAAACAATTGCATCCCGGTTCATGGTATAAGTTTAAATATGCCAATCGGCATATTCCCCCAAGGAGTAGGCGTGTAGTTTACGATGTGGAAATGAGAAAATTTGATGAAAGGATTCGTAATCCGAAAACTTTTGAGAATTTGAATGATGGAATAGATGGTATAATATATATTAATAAGAATAGAGACAACAAATGAGAGGTATAGATTATTTTGGTACTTTGATTATGTGGCTGGCGGTTTTTATCGGCTGGTTGATAAAAGGATGTAAAACCAATCTTTTTAAAGAATGTGCGAAAATAGAAGATTCTACAAAAAGAAATGTGGGAATAATTTTTGCAATATTTCTTATAGGGCCGGTTTTTTTAGGTGAGTGTCGTGGCGGTTAATTTTTCATTTGTTATATCTTTGATATGCAGTTTATTATGTTTTTTATTGGTTGTATGTTAATAGTTTAATACTAGAAAATATGGAAACAAACAAATTCTCTGTCGTAATGTCGGAAAAGGTTGATATGGCGTTAGTTCGAATAGTGGCTTCGGAGCGTGCTGATTATCAGCCTGAAGCTGTAATCGCAGCAGAGGAGGAACTGAAGCGGCGGAATATCACTCCGTCCATGTATCAGGACTATACGAAAGAGGTGGAAAAACTTATCGAAGTGGAAAAGGAGAAAGAGGTCGAGAAGCAGCGTCTTCCTTTATCTGCGTGGGTAAAAGCGATAGCCTTTCTTTTCCCTTTTCCATTGTTGCTTATTATAGGGTTGGCTCTTATATTGTTTGGTTATCAAACATGTGGTAAAGGGCTTTGTAAGTGGACACTTCTCGGATGGTTATTTTATTTTATCCTTCTTATGTTTTGTGAAATATTCCTTTAGATTATGACTTCCGGTATGAATCAACTTTTTGTTTTGATGCATACCGGATTTTTTTGTTTTAGACTTATAATTATTCCTCCGATTTCTTATTGTTATTCAATGCATTACTGGTGGTTAAGAATTTAGTTAAGACACATATTGAAAATCGCTTGTATATGAAATGTAACTATTGTATCTTTGTAGTGTCGATAAGCTTATAGACAAGACTAAACTAAATTTATTAACACAAAAACAAATTTGATTATGCCAGTATTGTATGGTCCATTTCAGTCCGTTCTGAAAGACAAAAACGGAGAACAACTATTCTATCCCCGTGTGTTGCGCACAGGTAATGTAAGTACTTCACAGATCTCTAAAGAGATAGCGGCTTATTCCTCCCTTTCCCCGGGTGATGTGAAGAACACGCTGGACAACCTGGTGACGGTAGTCAGCCAGCATCTTCAATCCTCGGAGAGTGTGACGCTTGACGGTTTCGGAACTTTCCGTCTGGTGATGAAGTCGAACGGTAAAGGTGTGAAAACTGTGGACGACGTGTCTGCCGCCCAAGCTTCACTGACAGTTCGCTTTCTTCCCTGTTCCACCCGTCATTTGGATGGCACTATGGCCACCCGTTCGCTAGTGACAGGCGCCCGGTGTGTCCGTTTCGACCGTGCCGATACCTCTGCTTCCGGTGAAGGAGAGGGTGGCAAGCCCGAAGGCGGCGGTTCCGGCGGTGGGGTGACACCGGATCCGTCAGTGTGATTCTCCGGCACAACACAGATTCAAACGACTAAACTAAACGAAGTATTCTGCTGAACGGCAGGTGCTTAACTGAACTGTAAATTATTCACTGATTATGCGAACTGTCAATTTGTTCGTGGTGCATTGCAGCGCCACGAGGGAGGATTGTACACTCTCCCCGATAGGTATCTGTCATGAAGACGGGCTGAAAGAACACAGAGTAACACAAGTATTTAAAGACACGGAAAGGAGGTAAATTATGGCAATGAAGAAATCAGTATGGGATATGATCCTGAAGGTGGTTATCGCAGTGGCTTCGGCTTTGGCAGGCGTTTTGGGCGCTAATGCGATGAATCTGTAATGAGAGGGATTAATATTTTTTTATAAAAACCAGATGACTGTTATCTAAAATGAATAATAAGACTATTATTTTAATAATTGCGCTGCTCACTTGTGTGGGCAGCGTATATAGCCAGGGCACCTCGCCGGCTTTGGCTGATACGGAAGGAAAATACAAATATAATTATGTTCCTGTGTCTCCGGTATCGGAGGAGTTGATGAAGCATATTATGTGTCCTGTTAATTATAATACAGGCAAAGTTGAACTTAGTATCCCGATATATGAGATACGTACAAGAGATTTCACGCTGCCTTTACGATTGCAATATGACAGCGGAGGCATCAAGGTCAGTGCGGGAAACGGCGTGGCAGGCTTGGGCTGGAACGTGGATTTCGGTCCCACCGTAACCCGGAGTATTCAAGGAAATCCTGATGAAGAAGGGTATTTGATCTATAACCCGGACTTTGGCAGTTGGGACACTTCTTATATGCATAAGATGACCGAAGGTATGGCGCACGAACAACCGGATGTGTTTTTTTATAGTACATTTGATGCTCAGGGGAATTTCGTGTTCCGGCGTCCTGAGAAATCCTCGGAAAGCGGCTCGCATATACCGGTTTATTTACCGTTGACTTCTGATAAGGTGGAAACGTCAGACATACGTTCGGGATTTCAGGTGACGGACGGTTCCGGTAATATTTACCGTTTTAAGGAAGCCGAATACTCTAATACGGGAAAGATTACAGGCTGGAAACTAACGGATGTCACCAGTCTGAAACAGGACAGGCTTTCTTTTTCGTATGTCACACAGAAGCTCACTTATGCAGATAGTTATGACTATTATGCAGTGGAGGATATGGGTGAAAGTTACCGTAACGGATATTGGCAGGGAGTGGATGGAAAACTGAAGTTTTTCCGGATGAACGGGTATGCTTTGCATAATGATTCTCTTTGGGCCGATTTTACGGTCGAAAACGTTGGCCAGTATGATAACCGGCCTTACAATTCGGTTGATGCAAAATATCCCAAAGAAATCACGTACGCTAATGGAAAAGTCGTTTTTGATTATTCCTCTTCTCTTCTGAAAACCGTGCATATTTATGAAAATGGGGCGGAAATCCAACGTGTCACATTGAATTATAAGCAACTGCGGTTCATGGGACGCAGCCTGCTTACTGAGGTCAATTTTACAGAACTGGTCAATAATCAAAGCCGTAGTTATACAATGTCATATAATGACTACGTGGATGACTATTCACCGACGCAGACCAAAGCAGTGGATAAATTCGGATATTATAACGGACGGACCGGTAATACCGATCTTGTAGAAAGACAATTGGTGGAGTTTGGAATGCCTTACGATGGCGACCGGGGTGTATGTTATGCTTATATTGGAGGTGCGGACCGTACACCGGACATTTTATTCGCCCAGGTTTATTCGTTGCAGTCTATTAAATATCCGACAGGTGCAAGAGAGGAATTAGTGTATGAGCTCAATACATATCCCGATACAGATGAATATGGGAATGCAATTTCATCTTATGCCGGTGGTTTGCGAATTTATTCTATCCAATGCCGTGATGTGGAAGGTACGCTGAAGAATGAACGTCGTTTCTTGTATGAGAAAGACGGTATTCCGACAGGTTATGCTCCTCAAGTGACTTTTGTCGATGAGATGGAGAAACTTTATTTGCGTACCTACTCTCGTACCAGCATGCGTTATCGTTTGTATTCATCCCTGCCGGTGGCCGATGCCGGTGCTGCAGCGGGAGTCTCTGTCCTATATCCTAATGTGAGTGTTGTGGAGAAAGATGATTATGGAAAAACGGTATCTCGTGAAGACTATGAATACAATACGAATTTCTATTTTCCAAGTATAATAAATGGTATGGTGCATGATGAGGTGTCCCATTATAAGAAGGGCAAACTGGTCAGGAGAACGGATTATGATGTAGATACGGAGCAGCCTGTGCATGATGAGGAGCATACATATACTGAAATATCTTTGAACAATAATACTCCTGTGGTGGCGGGACGTGAAGTGCGGCGTGCCAATCTGGTTGTTGCAGAACAGTCCGGTGTGGAAACGGACGATGACCTTTATTATCGTGAGTACAGGTATAGCATTGGCAGGGGGAATACGCGTGTGGAAAACCAGCTCACTGTGAATACGGATTATTATGCTGGTAAGTTGGTCAGTGATACGGTTGTCCGGACTTATGGCTCTACGGACTGGGATATACGATCCGGGCTTCCGGTGAGGGAGATTTATAAGTATAGCGATGGAAAGAAAAAGAAATGTGATTATACTTATCCATATCATGTTAATGATGCCGTTGGAAGGGCGATGACGGCTGCCAATGATATATTGAGACCTGCCCATATAGGAGAATCTGTGGAAGGTCCTGAAGGCTATATGGATGATTCCTTTACCAGTTTCGACTATACTCTGGATCCCGGCTCCGGTTCGGCCTTGCTGGACGAGGTGAGCGTCTGGAAGCATGAGGGGCTCTTTTCAATGAGTGAATCTTATCCTGTACACGATGCTTATGGCAATGTTTGTGAGATCCGCCGTGCGGATGCTCCTGTGGTCGCATTGCTCTGGGGATACAACTACAGTCGTCCGGTGGCTATTGTGGAAGGGGCGTCATATCAGGAAGTCGTTTCCGGGCTGCGCGTGAGTGTGGAGTCTCTTCAAAACCTTGACGGCAGTGCCCTTGAAAATGTATTGCTTCCGTTGCGTAATGCTTTCCCCGCCCCTTGCCGGGTGACCGTTTATAGATATGCTCCGCAACGGGGAGTTGTCTATATGAATGAACCTAACGGGAATGTAACTACATACAGCTATGACGGCTTCGGGAGACTGACGGAAATCCGTGATAAGGACGGCGCTGTGCTGGAGTATAATGAGTATAAGAAATGAATAAGAAACTGTTAAAAGGAAAAATTATGAATATAAAAAGAATCATTGTTCTTGTATTGATAAGTGCAAGCTCCGGTCTTCTTTGCGCTCAGAGGAAGACTGTGAACATGAGTGACCGTTATGGCATACTTACGGTAACTCCGCTTGACAAATATACGGGAGCAGCCTCGCTGTTGAAAACGAACGGTGTGCGCTCCCTGACTGATGTGTCCTATGGGGATGGTTTTGGCGGTGTTTCTCAGAAGATACACGTCGGAATAACCCCGCAGGGCAAAGACCTGACTGAAAGTTATGAGTATAACTCATTGGGAAATTTACAGTCCCGTACTCTTCCGGTTCCTGTGTTGTCGGAAGGGGCTTCCGGGAACTATAAGCAAATATTAAAGTCGGCACAGGAGTATTACGGGCACAGCAACGTCTGTTCACGTTTCGCGTATGAGGCTTCCCACCGTAGTTTACTGTTAAAAGAGTTTGGTGTTGGTGATGAATGGACCGGTAAAGCCGTATCCAAAAAATATAGCTGTAATCTTGAGAGTATACCCGTCCAACGTTGCAAGCGTTATCTGGTATCCGACGGCGGCGAGCTGGTAGAGAGCGATAGTCCCTATGCAGACGGTAGCCTTCGCGGCATACGCAGCGAGGACGAAGATGGCAACATGCATTGGGAATTTTATAATAGTGAAAATCAGTTGGTCCTTTCACGCATTCTGGATGGTGATACATTTTTTGATACTTATTTTGTCTACGATGAGTATGGCAATCTGGTGTTTGTGCTTCCTCCGGGTTACCAGGATCATCCGGATCTGGATCTTTATGCTTACATATATCGTTATGACTATCTGGATCGTCTTGTTTATAAGAAGCTTCCCGGTTGCGCCCCTTCTTACCTGGTTTATGACGCGGCACACCGTTTGGTTTTCTCTCAGGATGGCTGTCAGCGTAATGATTCTCTTTGGTCATTCTTTGTTTATGATGTCTATGGGCGTGTCGTTGTGGAGGGCGAATGTAGCAACAGCGATAAACATGTTCGGACTGCCGGTGAGACAGTTGTTTTAGGTACTCTTATGGAAGGCGACACCGGCCTGGCGTACAGTGGTTATCAGAGCTCTTTTGATCTGGTTGATCCTTGTGTATATGTGGTGAACTACTATGATACGTATGATTTTAGAACACGAAACGGCTTTTCTGCATATAATTTTCCGGAAGGAACTGTGAGTGCGACCGGTAATCTTACGGGTAGCATACTTTGTACGCATGGCTCTTCGGGATTCATTTATTCTGCGGACTATTATGACATCAATAAGCGGATAGTGAAAAGCCTGTCAAGCCGTGTCAATGGAGGCATGGATACATACGCCACTGAGTACTCCTTTCAAGGACGTCCTCTGTCCGTCCTTCACACCCATACGGATAGTTCCGGGTATTCATTGACGGAACGTTATACCTATACTTATGACCATTCGTCACGCCTGACACGAGTGAGCCACCAATACGATAACAATCCTTCCGTCTTGCTTTTGGAACACGCTTATGACGAGTTGGGCCGATTGCAGACAGACAAACTGGATAACGGTATTTATGCAACAGACTATGCCTACAATATCCGTAACTGGCTGACCGGTATTGAAGGCGGTAAGTTTAGCCAGTCTTTGCATTATACCGACGGTTTGGGAGTCCCTTGTTATAATGGTAATATCAGCAGTATGACTTGGAAAAGTGGAGCCGGGGCCACTCCCCGCGGTTATAAATTCAGTTATGACCGTCTGGGTCGCCTGACTGATGCGGAATATGGTGAAGGGCCGAGCTTTTCTGTAAATACCAACCGTTTTAATGAGCAGGTGACGGGCTATGATAAAATGGGTAATATCTTGGGTCTGAAGCGCTACGGGCAGACTTCAGCGACGGGTTATGATGTGATTGATGATCTTTCTTTGAGTTATGCCGGTAACCGGTTAAAGAAGGTGACAGACCGTTCAACCACCCCTGCCTTCAATAACGGCTTCGAGTTCAAGGACGGCATTGATTTGCCCACAGAATATGAATATGATGAAAACGGCAACCTGACTAAAGATTTAAACAAAAATATAACTGCTATTCAGTATAATTGTTTAAATTTGCCTAGTCGTGTAATGTTTGCGAATGGTGACAGTATATCTTATCTTTATGATGCTGCGGGCAGGAAACTCCGTACCGTGCACGTTCTGGAAGGAGACAGTGTTACAACGGATTACTGCGGCAATGTGGTCTATGAAAATGGAGTACCTCAGATTCTATTGACAGAAGTCGGTTATGTGTCCCTTACTGACGGTAAGTATCATTATTATTTGAAAGATCATCAGGGTAATAATCGTGTGGTTGTAGATGAGGAGGGAACGGTTGAGGAAGTGAATCATTATTATCCGTTTGGAGGTGTGTTTTCTTCTACCGGAGATGCTCAGCCTTATAAGTATAATGGCAAGGAGTTGGATCGTAAAGGTGGGTTGGACTGGTATGATTATGGAGCGAGGATGTATGATGCTGCATTAGGGAGATTTATGAAAACTGATAGATTTTCAGAGAAGTATGTTTCTTTATCACCTTATCAATATGGCGCAAATAATCCGGTGAATAATATTGATGTGAATGGAGATAGTATTACAGTTTTAAATTATGGTTATATAAGGAAACAACATATGGCTATTTTGATTCAAAATGATGCAGGTGAATGGCAATATTTTTCAGTGAATGGAGATAATGTTTATGTCTCTGGTGAGTTTTCTGGAGGGCGAAAATTTAACGACATAGCAGTGGGAGAATTTGATAGTCCTCAAGAATTTTTAAATAGTCCATATAATTCCTATGGTGCTTCTGATGATATGTCTATAAATACGTATGGTTTTTCTGAAGGCTATATGATTCCGACATCGAAAGAGCAAGATGATATTATAAGGGATACCTTTATAAGTATTAGTAAGAATGAGTCATATGATTTTTTAGGAAATAATTGCTCCACAGTGGTACAAAAATCTTTGGAAGCAGCCGGTATAATAACTTTTACTCAAAAGAGTACTAGGCATAGGATTCCAAGTAGCCATTATTTAGGAGAATCATCTTTTATTGCTACTATTTCTACCTCTAGACCCGTTATTCCTAGTGTTTCATTTAGAGCAATTATAAAAAATAATCCACAAGGTAAAATGATTTATAGATAATATATTATGAAAAGAATAAAATGGACTCCTGTATTATTGTTATTTCCTATATCAATAATAATATTTATAATTGATATGCGTTCTGAAGCATGGACACCATTTAGTCTTTTTTTCATTATTGGATTTATATTGATGATGTGTTTATTACTTTTGATAGACCGTTTTTTTATTATCTGGTTTAAACAAAAAAGTGTTTGGATCGTAGAAATAGTATTAATAATACTTGTACTTATTTATGTTTTTAAGGAAAGTACTTTATTCTGATGTATAGGCTATTATTTTGAATACTAATGACTCCTTAGTTAAAAATACAATATAAAGCAGTTAATATGCCAAATAAGGACAATGGAACTACCGGATGGGTAGTTCCTGTAACAGGAGGATTCTGCTGTTGATAATGTAAAAAGAGAACTTTTGTAAGTTGGAGGATATGTTTCTCATGGTAGATTAGACATTTATTATTTTATGTAAAAGATGTATGTGAAATTAATAAATGAAGGTTCTGTTGCGTATCAATCAGTTCCTTCATCAAAATTTAGTAGCAATATCTATAAATTGGAAGGATCTGATATATATGATATTGAAGATGAAATATGGGAATTTTTACCAGCTATTTTAGTACTTACTAAAAGGAAAGAGCTGGAAGGAAAATTAGTTTTGGTTGCAGTGGAGGAAATTTGACTCTAATAGGATTATTTTTACCCTGGTACAAGTTGATTGACTATCAATTTGTATCAGGGTATTTTATTCATAACTCTTATGGGAAAAAGTATATTTGTTTTTTAAGTTAGATGAAAATAATACAATGGAAGGATATAGTTATGTTTATTGAATATGAAGTTTTGACCTGTAATGACAACTAATTAAAAGGTGAGAGACCATTCAACTACGCCTGCTTTAATAACGGCTTCGAGTTCAAGGACGGTGTTGACTTGTCAACCGAATATGAATATGATGAAAACGGCAACCTGACTAAAGATTTAAACAAAAATATAACTGCTATTCAGTATAATTGTTTAAATTTGCCTAGTCGTGTAATGTTTGCGAATGGTAACAGTATATCTTATCTTTATGATGCTGCGGGTAGGAAACTCCGTACCGTGCACTTTCTGGAAGGAGACAGTGTTACAACGGATTACTGCGGCAATGTGGTCTATGAAAATGGAGTACCTCAGATTCTATTGACGGAAGTCGGTTATGTGTCCCTTACTGACGGTAAGTATCATTATTATTTGAAAGATCATCAGGGTAATAATCGTGTGGTTGTTGCTGAACATGGCAACGCGGAGGAAGTGAACGATTATTATGCTTTCGGCGGATTGATGTCAACAAGTTCCCGGCAGAGCGTCCAGCCTTATAAGTATAATGGCAAGGAGCTGGATAGTAAAGGTGGGTTGGACTGGTATGATTATGGAGCGAGGATGTATGATGCTGCATTAGGGAGATTTATGAAAACTGATAGATTTTCAGAGAAGTATGTTTCTTTATCACCTTATCAATATGGTGCAAATAATCCGGTGAATAATATTGATGTGAATGGAGATAGTATTTGGTATACTCGGAATGGTGATATTGTCACTATGCATGTAACTGCAAAGATATTTAATAATTCAAGTGATAATATAAATATGGCTAGAGCTGCCAAAGATATAGTTTCTGATATAAAAAGTACTTATGAAGGAAAATTTGAATGGAGCGATAATAAAACTTACAATTTAAAGGTTGATATGGATCTTAAAGTTGCAACTTCTATGAAAGATGTCGAAAACTCTGATCATTTATTTGTATTAGCAGATAGCGATAGTAAAGGAGCGCGTGGAGCAACAAGTATGTTAGGTGGAAAGGTTATGACTTTGGCTTCAAGCGATTTTGCTAATAATAATTGGTTGTCGAATAATTTGTCTTATAATAAAACTTTTACAGCTACTCATGAGTTTGGGCATGCAATTGGATTATCACATTCGCAGAATCCATTTAATATAATGAAGCAGGGAGGAGTTGTTCACAACAGCAATAGCAACCAAAGAGTTATCATGTTGCAGCAACAAAATAATCTAAATAATAATCTTGTTGTCGATATATATAATTTAGGTCTTAAATGGCGATAATATAGATGAAATTATGAAAGGAAAAAAAATAATAATAACGATAGGAATAATATTATGTGTGTGTTGTGTGTGTTTTACATCCAGAACTGCGTTAATATTTGTAGGTAACTCTTATGAAAATAGCAAAGAAATTAATGTTACTATTTCGGTGGATGATAAGGTATTATATAATGGCTTTTTAAAAGCTTATGAGATTCCAATGCTGTTGGAAAAGAAGAAAATGAGGGTCGGCTTTTACAAGGTTTCTGCGAAATGTAATAATATCCAAGTGCAGCATAGATTCTTTTATTTTTTTCAGAAAACTATTTGGATTGATTTTGATTTTGCAACTAATGACATATTATTAGTTTCGAAATTTTATAAACAAATACCATTATAATTTTATGTTATCTGTCTTATCGTAATATAAAGTTAATAAAACAGTCTTGCTCTGATATATAAGTTGTCTAAACTAAATCAGCATATTAGAGCAAGATTATTTTGTATGATGCAGCTATTGGATGTTGGTATGTAGTAGATCCGGAGTCTGAGAGATATCATTTGTTAAATCCTAACAATTACTGTGTGAATCTCTAGAGAAGGGCGGGTTAGTACAAATAGTAAGATGCCCTTTTATATTTCAAAAAGCTAGTATAATCTAACTGATATTTTATTTTTTTTCTTCTCCATAGCCTATTTCTATATGCAATTCTCCCCTTTTTCTTTCTTTTTTCTCATAAGAAAGAATATATTTGTACCTAAGTTAAATGAAAACCAGCGTATGATATGATAACAACCCAGTTGCTTCGCCCTGAAAGTATTGTTGTAGTAGGGGCTTCGAATAATGTACATAAGCCGGGTGGCGCAATATTAAAGAACTTGATAAACGGAGGTTATCAGGGAGAACTTCGGGCGGTAAACCCGAAGGAGAAGGAAGTACAAGGAGTTCCCGCCTTTGCAGATGTGAAAGATCTTCCTGATACGGATTTGGCAGTATTGGCTGTGCCTGCCGCACTGTGTCCCGATATTGTGGAAACATTGGCTGGTACAAAACAAACTCGGGCATTTATCATACTCTCTGCCGGATTTGGAGAGGAAACGCATGAAGGGGCGCTATTGGAAGAACGTATCCTGGAAACTGTGAATAAATACGGCGCTTCGCTGATTGGACCTAATTGTATCGGTTTGATGAATACCTGGCATCATAGCGTGTTCAGCCAACCTATCCCTAACCTGAACCTGAAAGGAGTTGATCTAATCTCCAGTTCCGGTGCAACAGCGGTGTTTATTCTGGAAAGTGCGGTGACGAAAGGATTGCAATTTAATTCTGTCTGGTCGGTAGGTAATGCCAAACAGATCGGTGTAGAAGATGTCTTGCAATTTATGGACGAGAACTTTGATCCCGAGAAAGATTCACATCTGAAATTGCTTTATATTGAAAGTATTCAGAACCCGGACAGATTATTGTTTCATGCTTCCTCTTTGATAAGAAAAGGATGTAAGATTGCTGCTATCAAGGCCGGAAGTTCGGAGAGCGGAAGCCGTGCGGCATCTTCTCATACGGGAGCGATTGCAAGTTCCGACTCAGCGGTAGAGGCGTTGTTCCGTAAAGCAGGAATTGTGCGTTGTTTCTCTCGTGAGGAACTGACGACCGTAGGTTGTGTATTTACTTTACCCGAATTGAAAGGAAAGAATTTTGCCATTATCACTCATGCCGGAGGACCGGGGGTAATGTTGACAGATGCGTTGAGTAAAGGCGGTTTGAACGTACCGAAGCTCGAAGGCGAATTGGCGGAAGAACTGAAAGCTCAACTTTTTCCCGGTGCTGCCGTTGGAAATCCGATAGATATTCTGGCTACCGGGACACCAGAGCATTTGCGTCTCTGCATTGATTACTGTGAAGAAAAGCTTGAAAACATAGATGCCATGATGGCTATCTTCGGAACTCCGGGATTGGTTACTATGTTTGAAATGTATGATGTGCTTCACGAAAAGATGCAAACTTGCAAGAAACCGATTTTCCCGATTCTTCCTTCTATCAATACTGCCGGAGCTGAAGTTGCAGCGTTTCTTGCTAAAGGGCACGTGAACTTTGCCGATGAAGTAACACTCGGGACGGCCCTTTCGCGTATCGTTAATGCTCCTAAACCGGCTGTTCCTGAAATAGAATTGTTTGGAGTGGATGTCCCGAGGATTCGTCGTATTATTGATTCGATTCCGGAAGACGGATATATCGAGCCTCATTATGTACAGGCATTGCTCCATGCGGCAGGTATCCCGTTGGTAGACGAATTTGTTTCGGATAATAAGGAAGAGATCGTAGCCTTCGCCCGCCGATGTGGATTCCCCGTAGTGGCTAAGGTTGTCGGTCCGGTGCATAAATCGGATGTCGGCGGAGTGGTGCTGAATATTAAAAGCGAGCAACACTTGGCGCTGGAATTTGACCGGATGATGCAGATCCCTGATGCCAGGTCGATAATGGTGCAGCCTATGCTGAAAGGGACAGAACTGTTCATTGGTGCGAAATATGAGGAGAAGTTCGGCCATGTAGTGCTTTGCGGTTTAGGGGGTATTTTTGTGGAAGTGCTCAAAGATGTATCTTCCGGTTTGGCTCCGCTTTCTTATGAGGAGGCTTATTCGATGATTCACTCATTGCGCGCCTATAAAATCATCCAGGGAACGCGAGGCCAGAAGGGAGTAAACGAGGATAAATTTGCTGAAATTATTGTCCGTTTGTCTACCTTGCTCCGGTTTGCAACGGAAATCAAAGAAATGGATATCAATCCGCTTCTCGCAACGGAAAAGGCTGTTGTGGCCGTAGATGCACGTATTAAAATAGAGAAATAAGACTATTTTTTCATTCATTGGGACGTATCTTCTATTTTTCGATTGTTATTTCACCTACATTTGGTAAGTTGAATAAAAGAAGTGTTATAAACCGAATATATGAAAAAAATTATAATAACGTTTATTTCTTTAATAATTGGAATTCTTAGCCGTGCACAAACGGTTAATGAACATTATTATTTTAAGAATCTTAGTAGCCAGAATGGGTTGTCACAAAACACAGTCAGTGCTATCTTGCAGGACTCGAAAGGTTTTATGTGGTTTGGTACGAAAGATGGATTAGATCGATATGATGGGGTATCTTTCCGGCATTTTAAGTACGATAGAAACAATCCGAGAAGTCTGGGCAATAATTTTGTGACTTCTCTTTATGAAGATATCGAAGGTAATATCTGGGTAGGGACTGATGTGGGAGTCTATATCTATTATCCGGAGAAAGATACTTTTCGTCATTTTGTAGAACAGAGTGACAAAAACACAAGGGTGGAACGAGCCGTTGCTATGATTTCAGGAGACAGTCAGGGAAGGGTATGGATAGCTGCAGAGGCGCAAAACTTGTTTTGTTATGATTTGAAAAAGCAAACCTTGAGAAACTATATTCTGACCGATCATCCATTGGTCTCTACCAATGTGAAATGCCTGACGGTTGATAATAGTGGTACTATCTGGATTGGCTTCTACGGTGACGGATTGTTTTATTCGAAAGATGAGTTGAAAACTCTTCATCCTTATATATCACCTATTGATAATGAGGAAACTTATAATAATGACGTTGTGAGCGAAATACTCCCGGGAGCATACAATTGTTTATATATTGGTTCTTTAAAAGGAGGAGTGAAAGAATTGAATCTGACTTCGGGTAAATTACGGGATTTGTTGTTGAAAGATGAAGATAATGAATCCATCTATTGTCGGACATTACTTTTTGCTACGGATAATGAGTTATGGATAGGTACAGAAAGCGGAGCTTATATTTATAATCTCCGTACGGGGAAGTATACGCACTTGCGTAGTTCTGAGTATGATCCCTATTCTTTGTCTGATAATGCAATTTATTCTTTTTGCAAAGACCGTGAAGATGGTATATGGATCGGTTCGTATTTTGGCGGAGTAAACTATTATCCGCGCTCGTATACCCATTTTGAGAAATATTATCCGAAAGGAGAGGAAAATAGTCTGCATGGTAAGCGGGTACGTGAATTTTGTCGTGATAACTATGGTGTGTTATGGATTGGTACGGAAGATGGCGGGTTGAACCGTTTTAATTTGAATACAAAAGAATTTTCTTTTTTTGCTCCTAGTGCGGGATTTACCAATATACATGGGTTATGTTTAGTGGACGATAAACTTTGGGTTGGCACATTCTCTAAAGGATTGAAGATTATAGATACCCGTACAGGGACTGTTTTGAAGACATATCAGAAGAACAGCTCTCCCCGTTCTTTGATTGATAATAGTATTTTTGCAATTTGTAGAACCGCTACAGGTGACATCTACTTAGGAACGATGTTCGGACTGGTCAAATATAATAAGCAATCGGACGATTTTGACCGTATACCGGAATTGAATGGGAAGTTTGTATATGATATAAAGGAAGATTCCGGTGGTAATATCTGGTTGGCAACTTATGCTAATGGTGCTTATTGTTATAATGTGAACGATCGGAAATGGAAAAACTATGTGCATGATGAAAAAGATACCACAAGTCTTTCATATAATAAGGTTTCTAGTATTTTTGAAGATTCCTATCACCGGATTTGGTTAACAACTCAGGGAGGAGGTTTTTGCTTATTTCATCCGGAGTCAGAGACGTTTACTAGTTATAACTCAACTGACGGACTACCTAGCGATGTTGTTTATCAGATTGTAGAGGATAAAGATGGACAGCTGTGGCTAACAACTAACAATGGACTTGTCTATTTTCAGCCAAAAACTGAAACGATGAAAGTATACACTACTGCCAATGGTCTGTTGGGTGATCAGTTTAACTATCGGTCCAGTTTTGAAGATGAAAATGGAATGATTTATTTTGGTGGAATTGATGGTTTTATAGCTTTTAATCCTAAAAGCTTCTCGGAGAATAAGAATCTTCCCACAGTAGTGATTACAGATTTCTTGCTGTTTAATAAAGAAGTGTATGCAGATGAACCTAATTCGCCTTTGGAAAAGAATATCACTTTTTCTGATAAGATAGTACTCCGGGCTGATCAGAATTCATTTTCTTTCCGCATCTCGGCTCTTGGTTATCAAGCTCCCGGAATGAATAAACTGATGTATAAATTGGAAGGGTTTGATAATGAGTGGTTATCTATCGGTGAGAGTCCGTTGATAACCTATGCTAATCTGCGTTATGGTGATTATATATTTCGGGTGAAAGCTGCAAATGACAATGGCGTTTGGAATAATAATGAAATCTCGTTGAGCATCCGGATTTTACCTCCTTTCTATCTGTCAATTTGGGCTTATTGCATTTATATACTTTTGATTATTGGATGTTCCGTTTATTTGATTCTTTATTTAAAACGCCGTAGTAATAGAAAACATCATCGGCAAATGGAGAAATTTGAGCAGGAGAAGGAACGTGAAATATATTATGCGAAAATAGATTTCTTTACGAATGTAGCTCATGAGATACGTACTCCTTTGACGTTGATTAATGGTCCTCTGGAGAATATTCTTCTGAAAAAGACGGTGGATCCTGAGATACGGGAGGATTTGAATATCATGAAACAGAATACGGAACGGTTGTTAAGTTTGACGAACCAGTTGCTGGATTTCCGTAAAACAGAGAGTCAGGGATTCCGCTTGAACTTTGCCGAGTGTAATGTTACTGAGGTACTGAAAGAAACTTATAACCGTTTTACATCTTTGGCGAGACAGAGAGAACTGGACTTTGTATTGAATGTAGCCGAACAGGACTTCTATGCACATGTCAATAAGGAAGCATTTACTAAGATTGTTAGTAATTTGTTGAATAATGCTGTGAAATATGCAGAAACATATGTACATGTGTTTTTGGAAATGAACGGGATAGGAGAAAAGAGGATGTTTTATATTCGTACAGTGAATGATGGCGTTATCATCCCGAATGAAATGAAAGAGGAAATCTTTAAACCTTTTGTCCGTTTCAATGAAAAAGAAGATGGTAAAGTTACCACAGGAACAGGAATCGGATTAGCTCTCTCACGTTCATTAGCTGAATTACATCAGGGAAGTTTGATGATGTTGGAAGGTGAAGAGGCAAATGTGTTCTGTCTGTCGCTTCCTGTGGAACAGGATAGTGTAATAAAGCTGACTTCGGAATATAAATCCGTAGAAGAGGAGAATGTGGTGGAACGGCGGACGGAACTAGCGGACAGCAGGGGAGACAAACCGGTAGTGTTGGTAGCGGATGATAATCCGGATATGTTGTCTTTCATTGTTCGTCAGTTGGAAAGTAATTATGTCGTTGTGACTGCCAATGATGGTGTGGAAGCATTGAAAGTATTGGATAATCAGGAGGTTTCATTAGTGGTAAGTGATGTTGTTATGCCTCGTATGGATGGATTTGAATTGTGCAAGTTGATAAAGTCTAAATTGGATTATAGTCATATTCCGGTGATTTTGCTTACTGCTAAAACGAATATTCAATCAAAGATAGAAGGGTTGGAATTAGGGGCAGATGCATATATTGAAAAACCTTTTTCTGTTGGGTATTTACAGGCTTGCATCGCCAATCTGATCAATAGTCGTGAAAAGTTGCGGCAAGCTTTTGCCCAATCTCCTTTTGTTGCAGCTAATACGATGGCTTTGACAAAAGCTGATGAGGAGTTTATGAAAAAGCTGAATGAAATCATTCAGAATAATTTGCATAATCCGGATTTTAGTATGGATGATATAGTAGACTCTTTAAATATGAGTCGTTCTAATTTCTATAGGAAAATTAAAGGTGTACTTGATTTAAGTCCGAATGAATATCTACGGTTGGAAAGATTGAAACGGGCTGCTCAGTTATTGAAAGAGGGAAATGGGCGGGTAAATGAAATTTGTTATATGGTAGGCTTTAATTCTCCTTCCTATTTCTCTAAATGTTTTCAAAAGCAATTTGGTGTACTCCCTAAGGAGTTTGCCGGTTAAGTTTATTATTTGGTTCTCACAAAAGTATTGGTGTTGTATATAGATATCTGTAGGGTACATATCCTGCAGATCGTAGACTTATGTGCTTGATAGATAGAGGGATTAGAGCGTTGTAATAATGCAGCGGAGGAGCTCTATATCTTTCTAAAAAATAGGCTAATATGATAATTTATGGGATATTTGTTCCATTTATATTTCATTTGAAACGAATTTGCTATTCTTTCTTTTGTTTGAGACAGTATTGCGATTTATTGGGATATTTATTTTATCAGGAAATCCTCTCATCCGTTAATTTTGCCTATGTTAATCAATCAAAAATACTATGATAAAACCATTGCATCAATTAAAGAAGCTTTTTATCCTTTGTGGGCTTCTTATCAACTGGTATCGGGAATATTTATAATGAAATAACCTTTTTATTAATAATTATGAAAACAAAAACAAGAGATCTAAGCACATGCTTAAAAAGGCGGTTGTGGATTGTAGGTGTATGTCTGACGACCTTTTCTTTTCTTTCTGTATCTGTTGCATATGCAGTCAGTGATAATCAGACTGTCCAGCAGCAAAAAAAAGGAATGGTGATTAAAGGTAAGGTTTTGGGTACAGACGGTGAACCTATTATCGGTGCATCTGTATTGGTGAAAGGCTCTACTACTGGAGTTGTTACTGATTTGGATGGTAACTATACACTGTCTAACGTTTCTAAAGGAGCTATTTTGGAATTTAGTTATGTAGGTTATGTAAAGCTGACTAAAACCGTAGGAAATGAAACAACCATAAATGCAATTCTGTATGAGGACTCTCAGATGTTGGAGGGAGTTGAGGTTGTGGCTTTTGGTACACAGAAAAAGGAGAGTGTTATTGGTGCTATTTCAACCGTGAAAGTGGCGGAACTGAAAACACCCTCCAGTAATCTTACGAATGCACTTGCCGGGCGTATTGCAGGAGTAATCTCTTATCAGAGAACTGGTGAACCGGGGGTGGATGACGCCTCTTTCTTTGTTCGCGGTGTTACAACTTTCGGATATAAAAAAGATCCGTTGATTTTGATTGACGGCATTGAGTTAACTTCTACCGATCTGGCTCGTTTACAGCCAGATGACATCGCCAGCTTTTCTATTATGAAGGATGCTACTGCTACCGCTCTTTACGGTGCCCGTGGTGCAAATGGTGTGATTCTGGTGAAAACCAAAGAAGGTCAGAAGGGAAAAGCACGGTTAAGCTTAAGAGTTGAGAACTCAATATCCACTCCGACTCAAGAGATAGAATTGGCAGATCCTGTTACTTATATGCGTCTGCACAATGAGGCCTATTTAACTCGTAATCCGTTGGCGCCGTTGATGTATTCTGAGGAAAAAATAGACAATACTGTACCGGGGGCGGGATCTGTAATTTATCCGGCTACGGATTGGAGAAAGGAATTATTAAAAGATTTTACGATGAACCAGCGCGTCAACCTGAATATTACAGGTGGTGGTGATGTCGCACGTTACTATGTGGCAGCTTCGTATAGTCAAGACAATGGTATTCTGGAGGTTGATAAGAACAGTAATTTTAATAATAATATCAAACAGAGAGTTTATACTCTTCGTTCTAATGTGAATATCAACGCTACCAAGACAACAGAATTGATTGTCCGTCTAAGTGGTGTGTTCGATGATTATAACGGACCGTTATATGGTGGTTCGGCTATGTACAATCTGATTATGAAGAGTAATCCGGTATTGTTTCCCGCTAAATATCCCAAAGATGAAGCTCATACATACACGAAACATACTTTATTTGGTAATGCTGAAAATGGACAATATTTGAATCCGTATGCAGAAATGGTAAGAGGATATAAAGAATCCGGCCGTTCTAATTTGAGTGCGCAGTTTGAAGTGAAACAGGATCTGAAATTCTTGACGGAAGGTTTATCGGCACGCTTGTTGTTTAATACTTCCCGTATCTCCAGTTATGATGTTTCACGTAAACTGAATCCATATTATTATAAGATGACTAATTATGATTATCTGACCGGTGATTATGCCATTGATATCATTAATCCGGATGACGGTTCGGAATATCTGATTTATGATCCGGGTGGTAAGAGTATTACGGCTAATATGTATATAGAGGCTGCATTGAATTATAATCGTGATTTCGGAAAACATGGAGTAGGCGGATTATTAGTCTATCAGTTGAGAAATAACCTTCAGCCGAATGCAGGCTCGCTTCAGGCATCTCTGCCTTACCGCAATGTCGGTTTATCGGGGCGTTTCACTTATGCATATAATAATCGTTATTTTGCAGAGTTCAACTTCGGGTATAATGGTTCCGAACGCTTCCATAAAAGTAAACGGTTCGGTTTCTTCCCTTCTGCCGGTTTGGCATGGGTTGTTTCTAATGAGTCTTTTTGGGATCCATTTAAAGATGTAGTATCCAAGTTGAAATTGAGAGCGTCTTATGGTATTGTTGGTAATGATGCTATCGGAAGCGGGCGTTTCCTGTATTTGTCGGATATCAATATGAATGATAGTAAGTATGGGGCAAACTTCGGATATAATTATGATTATCATCGGGATGGTATTTCGGTAAAGCGATATTCTGATCCTGAAATTACATGGGAAAAGTCTGCTAAAACAAACTTTGCACTTGAGTTCACTTTATTTAATGATTTGAATGTGACGGCAGAGTATTATACGGAACGCCGTAAGAGTATTTTGCAACAACGAACTTCGATCCCGGCATCTATGGGACTTTGGGTACAACCTTATGCAAACTTGGGAGAGGCCAAGGGGCACGGAGTTGACTTATCGTTAGATTATAATAAATATTTCGCCAATAAATCATGGTTGCAGTTGAGAGGAAACTTTACTTATGCGACAAGTGAATATATGGTGTATGAGGATTATGAATATCCGGGAGCATGGTGGAAACAGAAAGTGGGTTATCCAACTAATCAGACTTGGGGATATATAGCAGAAGGTCTATTTGTTGACGACAATGAAGTGGCTAATTCTCCTGTGCAATTTGGAGAATATGGTGCAGGTGATATTAAGTATCGTGATGTGAACAAGGATGGTAAGATTACTGATCTCGATCAGGTACCTATCGGATATCCGAAAGAACCGGAAATTGTATATGGTTTTGGTGCCTCTTATGGATATAAGAATTGGGATATATCAGTGTTTTTCCAAGGATTGGCTAGAGAATCATTTTGGATTGATTATAATAATGTATCTCCATTTTTTAACACGGTTGATACAAAAGTTGTAGGTAATAGAGTTGGGCATAATGCACTTGCAAAGTTTATTGCAGATAGTCATTGGTCGGAGGATAATAGAGATGCTTATGCGGTATGGCCGAGATTAAGCCCGACTTCTATTGAGAATAACAGTAAAACGAGTACTTGGTTTATGCGGGATGGTTCGTTCTTGCGTTTAAAACAATTGGAGATTGGTTATACTATTCCTGAAAAAGTGACTAATAAAGTAGGAATCAAGAACCTTCGATTCTATGTTACAGGAAACAATCTATTATGCTTTAGTAAATTTAAACTTTGGGATCCTGAAATGGCAGGTTCCGGCTTAGGTTATCCTGTACAGCGTGTGTATAATATAGGACTAAATTTAACTTTCTAAATTTGATATAAAATGAAAAAAATACAACTGTTTATATTAAATTGTTTGATTATCGCTTTATCTTCATGTGATTCATTCTTGGATATTGTTCCGGATGATATTGCTACAATCGATAATGCATTTACAATGAGGGCACAGGCAGAGAAATATTTGTTTACCTGTTATTATTATCTTCCGGCTCATGGCCTGTTGGAGGCAAATCCGGCAATTGCCGGTGGTGACGAACTGTATATTACGGAGTCTTTTCGTAGTGCAGCACACGTACATGCATGGTATATTTCACATAATATGCAAAGTTCGGCAAGACCACGCTGTGATTATTGGACCGGAGCCGATCAACAGAATAACAAATCATTGTATCAAGGAATCAGTGACTGTAACATCTTTCTGGAGAATATTCAGAAGGTACCTGATATGACACAAGCAGAGAAAGACCGTTGGGCGGCAGAAGTACGTTTCTTGAAAGTCTATTACCATTATTGGCTGATTAGAATGTATGGACCAATTCCTATTATGGATCGGAATATTCCGGTAAATGCAAGTGAGGATGAAGTAAAGGTTTTTAGGAGTACTATAGACGAATGCTTTGATTATGTAATCAATTCTTTAACCGAGATTATCAACAGTAATCATTTGCCTGATAAGATAATGAATGAGGCTGAAGAGTTGGGACGAATTACTCAAGGAATTGCAATGGCAATAAAAGCCGAAGTGATGGTAACTGCTGCCAGTCCTTTATTTAATGGAAATGCTGATTATAAAGGATATACTGATTCCAGAGGTATTGAACTATTCAATCCGAATAAATCGGAACAGGCCAAAAAACAGCGTTGGATAGATGCTGCGGAAGCTTGTAGGCAGGCTATTGATTTTCTGAAAGCTCAGGGACATGATTTATATAAATATACTTCTCTTGAATACACAATATCCGATCAGACCCGTGCGAAAATGAATATTCGTAACATTGTGACGGAAAAGTGGAATCAAGAAATTATTTGGGCTAATTCAAATAGTATTATCGGACAGTTACAGGATCATGCTATTCCACGTGGATTGGAACCGGGAAAAGAAGGAAATGCGAGTGTTGGTGGTAATTTGGCTGTCCCTCTAAAAATAGCAGATTTGTTTTATACAAAAAATGGAGTTCCTATTACAGAAGATAAGACATGGAATTATGATGATCGTTTTGAATTGAGAAAAGCAACAGCTAATGATAAGTACTTTATCAAGGAAGGGTATACAACAGCTAATCTGAATTTTGACAGAGAAGTACGCTATTACGCAAGTTTAGGATTTGATGGTGCAGTCTGGTTCGGGCAGGGAGTGACAGATGAGACGAAACCGATTTATGTGCAATGTAAACAAGGACAGTCTGCTGCCAATCAGATTGCGAATTCATGGAATGAAACAGGTATATGGCCTAAAAAACTAGTTCATTTTAAGAGTGTGGTAGGGCAGACCAGTGGTTTTACTAAGATTACATATCCGTTCCCGGTGATGAGATTGGGTAACTTATATCTGTTGTATGCTGAAGCTTTGAATGAAAGTGGTGCTACTAAAACTGATGTTCTGACTTGGGTCGATTTGATCAGAGAAAGAGCAGGACTGAAAGGTGTGGAAGAAAGCTGGGATACATATACGAACAATAAGAAATATGAAACAATAGATGGCAGACGTGAGATCATACAACAGGAACGTGGAATTGAATTGGCATTCGAAGCACAGAGATTTTGGGACTTACGTAGATGGAAATTGGCATTTCAGGAACAGAATAAGCCGATAACTGGTTGGAATACTCAGTATAGCACAAATGAAGATTACTATACAGAACAATTGATTTATACTCAAGAGTTTAGAATAAGAAACTATTTCTGGCCGATTTTAGATAAGGAACTATATTCGAATAAAAACCTGGTACAGAATTATGGTTGGTAAACTTTAAAATAAAAACGTTATGAAGAAGAAATTTTATAAATATGGGTTGTTTTATATAGGAGTTGTTTTGGCTGCTTGTGCCGACAATGCTGATCTGAACGAACCTACGGGAAGTACGACACCACCGTCACAGGTGCTGAATGCGACGGTAAAGAATCTGCCTGGTGCAGCAATTATCTATTATGATTTGCCGGATGATCAAAATTTAAAATATGTTCGGGCTAGCTATAAAGTTGATAATATGATTCGTACAGTTAATGCTTCTTTCTATACAGATTCTTTGGTAGTAGAAGGATTCCCTACTAAGGGAGAGTATGACGTTGAACTTTATTCCGTTAGTTATGGTGAGGCTGTCTCTACTCCGCTTGTGGTAAAAGTAAGTCCGGATACTCCTCCTTATCAGAAAGTGCGTGGAACATTAATTTCAGCTGAAACATTTGGCGGTATCAAAGTGAACTTTGATAACCCGGAAAAGGCTAAATTGGGACTGGGGGTCATAAAGAAACAGGCAGAAGGGATTTGGACACAGGTATATATGCATTATACTGAGGCTAAAGGTGGTGATTTCTATGTACGCGGCCTGGATGCTGTTACTACAGATTTTGGTATTTTTGTCAGAGATAGATGGGGACATCTTTCTGATACATTGTATGTCACTGAGACTCCTTTGTATGAAGAACAATGCGATAAGTCTTTGTTCAGGAAGATGGCTTTGCCGACTGACTCTTATGAGTGCCACTCATGGAATGAAGTGACGAAAGGAAATGATATGACGCGGCTTTGGGATGGAATCACAGATACAGATCCTTGTTTTCAAACCAAGACGACAACAGTAATGCCGCAATGGTTTACCTTTGATATGGGGGAAAAGTATAAATTGAGCCGATTTGTAATGGTTTCACGTTATTATCCGGGTAAGTATGGTAATACATTTAAAGCAGGACACCCGAAGCATTTTGAACTGTGGGGTAGTAATGATCCAAATCCAGATGGTAGCTTTGATGATTCTTGGGTATTACTTTCTGAATATGAGTCGGTGAAACCTTCAGGAGGTGGTGTAAACGATGCTCTTACAACAGAGGATCAGGAAGCTGCGAAAAATGGTGAGAATTTTATTATTCCTGATAATGCTCCGGCTGTACGTTATATTCGTTTTAAAACGAATGACACATGGGGGAAAACACGTTATATGCATCTTCACGAACTTACGTTTTTCGGTGCGAGGCATAATTAGTAACAAGTAAAAGATAATGCTATGAAACTATTTAAAAAACTGATTTTTATATTTTTAAGTATAGGTGCCTTGATCTCTTGCGATGGTATGGATGCCACGTATAAAGAGTTTATAGAAGAAGGGCCTATTGTATATATTGGAAAAGTAGATTCACTGAAAGCTTATGCAGGACGTAATCGGGTTATGCTCGAATGGCAGAAATTATTTGATCCTCGTGCTAAAACGGCAAAAATATTCTGGGAAAACAGAACGAAGTCTACTGAATTACAATTGACAGATAAAGCAACTCTTACTCAGGTTGTAGTAGAGGATTTGGCGGAAGGCTCGTATGTCTTTGAAATCTGTACATACGATACGTATGGTAATTCTTCTATTATGTCGGAGGTTCCTTGTGCAGTATATGGTGATGTTTATGAGAAATTGTTGTTCAATACAAAAGTAAAGACGGCGGTTTTAAAGAATGATGTATTGACCGTTACTTTTGCAGCTTCGCTTGAACCAACTTTTTTTGCTTCTGAAATTACTTATATGAGTTCTGAGGGGAAAAATAAAACTGTGCTTTTGAAAGCTCCCGCAACACAGGTGAAGATAGATGATTTCGCAGGAGACCATATCACTTATCGTTCCGTTTATTTGCCGGAAGAAACCGCCATAGATTATTTTTATAGTGAGTCGGATGAGCTTGAAATCAATTAAAAGAAATAGCAGAGATAACAAAAAGGATTTATAAGGTCATTTTTCTTACTATAGAATTATATGAAAGCCTTGTATCTTTTGTAGTAACGGGTACTACAAATGGTACAAGGCTTTTTTTTATGCTATATGCATCAATTATCCCATTCATGTTTCATTTGTCTATATCATTTTATTTTGAGACGTTTTTGTGATTTATTGGGATGTTTATATCATCTATATATTGTGCGAACCTCTAATTTTGCCTGTGTTGATTACTGCAAATGATAAAACTAGTTATATATGATAAAACAATTATTTTCAATAGGAATAGCTCTGTCATTATTTTCTCAGATGTTATGGGCACAATGGACCCCTGTAGGAGATAGGATCAAAACTTCTTGGGCGGAGAAGATAGATGTGAACAATGTATTACCGGAATATCCGCGTCCTATTATGGAGCGTTCTGAGTGGTCTAATTTGAATGGTTTATGGAAGTATGCAGTTTTACCGTTGGGAAAATCAATTCCGGATTCTTTTGAAGGTGATATATTAGTACCATTTGCTGTCGAATCCAGCCTTTCGGGAGTCGGAAAGACATTGGGAGAAGATAAAGAATTATGGTATCAGCGTGAGTTTGTTATACCCTCTAAATGGAGAGGAAAAAGGATTTTGCTTCATTTTGGAGCTGTTGATTGGAAAACTGAGGTATGGGTTAACAATATAAAAGTAGGAGAACATACAGGAGGATTTACTCCGTTTACATTTGATATAACCCAAGCTTTGAAGAACTCGGAAAATAATTTGGTTGTCAAAGTGTGGGACCCGACAGAAAAAGGTACGCAGCCACGCGGAAAGCAAGTGAGTAATCCTCATGGTATCTGGTATACGCCGGTGAGTGGTATCTGGCAGACTGTATGGTTGGAACCGGTGTCTGAACACTATATTACAGATATAAAAACAACACCTGATATAGATTTGAATAAGGTTAAAGTAAAGGTTGAAACAGATGACAATAGGTATTCAGATAAATTTGAGGTAAAAGTGTTTGAAGGAGGGCGTCTGGTGGCTGTGGGAACATCAATTAATGGGTTACCAGTTGAGGTTTCCATGCCGGCTGATGCCAAACTTTGGTCGCCGGATGAACCATTCTTATATCAGATGGAAGTTTCTTTATTTGAGGGAGGAAAACGGGTAGACTGTGTAAGGAGTTATATGGCGATGCGTAAGTACTCTATGAAAAGAGACAAAAAAGGTATTGTGCGTTTACAGTTAAACAATAAAGATCTGTTTCAATTTGGTCCGTTAGATCAGGGTTGGTGGCCGGATGGATTATATACAGCTCCTACGGATGAGGCATTGTGTTATGATATCAAGAAAACGAAAGATTTGGGCTTTAATATGATAAGAAAACATGTAAAGGTAGAGCCTGCACGTTGGTATACATACTGTGATCAAATGGGAGTAATTGTTTGGCAGGATATGCCTAATGGTGATAAAACCTTGGAGTGGCAGAGAAAGAAGTATTTTGATGGAACGGAACTGACACGTTCTCCTGAATCTGAGGCTACTTATCGTAAGGAATGGAAAGAAATTATTGATTATCTCTATTCTTATCCTTGTATTGGGACTTGGGTGCCCTTTAATGAGGCTTGGGGGCAATTTAAGACAAGTGAGATTGCAGAATGGACCAAACAATATGACTCTACACGTTTGGTCAATCCGGCAAGTGGTGGAAATCATTATACTTGCGGTGATATGCTTGATTTGCATAATTATCCGGGGCCGGAAATGTATTTGTATGATGCACAACGTGCTACGGTACTAGGAGAATATGGGGGGATTGGTTTAGTTTTGAAGAATCATCTTTGGGAACCCAACCGGAATTGGGGATACATCCAGTTTAATACATCTACGGAAGCTACTGCTGAATATCTGAAGTATGCAGAAATGCTGAAAGAAATGATAAAGCAAGGCTTTTCTGCAGCTGTTTACACACAAACGACAGATGTAGAAGTAGAAGTGAATGGACTGATGACTTATGACCGTAAAGTAATAAAGCTGGATGAAGCAACATTGAAGAAGATCAATAATGAGATTTGTAAAACGTTAAAATAACAAATATAGAGATTTTATATTTACCATGAGAAAAATACTTATTTTGGTTTTTAGTCTTTTTTCGATATTCTCTACAGTAGAAGCGAAAAGTAAGAAGGGACAAGATCGTGTGTTAATTGATAAAGTTGCCATGTGGCAGGTAAATCATCAGTCAAAAGTTAAACATCATGATTTGGCGTGGACAAACGGAGTCTTGTTCCGGGGGATGGTAGAATGGGCAGATTATACTCAAGACTCCCGTTATTATGATTTTCTGATGCAGATAGGGAAGAAACATCATTGGGGGTTCTTAAAACGTCTCTATCATGCGGACGATCTTGTTATAGCACAGATGTATATTCGTATGTATGAGAAATACCATGATCCTGCAATGATTCAGCCTACAATTGCCCGTGTAGATTCTGTTGTTGCTAAACCTTCGAAGGCCCGTTTGTGGCTCGGAGCAAAGAATTGGTCGGAACGTTGGTCATGGTGTGATGCGTTATTTATGGCTCCGCCGGTATACGGGTTGTTGAATAAGCTCTATCCGGAGAAAAACTATTTGGCTTTTATGGATAGGGAATTTAAAGAAGCTACAGATTCTTTATATGATGCGGATGCTAAGTTATACTATCGTGATAGAAGATATATTCCCAAAAGAGAGAAGAATGGCGAGAAGGTATTTTGGGGAAGAGGTAATGGTTGGGTGTTTGCAGGAATACCTTTGTTGTTGCAAACTTTGCCTAAAGATCATCCTACTTATGATTATTATCTGAACATTTATAAAGAAATGGCTTCCGCTATAGTTCAGTGTCAGGATAAGAATGGTTCTTGGCATGCCAGTATGCTTGATCCGGATTCATATCCTTCCCCTGAAAATAGTGCTTCCGGATTTTTTGTTTATGGCTTGGGCTGGGGAGTGAATCAAGGAATTTTGAAAGATAGAAAATATAAAAAAGCTGCCCGTAAGGGGTGGAAGGCTTTGAAAAGCTATGTTCATGAAGATGGCATGCTTGGATATGTCCAACCGGTTAGTGCTGCTCCTGAACAAGTGACTCAGAATATGACTGAGGTATATGGGGTTGGAGCATTCTTGATGGCAGGAATTGAGATGTTGAAAATGAAATAGCCTTTTAATAATAATTAAACTTATACGAAATGGAAAGACATTGTTTTATGAAAGTGAGAATCTTATGGTTAATCGCTTTTCTGTTGTTTACCGTTCAACTGTCTGCTCAACAAAAAGTAACAGTGAAAGGTAAGATAACTGATGAACATAATGAGCCTGTTATTGGGGCTAATATAATGGAGAAAGGTACAACGAATGGAGTTATTTCTGATTTTGACGGATTTTTTACTTTAAATGTTTCTTCCGGAGCTACCCTTGTAGTATCATATATAGGATTTGCTCAGCAAGAAATTCCTGTCAAAGACAAACGCGATTTTGTGATTCGTCTGGCAGAAGATTCAGAAACGTTGAATGAAGTAGTTGTGATTGGTTATGGTAGTGCTCGCAAAAGAGACTTGACTGGTGCAGTAATGCAAGTAAAGTCTGCGCAGTTGGAAAATGAAAGTCCTTCCTCCATGCAAGACTTATTAAGAGCGAATGTTCCGGGATTGAGTGTTGGTTTTAGTGCAGGTCCCAAACCGGGTGGAAGTCTTTTGATTCGTGGAAAGAACTCAATTAATGCTGGAACTGATCCGTTGATTGTATTGGATGGAGTTATATATCCGGGTGACTTGGCCGATATTAATCCGAATGATATAGAACAAATTGATGTGTTGAAGGATGCTAGTTCTGCTGCTATTTACGGAGCGCGTTCTGCTAGTGGAGTTATTATCATCACTACAAAGATGGGTAAAAGTGAAAAACCGACAATTAGTTTTGATGCTTCTATAGGTGTAGCTACTCAGGCTATAGTTCCTGAAGTATATCAGGGAGATGAGTTTACTGCTTGGAGGACGGATGTCTTTAATAGTGCAAATCCGAACCATAGACCTTATGAGTTTAATGACCCTCGTAAATTACCCGCAGATGTTTCTATTGAAGATTGGATGAAATATGATAATTCGACGGGAGATCCTGTAGAGACTTGGTTGCGTCGAATTGGCTTTAAGAACTTGGAAATACAGAATTATTTGGATGGTAAATCTGTAGATTGGGCCGATATGGTTTTTCAGAATGGTCTTCGTCAGGATTATAATGCAAGTATTTCGGGAAAGACAAAAGGGGTAAATTATTATTGGTCTATGGGATGGACAGACAATGAGGGCATTATTGTAAATAACGGATATAAATCATTTAAGACTCGTTTAAATCTGGATGCCAAAATAAATAAGTTTCTGACTGTGGGATTAAATGCGCAATTTGTACAACGTGATGCCAGTGCTATCGGAGCGGATTGGGTTCAGTATCAGAAGCTGACTCCATATGGAAGTCCTACTAATGAAGATGGAACAATGAAGTTGAATCCGGGAGATGACACGTCAGCGAAGCATCCTTTGATCGATTCTTATTATACAGATAAGAGAAATGTGATAAATAATTTGAATGCTAATATCTATGCTAAGGTATCTTTACCTTTTAATATATCTTATCAGATGAATTTCTCTCCACGATATGAGTGGGCTACAGATTATGTACATAAATCTTCGGAACATCCAAGCTGGAAAGATTTTGGGGGTTCTGCTTCACGAACTTTTAGAAATGATTTTCTATGGCAACTTGACAATATAGTAAAGTGGAAACAAACTTTCGCCAAAGTACATGACGTGGATTTCACTTTCTTATTTAATGCGGAGAAGTTTCAAAGATGGAGTGATGAAATGAATAATGAAGGATTTGATCCAAATGATGATCTTGGATATCATTATATGAAAGGTGGAATATTGCCTACAATTAGTAGTAATGATGAATATAGAACCGGTGATGCATTGATGGCACGTTTATTTTATTCGTATGACAACCGTTATATGATTACCGGTACGGTTCGGAGAGATGGCTATTCTGCGTTTGGACAAAAAAATCCTCGGGCGGTATTCCCCTCAGTTGCTGTCGGCTGGGTATTCTCTGATGAACCTTTTTTGAAGAAGTTAAATTGGTTGGACTATGGAAAGCTAAGGTTCTCATGGGGATTAAATGGTAATAGAGACATTGGGGTTTATAGAGCTTTAGCCAGAATGGGTAATAGTAAATATATGTATGTAAGTCCGGATGGAAAGGTTTATAATGGATCCTATCTTTATGTGAATTCTTTGGCTAATAAAGAATTAAAATGGGAACGTACGGCTTCATTCAACTTAGGATTGGATTTTTCTATATTTAATGAACGGTTAAAAGGAAATATCGATATTTATAAAGCTAACACGAAAGACCTTCTTATTGAACGTACATTACCCGAATTGATCGGATTCAGTTCAGTGATGTCTAATTTAGGTGAAGTAGAGAATAAAGGCATTGAACTTAGCCTGACATCGAAGAATATTGATACAAAGAATTTTGCATGGAGTTCAACATTCAATTTTACTTTGAACAGAAATAAGATTGTTCACCTGTACGGAGATATGGTTGATGTTTTAGATGAAAATGGGAACGTAGTAGGACAGAAAGAGGCTGACGATATCAAGAATAAATGGTTTATAGGTAAGTCTTTGGATGAAATATGGGGATTGGAAGTTATTGGAGTCTGGCAACAGGATGAAGCGGAAGAAGCAAAGAAGTATGGTGTAGCTCCTGGTGATTTTAAGTTGAGGGATGTTGATGGAAACGGACAGTATACAGATGAGGATAAAGTATTCCAAGGGACAACTAGTCCGAAATTTACATGGACATTGCGCAATGATTTCAAGATATATAAGAATATAGATGTTTCTTTCATGTTGTATTCTCTTTGGGGGCATAAAGGTACATATGATGTAGCTAAGCATAGTGGAACCACGGTATATAATGATAGACAGAATGCTTACAAGTTACCATACTGGACTCCGGAAAATCCGACAAATGAGTGGGCAAGAATTGATTCCAGTACAGGAGGAAACAGTTTTTCTGTATATCGGAAAAAATCATTTATTCGATTAGATAATATATCTGTCGGATACAATGTTCCATCACGTTGGATTACTAAATTGGGATTAGGCTCATTGAGAGTTTATGCTAATGTAAGAAATGTAGCGGTTTGGGCTCCGGATTTTAAACTTTGGGATCCGGAAAATAGTAGTCCTACTCCTCGTACGTATACTTTTGGTATTAATGTGACTATGTAATTAACTTTTAAGAATCAATGTTATGAATAATATTAGTAAATTAGTGATAATAGGATCTGTTGCGATAACTCTTTCGAGTTGTGGGGACAGCTGGTTGGAACCTAAACCTCTTTCATTTTATTCTCCGGAGAATACTCTGGTAGATGCTAAAGGTATGTGGGCTGCACTTGGTACTTGTGAGAAAAGGATTAAAGCGGAGTTTTATGGAGATGGACCTGCCATTATTACCGAACAT
Organism: Bacteroides caccae; assembly: GCF_002222615.2. Classification (NCBI taxonomy): domain Bacteria; kingdom Pseudomonadati; phylum Bacteroidota; class Bacteroidia; order Bacteroidales; family Bacteroidaceae; genus Bacteroides; species Bacteroides caccae. The sequence continues at coordinate 654,126 of NZ_CP022412.2, read as the reverse complement.
ATTTTTTCTGAGGTAGCTATTGAAGGAACTACGGACAAAACAAGTGTTGCTCAAGATCTAAATGCGGTTATTACGCCTGATAAAAATTTGAATAGTCCTAATGCCAATAGAGTAGGTTGGTATTGGAATGAAGCGTATGATAATATTAGGTATGCTAATACTGTGATTACACGTATTGATGAAGCAACTTACTCGTCTGAACAGGAGAAGAACGAGATATTGGCTACTGCTTATTTCTTTAGAGCTTATCACTATTATCGTTTGATAAATCAATTTGGTGATGTGCCTTTACTATTGAAAGAATTTACAGAGGCGAAACTCGACTTCTATACAACGAAGCGTGAGGTCATTTTAAATAAAATGATCGATGATATGAAGTTTGCTTGTCAATGGATGCCTGAGGTGGTTGATAGAGGAAAAGCTCCACGTGCGGCAGGCTATCATTTGTTGGCAAAGTTATATTTGGCTGCCGGTTTGTTTGATGAAGCCATAACAGCAGCTACGGCTGTAATAAGTGACCCGCGTTATGAATTGATGAAAAATAGATTCGGAGCAGAAAAAGCTGATGCTACTAAAAATGTGATTTGGGATTTACATCGCCCTGAAAATAAGGCATTGGCAGAAAATAAAGAGACTATCTTGTTGGTTATTGACAGATACCTTGTAGAAGGAAGCCAAGGTGATGGAATCAGAACGATGAGAAATGCAGTGCCTTATTATGGAAATACGAAGAATGCTATATTGACTCCTGATGGTAAACAGGGAGTAACAGACAAAAAGGATCCGACAGGAACAGTTAAAATTTCACTAGTTAAAAAGTATGGACGTGGAATCGGACGCTGTCGGGGAACAGCTTATTCTACCCAGTATATTTGGGATGATCCGAATGATTTGCGTCATGCAAAAGGAAATTGGATGAATATGGAGGATTTAGTATATAATGAACCTAAGTTGGAGGGGAAAAATAAATATTATGGCAAACCTTTACAGCTTTATGGAGAGACTGGACAGCTGTTGTGTAAAGATACAATTCGTAGTTGGTTTGGTTGGCCGCATTACAAATTATTTATACCGGATCCGGACAGAGTAGATCAACCGGAAGGTGGTAATACAGACTGGTATGTATATCGTTTGGCGGAAACCTATTTGTTGCGTGCAGAGGCTTATTGTTGGAAAGGCGATGCTGCTAGTTTGCAGAAAGCGGCAGATGATGTGAATGAAGTAAGAAATAGAGCGGGTGCAGGTGATTTGGCGGCATCTGATATGAATATTGGAACAATTTTGGATGAACGTGCGAGAGAGTTATATTATGAAGAACCTAGAAAAACAGAGTTGACTCGTATTGCTTATATATTTGCACAAACGGGAAAACCCTCTTATACTGGTAAGGTCTATAAAATGGATAATTTCTCAGAAGATAATTTCTTTTATGATAGAATTATGGAGTCCACCGATTTTTATAATAAAGGAGTTAAAACTATTTCTAATGTGGAATTTACAATGAGTCCGTATCATGTCTTATGGCCTATTCCTGCATCTACGATTAATTCTAATACTAAAGGGCATATTAATCAGAATAAGGGATATGCAGGATCTGAAAATAATATTCCTCCTTTGGAAACAATAGAAGCTAATTAATTTATTTAGATAAAATCTCAGTATCTTTGGTGTGACCGAAGATACTGAGAACTAATAATTATAAAATTATGAATAATAAAAATCATAGAATATTCTTCTTTTTTCTAGTATTTTCTCTTTTGGTAAATGGGGGGAATGCTTTTGCAAAGAAAAGTAAGGATCGTGAGTATTGGGTGAAAACAATGATCAAGATTATTGATCCGCTATATACCAATTTGAGTCAGAATACTTTGAGGAAAAACATGCCTGTTGAAACCTTTGATGGATTAAACAATGGCAATACAAGAAAGAATGTGACGCATTTGGAAGCTTTAGGACGTTCATTTGATGGTATTTCTGCATGGTTGAATTTACCTCCTGATGATACGGAAGAAGGTCAGCTTCGTGCTAAATATACCAATTTAGTGGTGAAATCTATTGCTAATGCTGTAAACCCGGAATCACCTGATTATATGCGTTTTGATGGGCCTGGAGGACAGCCGTTGGTTGATGCTGCTTTTTTTGCACAAGGCTTGTTACGTTCTAAGGATCAGATTTGGCCGAAGTTAGATAAAGTGACTCAAGAGAGAATTATTAAGGAATTGAAAGCTTCGCGCAGGATCAAGGCTTCAGAGTCTAATTGGTTGATGTTCTCTGCTACTATTGAAGCGGCCTTATTGGAGTTTACGGGTGAATGTGATTTGAAACCAATTCACTATGCGTTAAAGAGACATAAAGAATGGTATAAAGGAGATGGCTGGTATGGTGACGGGCGTAATTTTCATTTGGATTATTACAACAGTTATGTGATTCAACCCATGTTGATAGATGTATTGGCGGTCATGAAAGAGCATAAAGTGGAAGGGGCTGATTTTTATGACGTACAGTTACAACGCCTGATCCGTTATGCTGATCAACAAGAAAAGATGATATCTCCGGAAGGGACCTATCCTGTATTGGGAAGATCAATGGGCTATCGTTTTGGGGCTTTTCAGGTATTAGCTCAGGTATCCTGGATGAAATTATTACCTGAACATATCAAACCGGCACAAGTGCGTTGCGCTCTAACTAAGGTTATGAAAAGACAATTGGCCAAAGGTACATTTGATAAGGATGGATGGCTGAATCTGGGATTTTGTGGGCACCAGCCCGAGATTGCCGACAGATATGTATCTACTGGCAGTAATTATTTGTGTACTTTTATTTTCTTGCCTTTGGGTTTACAGGCGGATGATGAATTCTGGACGGCCAAGCCTGAGAAATGGTCTTCGGTTAAAATATGGAGCGGAAGTCGTGATATAAAGAAAGATGGTTCTATTAGAAACTAGAATTAAATCTCGAAGGTATGTTCTATTTAAGTAACAATAGTACAACATACCTTCAACTGAGTTGAATAAAAATAGAAATATTATGAAAAAACATTTGAGATTGGCAGCTTTATTGGCTACTACAATTCTGGTATTGTCAAGTTGCAGTACACAGAAACAGGTCAGATTGGTTTTATTGCCGGACATACAAACTTATTCACGACTTTACCCGGACATTCTGAGATCGCAGACCCAGTGGGCGGTGGAACATGCAGATAGTATTGATTTTGTTTTACAGCAAGGGGATATGACGGATCACAATATTGATAAAGAGTGGGCGGTGGCAGCTTCTACCTTGAATATGATGGATGATAAAGTTCCTTATGCTTTTGTTATGGGAAATCACGATTTGGGAAAAAATTCGAATAAAAGAGATTCCCAATTGTTTAATAACTATTTTCCTTATGCAAAATACAGTAAGATGAAGAATTTCGGAGGTGCGTTTGAAGAAGGGAAAATGGATAATGTATGGTATACTTTCAAAGCTGCCGGAATAAAATGGCTAATTCTTTGTTTGGAATTCGGGCCTCGTAATAATGTACTTGATTGGGCGGGAGAGGTTGTGAAGAAACATCCGCATCATAAGGTGATTATTAATACGCATGCGTATATGTACTCAGACGATACGCGTATGGGAGAAGGAGACCGTTGGTTGCCGCAGAAATATGGTTTGGGAAAGGATACCGGTGAGAATGCGGTGAATAATGGTGAGCAAATGTGGGATAAGTTGGTGAGCAAATATCCCAATATCCTCTTTGTCTTTAGTGGACATGTTTTGAATGGCGGTGTTGGGACGTTGGTTAGTATAGGCGAACAAGGTAATAAGGTATATCAGATGTTGGCTAACTTTCAGGATGGAGTGAAAGGAACGAATAGAGGACAAACCGGTTTTTTACGTATTGTAGATATAGATGTGAAAAAGAAACAGGTAAAAGTGGACACTTATTCTCCTTATTTGAAAGAATATAAGACTGACGCTAAGAATAGATTCTCATTTGAGGGAGTTAATTTTAAATAATCTGGTTTTACATTCCAAAGGATATAGCTATGAGCAGCATTCAATCATTTTATTTTGTAGGTGTGATTACTTTAGTCTCTTCTGCCCATGTTTATGGACAGAAGAAAGATAAGATGAATGTTTTATTTATCATTGCTGATGATATGCGGCCTGAATTGGGGTGTTATGGAATAGAGGATATTGTGACTCCTCACATTGATAGATTGGCGGAGCAGGCTACGGTCTTTCAAAATGCATATTGTAATATTCCTGTGAGCGGGGCTTCCAGAGCGAGTCTGTTTACAGGAGTATATCCTTGTTATCCGGAACGTTTTACTGCTTTCGATGCTAATGCAGAGAAAGATTGTCCCAAGGCACTTTCGCTTCCGGAGTGTTTTAAGAAAAACGGATATTATGTTATTTCCAATGGAAAAGTTTTCCATAATATAACCGATCATGCCCGTAGTTGGTCAGAATATCCGTGGAGAGTATATCCTGATGGTTACGGTAAGGATTGGGCTGAATATAATAAGTGGGAATTGTGGCAGAACGAAGAGTCTTCCCGTTATATCCACCCTAAGACTTTGCGAGGACCGTTCTGTGAATCGGCTGATGTCTCGGATACAACTTATATTGATGGTAGAGTAGCGCAGAAGACGATTGCAGATTTAAGGAGATTGAAAGAGATGAAAGTACCTTTCTTCTTGGCATGTGGCTTCTGGAAGCCACATTTGCCGTTCAATGCTCCTAAGAAATATTGGGATTTATATCAAAGGGAGAAGATTCAGTTGGCATCGAATCCTTATCGACCTAAAGCATTGCCGAAGCAGGTTACTTCCTCCGGTGAGATTCGTGGATATGGGAAATTTACGACAACAAAGGATGAGGCTTTTCAGCGAGAGGCAAAACACGGTTATTATGCATGTGTGAGTTACATAGATGCGCAGATCGGTTTAGTACTTGATGAACTTGAACGCTTGGGATTGGCAGAGAGTACGATAGTAGTGATATTAGGAGATCATGGCTGGCATTTGGGTGAACATGGTTTCTGGGGAAAACATAACCTGATGAATCATGCGACCCGTGCTCCATTGATTGTCCGTGTGCCTCATTGTAAAGGCGGAAAAGCTGGGGGAGTTGTAGAATTTGTGGATATTTATCCCACATTGTGTGAGTTGTGTAAAGTTCCGGTTCCTGAGGGGCAATTACAGGGAAAAAGCTTTGTTCCTATTCTGCAGGATAGTGAGAAGAGGATAAAAGAATACGCTTTTGTTCAATGGCAAGGTGGGTATAATATTGTTTCGGAGCGATATAGCAGTGCTATATGGTTGAAAGGTGATTCTGTTGTAGGTCGGATGGTGTTTGACCGCCAATCGGATGTTGCAGAGAATGAAAACAAAGTGGGTTCTGTCTCATTAAGTGAAGAGATAAAAGAACTGGAAACTCAGATAAGAATAAAAAAACTTCAATTAGAAAAATAATTTTAAAGAATATATAAATGAAAGTAGGTTCATCTATTATTGCATTTTTGGGACTGATGGCAGTTTGTAGTTGTTCAGCTCCCAAAAGCGAAATGAGTACTCTTGTGAATAATAGTTTGCAAATAGCGACTGTTCAATCAAAGTTAATGGCTGAGAATTTATTGAATGAAGAGGAGAAATTGCCACGTACTATTGGTAAGGATGGTAAACTGATGACTTCAAAGGCCAAATGGTGGACAAGTGGTTTTTTCCCTGGGGTATTATGGTATTTGTATGAGGTGAATCAAGATGATTCCTTGAAAATGTATGCAGAAAATTATACCAAAAGGATAGAAAATGAGAAATACACAACAGATAATCACGATGTGGGATTTATGTTGTATTGTAGTTTTGGTAATGGATTGCGTCTGACAAGCAATGATGAGTATAAACAGGTATTGTTGCAAGGAGCGGAATCATTGAGTACTCGTTTTCGTCCACAAGTCGGTTGCATACGTTCATGGGACTGGAATCAGAAAGTGTGGGAATATCCGGTAATTATTGATAATATGATGAATTTAGAGATGTTGATGTGGGCTTCCAAGAATTCCGATAATCCGAAATTTGCGGAAATAGCCAAGTCACATGCAGATGTGACGATGAAGCATCATTTCCGTCCGGATTATAGCTCATACCATGTGATTTCTTATGATACGATCTCGGGACAGCCTGAAAAGAAAAACACTTGTCAGGGATATGCTCATGAATCATGTTGGGCACGTGGCCAGGGCTGGGCATTATATGGCTATACAATGATGTATCGTGAGACCGGGCAAGAGAAATATCTGCAACATGCTACGAATGTGGCTAGATTTATTATGAATCATCCTCGTTTGCCTGAAGATAAAATTCCATATTGGGATTTTGATGCTCCTGGTATTCCCAATGAACTTCGTGATGCTTCTGCGGGAGCATTAATGGCCTCGGCTTTCATCGAACTTAGCCAGTATACTGAAGGTGATTTCTCAAAACAATGTCTTTCTGTTGCCGAAACACAGTTGAAGACTTTGTCATCGCCGGAATACTTGGCTGAGCCTGGTACAAATTGTAATTTTATTCTGAAACATTCAGTAGGTAATAATCCGGGTAAGGCAGAGGTTGATGTACCGTTAACTTACGCTGATTATTATTATGTTGAAGCTTTAGTACGTTATAAAAGAGATATTTTAAAAGAAAAACTTCATTAAAAACTTCATTTTAAATGATACAAAGATTATCTTTCTGGATAATGATGATTGTCTGTTCGGTGATGGTGAGTGGGCAAGAATATGACGGATATTACACAAATCCTATCCTGCCTTCGGGTGCTGATCCGTGGGTTGTAAAACATGAAGGATGGTATTATTATTGCTGCGGGGTGCCGGGTGGCATCGGAGTTTCCCGTTCTCGTGATTTGCATAAGATAAATCCTCCTGTACGTGTTTGGAAGGCACCGGAAAAAGGGCAATGGAATTCGACTTGTATTTGGGCACCCGAACTTCATTTCTGGAAAGGTAAATGGTATATTTTTTATGCGGGCGGATATAGCGGTCCTCCTTTTATTCACCAAAAGACGGGCGTGTTGGAATCTGTTACATCAGACGCAATGGGCGAGTATATCGACAAAGGAATGCTGTTTACGGGGGATGTTTTGGGAGACTGGAAAAACAATCGCTGGGCGATTGATATGACTTTGTTGGAGCATAAGGGACAATTGTATGCTGTCTGGTCCGGTTGGGAGAATAGTGAACCGACTGACAAAACTCAGCAACATCTTTATATCGCAAAAATGGAGAATCCTTGGACAATGGCTTCCGGAAGAGTAAAAATATCGTCACCGGACCGCTATTATGAACAAGGAGAGTTGCCATTGAATGAGGGACCGCAGATTTTAAAACACGGGAAAGATGTGTTTGTTGTTTATTCCTGCGGGCAATCATGGCTGGATACATATAAACTTTCTTATTTGCGTCTGAAGGACCCGGACGCAGATTTGTTAGATCCGAAAAGCTGGATTAAAAGTGATAAACCTGTATTTGAAGGTACCGATCAAGTATTTGGGGTAGGGCATGCCAGTTTTACAACTTCTCCTGATGACAGGGAACATTATATTTATTACCATACGAAAAAAGAGAGAAAACCTGGTTGGAAACGGGATATTCGTCTTCAGAAGTTTACTTTTGATGCATCTGGCGTTCCATGTTTTGGGAAGCCGCTTCCGGTAAGCGAGAAACTTCCTTTGCCTTCAGGCACTGCTCATCCTGTAAAAGTTAAGCCGATGAGTGAGCTGGAAAAAGACTTTACCCAATTGTCTTCGACTGCCCGGCCTTATACATATTGGTTCTGGATGAATGGAAATATCACAAAGGAAGGCATTACAAAGGATCTGGAGGCGATGCATCGTATTGGGATAGGTGGTGTTTTCAATCTGGAAGGGGGAACTGGAATTCCAAAGGGGCCTGTTACTTACTTAAGTCCGGAGTGGTCGGAATTAAAAGCACATGCTATAAAAGAAGCAGCTCGTTTAGGCATTGATTATGTGATGCATAATTGTCCGGGTTGGTCGTCAAGTGGTGGTCCTTGGATTACTCCTGAGTATTCAATGCAAAAATTGACTTGGAGTGAGACTGAGGTGGCAGGCGGTAAACGGGTGGATACTTTATTACTCCGGCCGGTAACGGAATTAGGATATTATAGAGATATAGCTGTGTTAGCTTTCCCTTCTTTCAAGAATGGTAAACCTGTGGGCTTTTCTGATTGGCAGTTATTGAATAACAGTGTTTTTAATCATAGAGGGAAGATCGGTATACAAACGTATGACAAAGAACAAGTTATTCGCTTGGAAGATATTATTGACTTGACGAATCAGGTTGATTCTTTGGGACGTCTGAATTGGGAGGCACCTTTGGGAAACTGGACTGTCATCCGTTTGGGACATACTTCTACCGGAAGAAAAAACTGTGCAGCTCCGGATACAGGCGTGGGGCTTGAATGCGATAAGTTTAGCAAACAGGCGATTCAGCTTCATTTTAATAAAATGATGGATTTATTGTATCCACTAATCAAACCTTATGTTCACCAGATTCAGATAGGACTGGAGATAGATAGTTGGGAAGTCGGTATGCAAAACTGGACATCCGGATTTGAAGGTGAGTTTTGTGAAAGGACCGGATATGATTTGATTAAATATTTGCCGGCTATGACAGGTAAGATTGTAGGAAGCAAAGAAATGACAGAACGTTTCTTATGGGATATTCGTCGTGTACAGGCTGACTTGTTGGCAGATAATTATTATGGTGAATTTCGGAATCTATGTAATCAATATGGGCTGGTATCCTATTGCGAACCTTATGACCGCGGACCAATGGAAGAATTACAAATAGGCTCACGGGTAGATGGAGTTATGGGAGAGTTTTGGAATGGGTTATCTGCTATTTTCCAGAACAACTTGATGATGCGGCGTACTACAAAATTGGCGTCTTCGATAGCTCATATCAACGGTCAGAAAGTGGTGGGTGCCGAAGCATATACTTCTGAACCTGAGTCGGGAAGATGGCAGGAATACCCATTTGCTTTGAAGGCTGTTGGTGATAAGGCGTTTACAGAGGGGATTAATCGGATGGTGATTCATCGTTATGCAATGCAACCTCATCCGGATGCTGCTCCCGCTATGACTTTAGGCCCTTGGGGAATACATTTTGACAGAACTAATACCTGGTGGGAGCCGGGATGTGCCTGGATAAATTATCTGAACCGTTGTCAAACTCTATTGCAAGAGGGACTATTCGTAGCTGATTTTGCATACTTTACAGGTGATAATATTGTAGGATACACGAAAGTGCATAGAAGAGATTTGAATCCGGTACCACCGGAAGGATATGATTACGATTTGATGAATACGGAAACGTTATTGAATAGAGCTTGGGTAGAACGCGGGCGTTTAAGGCTTCCGGACGGAATGAATTATCGTGTATTGGTTTTACAGGAACAATCGCATATTACGTTGGGTCTATTGAGGAAACTGCGGAATATGGTGGAACAGGGATTGATAATTGTCGGTGCCCGTCCGCAACAGACCGTAGGGTTGCAATCTTATTCAGTTATTGAAGAAAAAGAGTTTGAAGAACTTTGTGACGAACTATGGGGAAAGGCCGCAACTACAGTGGTGGATCGTAGCGTAGGGAAAGGTAGGATTTTCTGGGAGACCTCTTTGAACTTGGAACAAGTACTTGAGAAGATTCAGTTAAGACCTGACTTTGAAGTGAGCACAGATTCAATTAGTGCCCCAATACGTTATATCCATAGGCAGATAGGAGAGGCGGATGTTTATTTTGTTGCTAACCAGCAACGGACTTCGAAAGAGCTGATTTGTAACTTTCGTGTGAAAGGAAAGATTCCTGAGTTTTGGAATCCTGTATCAGGTGAAAGAACACGGGCTATGGTATATCAAACGAATGAAGAAACCATATCGGTGCCTGTTCAACTGGAAGCGTATGGTTCTGTGTTCGTCGTCTTTCGTTCTGACCTTCCTGAACAGAAGGCTATTCGTTCTATTCATAAAGATGGGAAGTGTCTGATAGATGCTTCTGCTATATCAACCGAAGAATGGAAGCAGGCGGCATACCCTGACATAAGAGATAATTTCTCAATCTCATTGTGGGTGAAACCGGAATCAGATGCCATGTTGAATATAGATAATCCAATGGGATATATACCGTACCCTTGGACGGAATATTATGCAATCTATCCGTCGGGCGGTGAACTGTTATATGGCGCAGGACATGCCACTTGTGGACTGGCTGTAGGTAGAAATGGAGTTGCGGTATGGGAGAATGAGAAAGGATATCCTGAGTTTAAAATGGGAGTGGAAAAACCTATTTCCGGTTGGAGCCATATTTGTCTGGTTTATAGGGAAGGGGCTCCGCATATTTATATCAATGGAGAGCATATAGCTTATAAGACGAAGTCTTTGCAGACAATTCATCCTGGATTGAATTTTACTACTTTAAAAGAAGGAGCTTCCTATTATAATGGGGATATGTCTGTTCCGGTATTGTTTTCTAAAGTATTATCAGATAAGGAGATTTCTCAATTGGTAGCCAAAGGATATACAAGAAATACTGATGAGCGTATATTGGACTGGATACCTTATGCGGATACCCGCTCTCTGTTGGCATGGAGTGATGGGAATTATGAATTTGTTACATCGGACGGTATAAAAAGAGAGGTAAAGGTTGAAAAAACAGGAAGTCCGGTGATGATAAATCAGAAATGGGAGGTTAGCTTCCCGAAAGGGCTGGGAGCACCGGAAAAAATAAGTTTGCCCAAATTGTTCTCTTTGCATAGACACGAAGATGAGGGCGTTAAATATTTTTCTGGTACAGCTACTTATAAAACTAACTTTGTTGTGAAACCTTCTATGATGTCTGAGGATAGAGTTGTTTTCCTTGATTTGGGTGCAGTAGAGGTGATGGCGGAGGTGATTGTCAATGGAGTAAATAAAGGGATCTTTTGGTCCCGTCCGTATTTAATTGATGTCACTGATGTGCTGAAGCCGGGTGAAAATACATTGGAAATTAAGGTGACTAATCAATGGACGAATCGTTTGATTGGGGATGAACAGTTACCGGAGGAGAACGAGTATGTACCCGGAGGGGGAGTAAATGGAATTGCTGCTTTGAGCCGTGGGGCTATCAGAAAGCTACCGGACTGGTATAGAAATGGAGTAAATAAACCGGAAGGCGGAAGAGTGGCATTCACTACTTGGAAACATTACCGGAAAGACTCGCCATTGATAGAATCGGGGTTAATAGGTCCTGTTCGGCTGATTCCTGCGAAGAAAATAGAATTTGAATAATGGATATGATAATGTGCGAACGTATAGTAGCCAAGACATCTGTAAGAATGCTATTGAGCTTATTGCTAATCTTTGGCTCGGTGAATCCTGCTATGTCTGTGTTACGAAAAGGGGAGACATCGCTGGGGACGTCTTTTGAAAGTTATTTTCCATTGAAAGAAATACGTTTGTCAGATGGTCCTTTTCTTGATTTGCAACAAAAAGGCAAAGAATATCTTCTTTGGCTGAATCCTGACTCTTTGCTTCATTTTTATCGGATTGAAGCGGGATTGTCATCGAAAGCCGGACCTTATGCCGGCTGGGAGTCGCAAGACGTATGGGGAGCAGGCCCGCTTCGGGGTGGATTTCTTGGGTTCTATCTTTCTTCCGTATCGATGATGTATCAATCTACAGGCGATAGAGAGTTGCTGAGACGATTGAAATATGTGCTGAAAGAATTGAAGCTATGTCAGGAAGCCGGTAAAGATGGCTTCCTGTTAGGTGTGAAAGGAGGCAGGGAACTATTCAGGGAAGTAGCCTCAGGAAAGATAAAAACGAATAATCCTACGGTCAATGGTGCTTGGGCACCTGTTTATCTGATTAATAAGATGCTGCTCGGGCTTTCTGCTGCTTATACACAGTGTGACTTGAAAGAAGCGTTGCCGATATTAGTACGGTTGGCCGATTGGTTTGGTTCTCAGGTATTGGATAAGTTGACTGATGAACAGATTCAGCAATTATTGATTTGTGAACATGGTTCGATTAATGAGTCTTACGTTGAGGTTTATGAGTTGACGGGGCAAAAGCGTTTCCTTGATTGGGCCCGCCGTTTAAATGATCGGGCTATGTGGGTTCCTTTGTCTGAAGGAAAGGATGTTTTATTCGGGGGGCACGCCAATACACAGATCCCGAAATTTACGGGTTTCCATAAATATTATATGTTTACCGGTGATCGGGCCTTTCTTCTTGCGGCGACTAATTTCTGGAATATTGTGAAGCAAAACCATACTTGGGTAATAGGTGGTAATAGTACCGGAGAACATTTCTTCTCTAAAAAGGAGTTCATTGATAGGATGCTCCATATCAGCGGACCGGAAACGTGTAATTCCGTAAATATGTTACGTTTGACCGAAGCTCTGTTCATGCAGCAACCGGATGCGACTAAGGCGGCATATTATGAAAGAACTTTATTTAATCATATCTTGTCAGCCTATGACCCGGTGAAGGGTATGTGCTGCTATTTTACTTCCATGCGACCGGGGCATTATCGTATTTATGCTTCACGTGATAGCTCTTTCTGGTGCTGTGGACATACAGGGCTGGAAAGTCCGGCGAAGCTGGGTAAGTTTATTTATAGCCATAAAGTGACGAATAGGCATCAAGAAAAGGATATAAGAGTGAATCTGTTTATTCCTTCCATTCTTTCTTGGAAAGAAGAAGGAGTCGAGCTTATTCAGCAAAGCCGGATTCCGGAATCCGAACAAGTTGACCTTACATTGAATCTAAAGAAAAAGCAGAAACTGATTCTGCGCATTCGTAAACCTGATTGGACTGATAAGGCTACTTTTATAATTAATGGAGAAGAAGAACAGCCTCTGCTTGGCAGTGATGGGTATTGGATTATAGACAGAGTGTGGGAGCGGAAGAATGTGATTACACTACGACTTCCGATGCATATATATACAGAGAACTTAACAGGTACCGACCGTTATGTTGCATTATTATATGGGCCTTACGTGCTTGCCGGGCGTATGGGAAAGGAAAATCTTCCTACTACTTTTTGGGGAAAGATGAACAATACGGCTATGAATAAGATGGACATGGCAAAAGTCCCGGTATTCAGAGAACCTGTAGAACGGATTCCAACTCATGTGGAGGTTGTTTCAGGAGAACCATTGAAGTTTGGTATAAACTTGAAAGGTTTTGAGCATATAGTGCTGGAACCTTTTTATAAAGTTCATTTTGAACGTTATGCGGTATATTGGCCGATAACTCATTAGATTCTGAATGGAAATGAAGGTATAATAGAACAATAGATAAGAGGTATGAAAACGATATTAAGGACATTTGTGGGTTGTACAGCGATTTTGTTTGGTACTGCCTGTATGGGAGCAGTGAAGTATGTTCCTGAGAATATGAAGGTAGAACTATCTTTAAAGGTTCCGGGTAATAATGCTGTGAATTATAAACTGCATCCGGATAAGTTGGAGAATAGCTATTTTGATTATGAGTGGCGTTCGGATAATAAATTGCCGATAACGGTTTTTCATAAAGTTGAAGAACGGGATAGTTGTATGCGATTGACTGTACAGCTTACCGCTGCACAGGATGTTTACTTCAACTATCGTCAATTGTTGAGTACGGGCTATCGCCATGATAACTGTCAGTTTTATATGCCGGGATTTTGGTATCGCCGTAATTTGCGTTCTCCTAAAAAAGCTCCATCATTCCATACGTCGGATAGTTGGTTGGTTCGTGAAGACAGGTTGAGCGCACCACTTACGGGGATTTTTAGTGAAAAAGAAAAACGATTTATGACAGTAAATCGTTTGGATGATTTTTCTATGGATGCTTTAGCTACACATAAAGAAGGAGAGATCATTCTTTCAGGGAAGACTTCCTTGGGATTTACCGGATTTGAGAATCAACAGGGAATAGCTATGCTTTCTTTTGGTTTTCCCTATCGGGAGGCTCCTAAAAGTTATATTCGTAAATTAACATTAGCACCTGAGGTGGAGGCTTTTCAACTGATGAAGAAAGGTGAGTCGGTATTGTTGACATGGGAAATAATGGAAAGTGGTGCGGATGATTTTTCAGACTTTATACAGCATACATGGGAGCATTGTTATGATACCTATGCACCAAAACCTGTGGAGAATTCATATTCTATAGCGGATATGAAGCAAGTGCTTAGTTGCTTTTTTGTAAATAGTTTGGTCGATAATCAACCGCTGGTTTATAATTCCGGAATACATCTGAAGGTAAGTGATTGTGAAAGAAACGGTCAGGCTGAGGTTGGTTTTATCGGTCGTGTACTTCTTAATGCATTTAATGCATGGGAATACGGTTGGCAATCGAACCGGGAAGAACTGAAAGTGAACAGTACAAAGATATTTGATAGTTATTTGAAGAATGGTTTCACACAAGCGGGATTTTTCAAGGAATCCGTGAATTTTGACAAGGGATATGAGGAACCGATCCATAGTATCCGGCGTCAGTCGGAAGGCGTCTATGCCATGTTCCATTTCTTAGCTTATGAAAAAGAGAACGGACGCCGTCATCCTGAGTGGGAGCAAAAGTTGAAAAGAATATTGGATATGTTCTTACAGTTACAGAATGTTGATGGTAGTTTCCCCCGTAAGTTTCGTGATGATTTAACTATTGTCGATCCGAGTGGGGGAAGTACCCCATCTGCTACGTTGCCACTAGTTATGGGATATAAATATTTTAAAGATAAGCGTTATTTGGCCAGTTCCAAACGGACGGCAGACTATTTAGAGAAAGAGCTGATTTCGAAAGCTGATTATTTCTCATCTACATTGGATGCGAACTGCGAGGATAAAGAGGCTTCTCTCTATGCTGCTACCGCTACTTACTATCTTTCATTGATAACAAAGGGAGAAGAACATAGGCATTATGCCGATTTGACAAAAAAAGCGGCTTATTTTGCTTTATCCTGGTATTATTTGTGGGACGTTCCTTTCGCACCGGGACAGATGCTGGGTGATATAGGTCTTAAAACTCGTGGTTGGGGAAATGTTTCTGTGGAGAATAACCATATTGATGTTTTTGTTTTTGAGTTTGCATCTGTACTTCAATGGTTGTCAAAGGAATATGCTGAACCTCGTATGGCCGATTTTGCGGAGGTGATATCTACATCTATGCGTCAGTTGCTACCTTATGAAGGGCATTTATGCGGCATTGCAAAATCCGGCTTCTATCCGGAAGTCGTTCAGCACACTAATTGGGATTATGGTAAGAACGGAAAAGGGTACTATAATGATATCTTTGCACCGGGATGGACGGTTGCTTCTTTATGGGAGTTGTTGACTCCGGGACGTGCGGAAAGGTTCTTGCTTGATTAGGTAAACTATTGAAGAAAGTGAATACAGGTCTGTGGCTCTCTTGAAAAAGAGAAAATGCAGTAATTAACAGAAAGCATGCTACAAGGACTTGACAAACGGCTTTAAATGTTGTATATTTGTAGTCTGAGAATATAAAGGGGGGGGGAGACCTACCACCTCCCCCTACGGGTACTCCTCCTTCCTGAAGGAGGAGAATATTAGATACTACTGACTTATTGCTCAACCTCAAACTATGCAGGGTGTTTGTGAAACTTGAGTTATTAATGAATAAATGAGAAAAAAGATATAAAATCGAGTATGAAAATAGTGAGATATTACAACAAATATAGCTAACTGTCCTACCCTTGTACAGAGACAGGAATGATTAATATAGGCAAAAGGCTGCAATCTTTATAGGAATTGCAGCCTTTTTTGTTGTAATAAATGGATGCTAAGATTCTAAATTTCTATTTGAGAGTTTATAATAAACTTGGATACCGTTTATAATAAACGATTCGGAAATTTATTATAAACCGAATAGGCGTTTATGTAGTGAACTGTAAATTATTTTAGTCATATTGATTTTCGTGCATGGAATCTTCTTGAATTCGGGTAATTATAGCATACAATGGGTCTGGTAACCTAATTATACAAACACTTGTTTTTCTTGTCCTGTTATCCGGCCCAGTTCTCCCTATCCAGATTTCTATAACTGATCGCTTCCGCTAAATGTCCGGAAAGAATTTGCTCACTTCCTTCTAGATCGGCAATGGTGCGTGATACTTTCAATATCCTGTCATAGGCGCGGGCGGATAAATTGAGCCGATCCATTGCATTCTTTAATAAGGTAAGCCCTTTGTCATCCGGCCGGGCAAATAGTGACAGTAATTTGCTGTTCATCTGTGCATTGCAATAGATACCGGGATATTCGGCGTAGCGCTTTTCTTGTATTTGTCGTGCTTTGATAACTCGTTCGCGGATCGTTTCACTGGATTCTCCCCTTCTTTGGTCAGATATCTTATCGAATGGTACGGGAATGATTTCTATTTGAATGTCAATCCTGTCGAGCAGCGGGCCGGAAATTTTATTCAAATATTTCTGTACTTGCCCGGGACTGCATACACAAGCCTTCGTCGGATGATTATAATATCCGCAAGGGCAAGGATTCATCGAAGCTACCAGTGTAAAACTGGCCGGGTAATCGATGCTGCTTTTTATTCGGGAGATTGTGATTCTCCTGTCTTCCAATGGTTGCCGCAGTACCTCAAGTACGTTTCTATTAAACTCCGGCAGTTCATCTAGGAATAAAATTCCGTTATGCGCCAGACTTATTTCCCCCGGCTGGGGAAAACTGCCCCCGCCTACCATTGCTACTTGCGAAATCGTATGGTGCGGGTCACGGAAAGGGCGTTGAGTGATTAGGGAGGAATTGCGGTTTAATTTTCCTGCTACGGAGTGTATCTTGGTCGTTTCGAGGCTTTCACCCAACGAGAGGGGAGGGAGAATGGAAGGAAGGCGTTTGGCCATCATTGATTTTCCGCTTCCCGGCGCACCTATCATGATGAGATTGTGTCCGCCGGCAGCAGCTACCTCCAGTGCTCTTTTCACGTTTTCCTGCCCTTTCACATCTGCAAAATCAAACTCGAAAGTACTTTGATGGGCATAGAACTCTTCTCGGGTATTAACAACTGTCGGTTCTAATTCGCGTTCATTATTGAAGAACTCAATGACTTCCCTGATATTGCTGACTCCATAGACTTTTAACTGGTTAACTACGGCGGCTTCCCGCGCATTTTGTTGGGGAATGATTAATCCTTCAAAACCGTCTTCCCGTGCTTTGATGGCAATGGGAAGTGCTCCCTTGATCGGTTGTATGCTTCCGTCCAAGCTCAATTCTCCCATTAACAGGTAGCGGGAAAACTTCTCCGATGATATGGTTTCACTGGCGCCCAGCAACCCGATAGCAAGAGGCAGGTCGTAGGCCGAACCTTCTTTCCGGATATCTGCCGGCGCCATATTGACTACAATATTGGTGGTCGGCATTTTATAACCGTTGACTTGCAGTGCGGAGATGATACGTTGGTGGCTTTCTTTGACCGCTGAATCCGGAAGGCCGACGAGATAAAACATACAGCCACGCGAGCTGTTTACTTCGATTGTGATGAGTGTTGCATCAATCCCTTGAACAGCCGCTCCGAAAACTTTAATTAACACGTTTGGTTACTGGTTATTTCTTTTTTTGTTGTCTTTCTTATCTTTTTCTTCTGCTGCGGAAACTACTTCTTCAATTTTCTTCTTCAGCTTTTCGCCTTTGAGGTCCTTTGCCAGAATCTTTCCGTCTGCTGACAGGAGTATGTTGGCCGGTATTTGCCGGATCGTATATTGTTTAGCAACTTCGGAGTTAAATCCATCGAAGTCGCACACTTGTTCCCAGTCCAGCGTGTCACGTTTAATAGCGTCTTTCCATTGCTCCTTGTTCAAGTCAAGAGAAATGCCCAACATGGCTATATATTTATTCTTTTTGTATTTTTTGTAGATTTCCCGCAGTTCGGCATTGCTGTTTTGATTGGCAATACTATCACCCCATGAAGCCCAGAAATTGATTAGCAGGTTTTTCTTTTTGAGGTTTTCCGATGTGCGGCTTATCTTTTCTCCTTTCACATTAGGGAGACTGAAAAATGGGGCATATTTACCGATCTCTGTCTTTTCCGCTTGGGAGATGCTTTCGTTAAGACGTTCGATGTAAAGTTTGTCTTGCAATACTCCTGCCATTACTTCGATGAGTTTTTTTATTTTATTGAAGTCGGGCGAGTCTTTTTGGACGAAGTATTTATCCAATAGGTAGAGGCTGACGAATGAAGAATGATGTCCCCGGATGAACTCTTCCGCTTTCTGCTCCAATACCTTTTCAGAGGGAGTGCCCAGCCCTCGCAGATCTTCCTGGAAAGCAGTAAACTCCTGATTATATATATTCCCTTCGATATGAAGGTATTCCGGATTGCTTATATCTCCTTTAATTTTGATTTTGTTTCCTTTATCAAGATATATGGGATATTCTATTTGGTTGTTGATAAGCAGAAAAGCAGGAGTAATGGTGTCTACCGGGATGGTATAGGCGAATTTGTCGTCCTTGGTGAAGATCGTGTCTATCCGGTCGCGCAATTCGTCCATGCCGTACAGGTAAAGTGTATCTGTTCCCAATCCTTTGATTTCTCCGGTGATACTGGCTTCCTTGGAAGGCTTGCTGCAACTGAACAGGCAGATAGCTATGAGGATTAAAATGCTACTCTTTTTCATCATTTTGATTTCTTTTCTGCGAAAGTACGGTTTTTACGGATAAAAAAAAAGAAGAGGCTGTCTCAAAATGCATTGCACCCCAAAAGTTAGACAAAAAACTTTTGGGGTGCAGCTTTTTTATTGCTTTTTGGAGGATTTTTATTTTTTCATTTTAGCAAAGAGAACAACGTTGTTATTGTCTTCGTTTAATGATTTCACTAACGCTTGTGTACGTTTTCGTACTGTGCTGGGGAGATCTTTTCTTGCCAGTTCTTTCTCTAGTGTTTCTTTTAGTTGTGACGGTTCCATGTTAGAGACGTAATATCCGTTGCCGAAAGACGGCCATATCTGCATCTCCTTTGTTCCTAAAAAGTCATTGTACAAGTGGAAATAGTTGCCGTGCAGTGTCTTTTTGTCTACAATATATTTGGCAGGCTTAGTGCTTCCCCATGTGTTTTTAGACATTTGTACCGGGAAAGAAACGTCGCCTATAAAATGGCGCGGATATTCGGAATAGCCATGCCAGGGAATTTTATCTTTATTGGCATATTCGACAGTGAAACGGGCTTCCAGACGGTTTTTGGCATTGTTGTAGTGGTATAGGCTGTCTACTCGCGGGGTAGGCATAATGACCATTAGCATGACATCATAATCGGAGGTGTTGTTACCCATAAATACTTCATTACTGAAGTCTCGTGGAACGGTCAGATGTGCGGGAGCAACGAAGTTTTTGCGTTTGCCGTTAAAATCTTGTGTCCATACTACTGCCGGCCAACCCTGAAATGGCAGTACCGTCACTGTGACTTCCGATTTCTCCGTGTCTACTCTGAATTGTCCTTTAGGAACGCGCAGGCATAATGGGATGGGGGCTTGTGGATTTCCTTTCAAATCGAATACAAGTAATTTGTCACTTTGCCAGGGTAGGATATAGATACGGTTGTGGGCCTCGTCTAACTGTTCAGCGTACGTATTTCCGTATTCGTTCGGTCCCTGGCCATAGGCGCCAATGTTGGTGATATATTTGCCGTCACGGGTGAAAAGTTTATAGGGAGTCTGTTTGTTATTACTAACCAGAATGTAATTGTCGCTGACAGTAGTACGTACCCAACCTCCTACCAGTGCTTCATCCCGATTGTCTAACTGTACCACTTGGAGTTCTTCTGTCAGATAGCTCAGGGGAATGTCTACCGTATCTTTCAGGCTTTTTAAATTACAGGAAATTAATGTTCCCGTAGGTGTTGTGACGCTCTTGGCTACGACAGGCGATAGTGCCAGTGGGTCTTTCGTTGCTTTGCTGTTGTCTGTAAAAGCAAAAATTGCTAATAAAGAACAAGCGCATAAACTGAAAATAATACTTCTGTTTTTCATACTGATATGTATTTAGTTAGTACTGTTTTTCTAATTGGCTTCGGGACAAAAGTAGGCTGAAACAAATAGAAAAACAAAAAAACAGGCGGACAAGAATGCTCTCTTGGTTGTCGCTTATATATCTGATTATTAGTAGAATATACGCTATTGCGTTATTTTGTAAGGCGGACAAAATATAAATGAGGTTGGACTAATTACTAAAATGCTTTGAGAAAACTGTCAAGGCTTATGTTTTCATCAGTGATTCCCAGCTTGTCGGTTTTGATTCGATATTTTCGTTTGGTGATAGCTGCTTTGCTGATACAGTAGATGTCTGATAAATCCTGTATATTGACATTGATTTTGACGAGGCAGCAGAAGCCGATTTCTTTTTCTCCCAAAGAAGGATAGGCTTGTTGTAAGCGAACTACAAAATTGTCGAAGGCATCATTTACGACTGAAATGACTTCCGCCCACTCTGTGTTTGTTACCACTATTTTGCTGTTAGCGGCAGATTCATCCTGCTTGTCATCGGTGTGGAGGGAAGGTAGTTTATGAAAGAACGATATTCTTCTGAAAAGAGCTTCCCGCAACTCCGCTTCTTTGTTTCTCTGTCGGATTTCTTTTTCCCGCAATCCGCTTAGTTCCGCTTCCTTGTGCAATAATAGATTCTCTTGCTGCAACCGCTCTTTTTTCTCTCTTTGATAAAAGAAGAATGCGATGAACCCTACGCTTAGTAAAGCTGTGATGATTCCGAGCATCCATAGTTCGTGCTTCTGTTGCTGAAAATGAAGCTGGTATAGCTCGTTTTGCAATTTGAGCTCGTTGAATTCTCTTCTTTGTATTTCTGAATTGATGTTGCCAAGTATATTATTTTTTATTGTATTTTCCTTTTGTTTGCTGTAAAACGCTTGTTCTGGATAATCTTCTTGATTTATCAGATTGAATAAAAGAGCATTTGCTTCCATGGCAATAAATTCTGAAGTGGAGGTTGCAGCTTGCTGATAGTAATATTTGGCGGAATCTGTCTGGTTCAGGGCTGCGTATGTCCTCCCACGGAGCAATAGGTAATGGGGAATTTCGTATCGGCTGCGACGTTCATTGGATAACAGTTGGAGATACTTCAGCGCTTGCCGGTAATCTTTTCTTTCCAAACTGGTATTCAGCAGATTTTCGAATGCATAATAAATGAGGGACTGGTGGTTGGGAGAGTCTCTAAGTTCTTCTATCAACTTTTTGTACCCTTGGGTATATTTTTCATGTTGCTGCATTGCTTCTATAATTTGAAGGTATAGTTGGTTTGCAGTGAAGTAGGCAAGCGTATCTTTGCTTTTACGGGTTAGCTGTTTGCTGCTATCCGCCATTGCAAGGGCTTGATTGTAGTCTTGTTTTCTGTAATATGCCGCTCTCCTTAGTCCGTATATGCGTGTCTTTAATGTATCGTTCAGTTGGTACTCTTTCAGCAACTTTCCGGTTGATAATAATGTGGAATCGGGTAGATTCTTATATAGGTAGGAAGCGCTTTGCTCTATGTGTGCTTGCAGCCATTTGGCTTGTAGGTTGCTTTGTTTGTAGCACGTGAGAGCATTTCGGAGCAGTGAGTCACCGGGGAGGCCGGTTTTCCATAGCGTTGCTTTATAAGAGAGCAAATAATAGTCTCCTTGTTCGGATAGGGATAATTGGCGGGGGTGTGCTATTTGTTGCAAATAGAAGAATATACTGTCTGTTGAAACTTTTTCCATTTTCATGGCTTCTTTCAGTAGTGATGAAGGTTTGGGCTGGCAACTGCTCATAATAATGAGGCAGCTGATTAATAAACTGTAATAGTATCTACTGTGCTTTTTCATATATTCTATTCTATGATTACGAATATACTATTTTGCCGACAATAAAGAACCTTTCTTTAGGGTATTTTATTAATTAACCGTTTTCTCCGGATAAAAAAAAGAATTGCCCGTCATATATATGACAGGCAATTCTCATTATTTAAAATAGAGTGGTAATTCTTATTATTTAGCGATGCTCATGAAATCTGCATTAGTGAAGTATTTTGCAAATTCCAGGTCAGTAGCTGCCTTCTTAGCTAATGAAGGATCTTTAGCAACTGCGCTCTTCAAGCTGCTTGTTACCATAGAAGAATTGTTAGTTCTAGCACCTAAAACAGCCATCAGGTAGTCAGTGTAAGCATCCGGTCTTTCTACGTTAGCCAATGTGTTTTTAGCCTTGTTGTAGTCCTTAGCAAGGATCTGAGCCAGAGCAGCACTGTTAGTCTTAGAGTCACCGAATGAGTTAACTGCTCTTTCATATTGACCTTGAGCGATGTACAGGTTACCCATAGATTCGCCAAGTTCTTTAGTGCCGGCAGCTTTACCGAAGTAAGTTTCAGCAGCAGCTTTGTCACCCTTGATCAAAGAGATCAAACCTAAGTTCATGTTAACTTCAGGAGAAGCGTTAACGCTGGCAGCTTTCTTGAAATAAGATTCTGCTTTGTCAACGTTACCAGCCTGATAAGCCAATTTACCCAAGTTGTTGAAAGCACGGTAATCGTTAGGGAATTGTTTTGTAGCCTGAGTATAGATAGCTTCTTGTTTAGCAGGATCGTTAGTCAGTGTAGCAGCATACAGCAATTCTTCAACATTCAGTTCTGAAGGATTAGAAGAAGCCAGCTTAGCGATTTCTTCGTCAGACTTACCGATGATTTCGTAGTTCAAAGTCAAACGAGAACGACGCAGCTGAGGAAGGATTTCGTCAGCCAAAGTTTTGTAAACTGAAGAAATGTTTTTGATTTCTTGTTCTCTTTGTGCAGGATCTTGATACATTGACAATACGCGGAGAATCAACTCTTTATCCTGGATGTTAGATTTAGAAACCAGTTCCTGGAAGCCTTCCCAGTCCTGTGCGGTATATTTAGCATCGATCGGAGCGTCGATTTTAGCTTTCTTCAGGTCTTTGCTCAACATCTTAGTTGTGTTGCCTTCACGATTTTCAGCCAGTGTAGTATTCAAGCTTACACCACCATCAGGAGAAGCGTATGCAGAAACTTCGATATTGCTGATCTTCTTGTTAGCAGCTTCGTTTACGTTAGCCACTTCTTTATTGAATTCTTTAGCAGTTTTCAACTCGCTTGAACGAATGTTAGCTTGTTGGATCAAGAACATGATGTTAGCGTCATGTTTTTCTTTGATGATACGTTGGAAAGCGTCTTCGCCCAATGCCGGGTTTGCGTTACCTAATGTATTGTTAACTAATTCAGAAGTAGAAATGACACCATCAGCTACTTTCACAGCAGGGATAGTAACCACTTTCTTACCGATAGTAGCTTTAAATTCGAGGTACAGTTCAGACTTAGCCATTTCAGGAACATAGTCGAAGGAAGTTTTCATTGTGTAGCTACCGCCCATCTTGTAAGAGATAGTCTGGTCGTTACCTTCTACTTTTTCACCTTGGAAAGTCGCTGGTTGGCCTTTAGCTTCGCCACCATTCCATTTCAAAACCGGAGTTACTTCTACAACTGCTTTCTTGTTGAAATACTTTTCCGGGAATTTGCCGTTAATGGTTGCAGGAACTTTACCACCTACTGCCTCCAGCACCTGCGGAGTAACAGTGAAGTAATCAGCTGATAATTCACCCATTTTTTTGCTGCAAGAAGAGAATAATGCAACAACCATTGCCATGAGTAAAGGCAAGTACAACTTCTTAGTCATTTTAGGTATAAATTAAATGTTTGTAATTGAAATATCGTCGTATTCACATACACCTTTCTGTCTAGTACAGAAAAAGTAACGCAAAGATATTAATTCTTAATATAAATATAAGGATAAGGGGTTGATTTTATCATAATTTAATGAAATTAGCGCTCTTTTTCTTTCCGGTACTTGATATTTCGGGGATGATGTTCAATGATCTCACTGCGAAGCATATTACGGTCGATATGCGTGTAAATTTCGGTTGTAGCAATAGACTCATGTCCGAGCATGCATTGAATAGCCCGCAAATTGGCTCCGCCTTCCAGTAAATGAGTGGCAAAAGAGTGGCGGAAAGTGTGCGGGCTGATATTTTTGATGATACCTGCCGTTTGTGCTAATTCTTTAATCATGTGGAAGATCATTATTCGTGAAAGTCCTTTGCCTCTCCGCTGGCTGACAAATACAAAATCTTCATATTCTTTTTTTACTTCGATCCGGTTACGGTCGGTGAAGTAGAGTTTTATCTCGTTAATGGCACGGGGGGAAATGGGCACAAGTCGTTGTTTGCTGCCTTTTCCTTCCACTTTGATGAAACCCTCGTCGAAATAAAGATCGGACAGCTTGAGGTTGACAAGTTCTGATACGCGAAGTCCGCAGCTATATAAGGTTTCTAATATAGCCCTGTTTCGTTGCCCTTCGGCCTTACTGCGGTCGACGGCAGAGATAATCCGATCGATTTCTTCCACCGTCAGCACCTCAGGGAGTTTGAAGCCTATTTTGGGCCCTTCCAGCAATTCGCTGGGATCAGCCTCCAAATAATCAGCCATAAGCAGGAAACGGAAGAATGATTTGATCCCTGACAGGATACGGGCCTGCGAACGGGGATGGATACCAATATCATGTAGTCCGGCTGTAAAACGTTGGAGATCAGACAGGCACACTTCCAGAACGTTGATGCCCTCCAAGGTCAGGAAACTCATCAATTTGTCCAGGTCTGTAAGATAGGCTTCCAGCGTGTTGGGAGATAAAGACTTTTCCAGTTTGAGATACTGCTGATACTTTCTGATTATCAGTTCCTGTTGTTCCTTCTTCTTCTTTTTTTCGTTGATTTCCATTTCTTTTTTCTACCTTTGCTCCGCGAAGATAGGCTGCACCTCAGCAGAATACAAATAAATTTGTTTCTACATTCGGTTTGCACTATCTTTGTGGCTTGAAATATTGTTCTTTGGATACAAAGGTATAAAAAAAGAGGATTACGCGATGAAGATACAAATTATTAATGGCCCGAATATAAATCTGTTGGGTAAGCGTGAACCTTCCATATATGGAAGCGTTACATTTGAAGATTATTTGGCTGAACTTCGCAAAAGATACACTGACGTGGAGATCGACTATTTTCAATCGAATATTGAGGGAGAGATGATCGACTGCATACAGCAGGTAGGATTTGACGTGGACGGGATTATTCTGAATGCGGGTGCTTATACGCATACTTCCATTGCTTTGCAGGATGCTATTCGCTCTGTGACGTCTCCGGTTATCGAGGTGCATATCTCCAATGTACATAGTCGTGAGTCTTTCCGGCATGTGTCGATGATTGCTTGTGCCTGCAAAGGGGTGATTTGCGGCTTTGGACTGAACTCATATAGGTTGGCGCTGGAGGCATTGTTAGAAAATAAATAAGGTATAATATATAATAGGTAGAAAGACTATGTTATTGAAACAGACTAAGATTGTGGCTTCTATTTCGGATAGACGTTGTGATGTGGATTTTATAAAACAGCTCTTTGAAGCTGGAATGAATGTGGTGCGTATGAATACTGCGCACGCCAGCCGTGAAGGTTTTGAAGCTCTGATTGCAAATGTACGTACCGTGTCCAATCGTATTGCGATTCTAATGGATACGAAAGGACCGGAAGTCCGTACGACTGCCAATGAAGAACCGATTCCATATAAAATAGGTGAGAAAGTAAAGATTGTAGGTAATCCGGAACTTGAAACTACCCGTGAGTGTATTGCTGTTTCATATCCCAATTTTGTACACGATTTGAATATCGGTGGTACGATTTTGATTGACGATGGTGATCTGGAACTGGAAGTCATTGATAAAACCGCTGATTATTTGCTTTGTGAAGTGAAGAACGAAGCTACTTTGGGAAGCCGTAAGAGCGTGAATGTTCCGGGTGTTCGTATCAATCTTCCTTCCTTGACGGAAAAAGACCGTAACAATATCCTTTATGCTATCGAAAAGGATATTGATTTTATCGCTCACTCTTTCGTGCGCAATCGTCAGGATGTACTTGATATTCGTGCGATTCTGGATGCTCATAATAGTGACATTAAGATTATTGCCAAGATTGAAAATCAGGAAGGCGTAGATAATATTGATGAGATACTGGAAGTAGCCGACGGCGTTATGGTTGCCCGTGGTGATTTAGGTATTGAGGTCCCTCAGGAACGCATTCCGGGAATCCAGCGTGTGCTGATTCGTAAATGTATCCTGGCAAAGAAGCCGGTGATCGTTGCTACGCAAATGTTGCATACGATGATTAACAATCCTCGTCCTACTCGTGCGGAAGTTACTGACATTGCCAATGCAATTTATTATCGTACGGACGCTTTGATGTTGAGTGGTGAAACTGCTTATGGTAAGTATCCGGTGGATGCGGTGAAAACAATGACTAAGATTGCGGCTCAGGCTGAAAAAGATAAACTGGAAGAAAATGATATTCGTATCCCGTTGGATGAAAACAGTAATGATGTTACGGCTTTCCTTGCCAAACAGGCTGTAAAAGCTACATCTAAGTTAAAGATACGTGCGATCATTACCGACAGTTATAGCGGACGTACAGCACGCAATCTGGCTGCTTTCCGTGGCAAGTATCCGGTATTGGCTATTTGTTATAAGGAAAAGACGATGCGGCATCTGGCTCTTTCTTATGGTGTGGAAGCGATCTATATGCCGGAACTCGCAAACGGGCAGGAATACTATTTTGCAGCCCTGCGCCGCCTGTTGAAAGAAGGACGTTTGCAGCCAACGGATATGGTAGGCTATTTGAGTAGTGGTAAAGAAGGTACGCAAACTTCCTTCCTCGAAATAAATGTGGTGGAGGATGCGTTGAAGCATGCGGAAGATACCGTATTGCCTAATAATAACCGTTATCTGTAAAAAGAACAGGCTGTATGCAAGAGACTGAATCTATTGACGAATATATTCTGCAACATATTGATCCCGAAAGCGATTATTTGAAAGCGCTGTATCGGGATACGCACGTAAAATTGCTTCGTCCCCGTATGGCTTCCGGGCATTTGCAGGGGCGGATGTTGAAGATGTTTGTGAAGATGATTCGGCCTCGGCAGATACTGGAGATCGGGACGTATAGCGGATATTCCGCTCTTTGTCTGGCAGAAGGTTTGTCGGAGGGCGGAATGTTGCATACCTTTGAAATAAATGATGAACAAGAGGACTTTACCCGTCCGTGGCTTGAAAAATCGCCATTTGCAGATAAAATCCGTTTCTATATAGGTGATGCCTTGGAACTTGTTCCCGATTTGGGCGTTACGTTTGATCTGGCTTTTATTGACGGTGATAAACGTAAATATATTGAGTATTACGAAATGACGTTGGCTCATCTTTCCGAAGGAGGATACATGATAGCTGACAATACGCTGTGGGATGGTCATGTGCTGGAACAACCCCGTAATACGGATGCCCAGACAATCGGCATTAAGGCTTTTAATGATCTTGTAGCCAAAGATGAACGGGTGGAGAAAGTAATATTACCCTTACGTGATGGGTTAACGATTATAAGAAAAAAGTAAAGGAGTAGATTTATGGAAACAACTAGACAGAATAAGATATCCCGCTTGTTGCAGAAAGAACTGAGTGAGATATTCCTGTTGCAGACAAAGGCGATGCATGGGACGTTGGTATCGGTTAGTGCTGTGCGCATTAGTCCGGATATGAGTATTGCCCGTGTTTATCTCAGTGTTTTTCCTTCTGAGAAAGCAGAAGAAATGGTGAAGAATATCAATGATAATATGAAATCCATTCGTTATGAACTGGGTACTCGTGTTCGTTATCAGCTACGTATTATCCCTGAACTGAAGTTCTTTGTGGATGATTCGTTGGATTATATCGAGAAGATTGACTCATTGCTGAAATGAAATAATTCATTGCAGAGGTGAATTTCCCCTTCTATATAGCCCGGCGTTATCTTTTTTCGAAAAAGAAACATAATGCTATTAATATCATATCCGGCATTTCTGTGTGCGGAGTGGCCCTTGCTACATTGGCGTTGATCTGTACACTCTCTGTTTTTAACGGCTTTCAGGATATGGTGGCCAGCTTTTTCACCGCTTTCGATCCGCAGTTGAAAATTGTGGTTCGTGAAGGGAAGGTTTTTGACGGGCAAGATGAACGGATTCGCGCTGTTTGTGCGCTTCCCGAAGTGGCTGTATCTACAGAAACGCTCGAAGAGAATGCAATGGTACAGTATAAAGACCGTCAGACTATGGCTGTTTTGAAGGGTGTAGAAGATAACTTTGAGGAATTGACCGAGATTGACAGTATACTTTATGGAGCCGGTGAGTTTCTCTTGCATGATTCGATTGTGAATTACGGGATTATGGGAGTGGAACTCGTGGCCACTTTAGGTACAGGATTGGAATTTGTCGATCCGCTTCAGGTTTATCTTCCCAAACGGAATGCCAAAGTAAATATGGCAAATCCCGGTGCTTCCTTTAAACGTGACTATCTTTATTCTCCCGGAGTGGTGTTTGTCGTGAATCAACAGCTGTATGATGGTAAATATATTCTTACCTCTCTTGATTTTATCCGACAACTGCTGGATTATACCACGGAGGTTTCTGCGATAGAGCTGAAATTAAAATCCGGTGCAAACGTCTCATCTGTACAATCTAAGATCGAAAAAATGTTGGGAGATGATTTTGTTGTTCAGGACCGTTATCAGCAGCAGGCGGATGTGTTCCGTATTATGGAAATTGAGAAACTGATCTCCTATCTATTTTTGACTTTTATCCTTATGATTGCCTGTTTTAATGTGATCGGTTCTCTTTCTATGCTGATACTGGATAAAAAAGATGATGTTGTAACATTACGCAGTCTGGGGGCTAATGATAAACTTATTTCCCGGATATTCTTATTTGAGGGACGTCTTATTTCTCTTTTTGGTGCTATCTCCGGTATTATTCTCGGATTAATTTTATGTTTTGTCCAGCAGAAATTTGGCGTAATTTCGCTAGGTGGAGGCGGTGGTACTTTTATCGTGGACGCCTACCCTGTCAGTGTTCATGCGTGGGATGTTGTGCTTGTCTTCATAACCGTTCTGACTGTCGGATTCCTTTCTGTGTGGTATCCGGTACGCTATTTGAGTAAAAGACTTTTATAGTCGGATGCGGAACTCCTCTTGTGGAAACTTTCCTATATTTGAAAACTTTTAAAGCCTTATTATTTTTGTAATTGATGATATACTTGTATATTTGGCTCGATTTTGTTAATTGAAAAAGTAATTTGTACAACAGCTGAAGAATTTAATAGGGAAGTTAAGGCAGACATGATGCCATTCGTATTTAAAGAAGAAGGCTACCTCTATCCGATTCAGCAGGAATATTTGAACAAGAATCCGAAATTGGTACAGAATCCTAATTGGTAATTGAGTTGCCATAAATAGACATATACATATCACACTTTCCCTTAATTCCCTTATATAGGGGAAGTGTGATTTACTATACAAAACACTGATATATAAATGATAAAAAATTATTTCCTGCTAGGAAGCTTGTTATGTAGTATGGGTGCCTTTTCTCAGTCTACCGTATGGAAACATACCGGATGGGAAGCTCGCATTTCAGACAAGGGCTATTTGGAACAGATTATCTTCAAGGATAAGAAAGGTAATGACACCATTCCTTTCTTTCGTTCTGGGCAAGGTAACTGTGGTCCTTCTTTTTATGCTGAAATCAGTGGTAAAGAAATTACCGCAGCTTGGATACCTGACGGATATCTTTCTTATCGGAGTACGATAGACCAGGTGGAATGCCGTCTAACGTATCAGTCATGGAAAGGGCAGCCGGCTTTGAAAGTTACTCTTGAAAACAAAGGGAATGTACCTTTTCAACCGACAAAGGCGGGACTGAAATTGGGAATCGATACTTATATGGATAAGTATCCGGACTGGTTTGGAAAATATTTCCCAACGCTGATGCGCAATGAAAAGACACATTTCTACGGTTATCTGCAAACCCCTGCAGGACACGCTTTGGGAATTGTATCGCCACAGCCTGTAGCTTCATGGAGTGTGGCTTACAATCTGGGTTATCAAGATCCACCTCCACATTGGTTTATGGGGCACCGGATAGAGTCATTAAATCTGGATTTGATGAATGCATTACCTTTGCCCGAACGCAATCCACAAGATTTGTGGATGCTGAAACAAGGGGAGATCAAGAGCTGGACTATTGTGCTCATGGATATAAATCCGTTGGGGGAATTTGAACACGTTATACATAAGGCGACTGGCATACCGATGATCTCTGTTGATCGGACGACTTATGTTCCGGGAGAAACCGCATCTTTTGAAGTTCTGTCTGGTTCTAAAGATATCAAAGTGTTGGATGATAAAGGGCAGGAGTTGAAGGTCAATATCCGGACACAGGGAGAGGGAGTAAAGCAAGTGTCGTGTGTACTGCCGGATGTCGGGTTGTATACAGTACGTGTCAGGGACAATGGAAAAGAAACAGAAGGTATTCTTTCAGTACATCATGACTGGAAATGGACTATGGAACAGGCACGTCGGAATGCTTTGAAATATCACCAGAAAGCTACTTCACACATAGAAAGTTGGTATGGCTTCCATTCTTCTTTTATTGCTGCACAATATTTTCCGGATAAACAACTGGATAAAGCTTTACGTGATCGCTTTGATTATTTATTCGGCTTGTTACATGATCAACAAAAGATGGAGCCTAAGTACCACGCTTCACGCATACAGAATACTTCGGGGACAATAGGTTTGTTAGTAGACAAATATCAAGCTTATGGTGATATAGCCGACTTACAGAAGGCTTCTCGTTTGGCAGACTGGTTGATGAACAATTGGCAACGTGAAGATGGTGCCTATGTCAATCATCATATTATTTATACCAGCGTTATCTATGTAGCGAAAAGTATGCTGGAACTTACTTTGGTCGAACGTGAGTTAGGCAAGAAGAATACTGTATGGGCAGAGGCGGCGGAGCGCCATTATCAATCTGCCAAACGTGCTATCGACCAGTTGGTTGCTTCACAAGGTGACTTTGAAACAGAAGGAGAACTTACTTTTGAGGATGGAATGATTTCCTGTTCTGCACTTCAGATTGGAATGCTGGGATTGATGCAGAAAGACGAAAAGGTGCGTAAACATTATACAGACGCTATGTTACAAATTCTGGAGAGTCATGATTGTCTTACCCAACTGCGAGTCCCCGATGCCCGCCGGAGGGGTGGAACCATGCGTTATTGGGAAGCACAATATGACGTGCAGATGTTGCCGAACATGTTCAACTCTCCTCACGGTTGGAGCGGCTGGCGTGGTTACGCTACCTATTATGCTTATCTGCTGACAGGTGAAGAACGCTGGTTGAAAGAAACTTATAATGCGATGGGAGCTTTTTCTCATCTGATTGATTATCGTACAGGAAATCTTCGCTGGGCATTTGTTGTAGATCCGTATCTGAAAGTAAAACAGGCTTGCAGTGCTGATACACATGTGACACAAGATTCATTGAGTTTTGGAAATCCACATCCTGAACTCTATGATACACGCGAATTTATTATAGGTGAACAATATGTGAATATGGTTAGTGATTGGCAGACAATTAATACACAGGATAACGATGTGCACGAAGTATTCAAGTGTATTGCTGAATCTATGCTTACTAACGCCTTTATTGTAGAACGTCCGGACGGCTCGGTTGTCGGATACAACTGTATTATTGAAAAGCAAGGAAATAAACTGAAGGTCAAAGCAAATGAGAAGCAAATAACTAATCTTCATTGTAACTTGAAGCATCCATTCACAGTCGTGTTTGATAAAGTAGATAAGGTGCTGGAGGCAAATTATTTGGGTTGGGCATTTGGAACGGATATCTATCAATAGAATAAAAGGATATATTTTATGAATTTCAAATTCCATATGGCGGTAGGGGAATTGCTCTGCTCATCTCAAGAGAGTTCGTACATAGTTTGATCGGCAGAATGGCTGAATTATGGTGGATAATAAATAAAGGCGTAGAAAGAGAACCAGTTCTCACTCTACGCCTTTGTTATTAGATAAATTATGAATTTACTTCACTTCCCAAGTATCATTAGTCATCAACAGCTCTTGGAAATTGTGGTATTTCTTCTTGCCTTTGATTTCTTCGATTTGTTCTGTAACTGCATCATTGTAGGTCGGAGCATCTACATCGCGGATTACACCGAGTGCAATCGGGAAGTCGGGACCTTCCATCAAGGCCAGTTTCAGTTGAAGTGTATTGTCCTGGCAGTGTGCATCGTGGATAAGAATATCTTTTTCTGTGATACCGTTTTCACCGAGTTTCACTACTTTCAGTCCGAAACCTTCCTGCATTAATCCGAATTCTTTGTTTTCACCGAACAACATCGGTTTACCATGTTCCAGATAGATCGCGTTCTTGGCACGTCCTTCTTTGGTTGCAACGCTGGCATGAGTTCCGTCGTTGAAAATAACACAGTTTTGCAGAACTTCGACAACCGAAGCACCTTTATGAGCGGCTGCTGCTTTCAATACTTCTACGGAAGCGGCACCGTCTACAGCGATACAGCGTGCAAAGAAACGTCCACGTGCACCGAAAGCAAGTTCTGCCGGATGGAATGGGTCTTCTACTGTTCCGTAAGGAGATGATTTACTGACAAATCCACGTTCGGAAGTCGGTGAATATTGTCCCTTGGTCAAACCGTAAATGCGGTTGTTCAGCAGAATCATATTCAAGTCAATGTTACGGCGGACAGCGTGGATGAAGTGGTTACCACCGATTGCCAGGCCATCACCGTCACCGGAAATCTGCCAGATAGTCAAATTGGGATTAGCTACTTTGGCTCCTGTTGCAATAGCGGCTGCACGTCCGTGTATAGTGTGGAAGCCATACGTATTTACATAGTAAGGCAGACGGGAAGAACAACCGATACCCGAAATTACGGCAATATCATGCGGAGCTGTTCCCAGTTCGGCCATAGCCTTATGCAGTGAATTCAGGAAAGCGTGGTCACCGCATCCCGGACACCAGCGGGGCTGGCCTGATTTATAATCTTGTACGGTATATACTTTATCGCTCATCTCTTATTCCTCCAATAATTTAGTAAATGCATCTATCAATTCTCTCGTAATGAAAGGCTGTCCTTTCACTTGGTTGAACTGGCTGATGTTCAGTCCGGGTGCTTTCATGCGCAGGTAACCTGCAAATTGTCCCAAGTTCTGTTCAGCTACCACGATCTTTTTATATTTACGTAATACGTCAGCCGTGTTCTTCGGTAGCGGGTTGATATATTGGAAGTGGGCGAAAGCCACTTTCTTTCCATGTTCGCGCATATAGTCCATAGCCAGACGGAGATGGCCGTAAGTACCACCCCAGCCTACAATCAGCAAATCTGCATCTTTGTCGCCCAATACTTCGAGCTCGGGGATGTAGTCTGCAATTTTGTCCACTTTGGCTTGACGAAGGTGAACCATTTTATTGTGATTTTCCGGTTCGGTAGAGATTGCACCTGTTTCGTTACTCTTTTCAAGACCACCGATACGATGCATGAAGCCCTCTGTTCCCGGGATAGCCCAATAGCGTACACCAGTTTCTTCGTTACGTTGGTACGGGGTCCAGTTTCCTGCCATATCAGGAGTTACATACGGTGGATTGATAGCAGGATATTCATCCAAGTTAGGAAGTTTCCAGGCTGCAGAGCCGTTAGCTACAAAAGCATCAGTCAACAGTACAACCGGAGTCATGTGTTCCAAAGCGATTTTAGCTGCCATATATGCAGCATCAAAACAGTTGGTCGGTGATGTTGCAGCAATGACGGGCATCGGGCTTTCACCGTTACGTCCGTAGAGAGCTTGCAGTAAGTCGGTCTGTTCTGATTTCGTAGGAAGACCGGTAGACGGTCCGCCACGCTGTACGTTGACGATCACTAGTGGAAGTTCGCCGATAACGGCAAGGTTCATTGCCTCACTTTTCAGGCAGACGCCCGGGCCGGAAGTCGTAGTTACTGCCAGGGCACCGGCAAAAGCTGCACCGACAGCAGATGCACAACCTGCGATTTCGTCTTCGCACTGTACGGTTTTTACGCCCAGTGATTTATGTTTGGCTAATTCGTGCAGAATGTCAGTGGCCGGAGTGATAGGATAAGAACCCAAGTAGAGTTCCAGACCAGCTTTCTCGGCTGCAGCTATCAAGCCGTATGACGTTGCCTTATTACCATTAATATCTGTATAAAGTCCTTTGGATTTTGGAGCTTTGCTTTCGATCTTATAAGTAGAGACAGAAGCGTGAGTGTTGGCTCCGTAGTTGAAACCGTCGTTCAATACCTTGATGTTGGCTTCTGCAATTTCGGGCTTTTTGGCGAATTTCTCGCGCAGCATTTTCTCGGCTGCTGCCAGGTTACGGTTGAACAACCAACAAACTAACCCCAGCGCGAACATATTTTTACAACGGAGAACGGATTTGTTGTCCAGTCCTGAATCCTTCAGGCTTTCTTTACACATGGAAGAAATAGGTACTTCAAGTACTTCTTGCTTAACACCCAATTCTTCGAAAGGATTGTCAGTCTTGAATTGTGCCTTTTCTAAATCTCTGGCTTCGAATGAGTCGGAGTCGGTGATGATAAGTCCTTGCGGTTTACAGAATTTGATTTGTGTTTTTAGTGCGGAAGGATTCATTGCTACCAATACGTGACAACGGTCTCCGGGAGTGTAAACTTGCCCGGCGCCGATGTGTACTTGAAAACCGGAAACCCCGGTTAACGAACCTTGCGGAGCGCGGATGTCTGCCGGGTAATCGGGGAATGTACAGATGTCATTTCCTACCGTAGCCGACATGTTCGAGAAGATGTTGCCGGCCAGCTGCATGCCATCGCCGGAGTCGCCGGAGAAACGTACTACGACTTCCTCCAATTCTTTAACCATCATTTCGTCTGCCATAATTTTAATTACTATATTTAATTTAAAAACTATTTTTACTTTCAATTTGTGAGTACAAAGGTCGGAAAGTTAATCGAATTATCAAAATAAATCAGTCTTTATTGCCCTATTGACGCTGAATATTTGAAGTGTCTGGAAGGAACCTTTATTTTTATTCTTGTTAAATCAACAGAAACCGTTATCTTTGCAAGCAAATTTATAACGGCCTTGTAGTTCAACGGATAGAATAGAAGTTTCCTAAACTTTAGATAGGGGTTCGATTCCCCTCGAGGCTACTACAAAGAGGAATCTATAGGAAGTTGTGTTGTAGGCTTTCATGCTGTATCAAGTTTTAAGTTTTACAATAGCTTCTTTCAAGATTAACGTCTTATAGCTTATATTTGTTTTAATAATCAATAGAAAAAGCCTCTTCCGAACATCCGGAAGAGGCTTTTTCTATTTCTGGACTTTATTATTCTTCCGTAGCTGCCGGTACTACAACTTTTTTGTTCTTCATCATGTTGTATGCAATCGGAGATGCAATGAACAGTGAAGACAATGTACCGATAACAACACCGAGAATCATTGCGAATGCGAAACTGCGGATTGAATCACCACCGAGGATGAAGATACACAGTAACACGATCAATGTACTCAATGATGTATTGATAGTACGTGCAAGTGTAGTGTTCAAAGAGTCGTTGAACAACTGACGTTTGTCACGTTTCGGATACAGGCCGAAGAACTCGCGTACACGGTCGAAGATTACCACTTTATCATTAATAGAGTAACCGATAGCCGTCAGGATAGCACCGATAAATGTCTGGTCAATTTCCAGAGAGAACGGCAGGATGCCCCAGAACAGTGAGTAAGCACCGATAATCATAATGGTGTCACAACTCAAGGCCACAATAGAGCCGATACTGTAAGCAATGTTACGGAAACGGAGTAAGATGTACAGGCCGATAGCAAGCAATGCCAATACAACAGAGTAGATAGCACCTGTCTTAATATCGTCTGCGATACTCGGACCTACTTTCTGTGAACTTACGATACTACCACCGGTATGATTGTCACGATCGATGAAAGTTTCCAAAGAAATGTTTTGAGTCAGTACCGGTTTCAGAGTTTCATACAAGTATGATTCAATTTCTGAGTCCACGTTGTTACCTGCATCTTCGATGCGGTAGTTTGTGCTGATACGTACTGTTTTCTTATCTGTACCGATAGCGATAACACTTACGTTAGCATCACCGAACTTGCTGGCAATTAGCTCGCGTACTTGTTCCGGTTCAACCGGGTTTTCGAACTGTACCTTGAAGTTACGTCCACCGGTGAAGTCGATACTCTGACTCAAGCCACGGATTGCAAATGAGCTGATACAAACGATAATTACTGCACTGACGATAATAAGGGACTTCTTGTTCGTACCCATAAAATCGAAACGTGTATTGGTCATCAGGTTCTTTGAAATCTTAGTTGTAAATGTCAGCCCCAGCCACTTATCTTTACTCATGAAGTGTTCGTAAACCAGACGAGTCATGAACACAGCTGTAAAGAAGGATACAAGGATACCGATAATCAATGTCGTAGCAAAACCACGGATCGGACCGGTACCGAAGTTGAATAGGATGATACCTGTAATGATAGATGTCAAGTTAGAGTCAAAGATAGCCGAGAATGCGTTGGAATAACCGTCAGCAAGTGCTTTCTTCACTCCCTTACCTGCGCGAAGTTCTTCTTTTGTACGTTCATAGATAAGTACGTTCGCATCCACTGCCATACCCAGTGACAACACCATACCGGCAATACCGGACATTGTCAGCGCAGCCTGGAAGGACGAAAGGATTCCCAGTGTAAAGAAGAAGTTGAGGATCAATGCCCCATTGGCAACCATACCCGGGATGATGCCATACATAGAGCACATATAAATCATCAACAGAATCAAAGCAACAACAAATGAGAAGATACCCGCATTGATAGATTCCTGACCCAGTGACGGACCTACGATATCTTCTTGTACGATGTGAGCCGGAGCCGGCATCTTACCTGATTTCAATACGTTAGCTAAGTCCTTTGCCTGCTCCGGAGTGAAATGACCTGTAATCTGTGAACGTCCGCCTGTGATCTCAGTGTTTACGTTCGGTGCAGAATATACATAGTTATCAAGAACGATAGCGATAGCACGACCGATATTCTGTTTGGTCAGTTGAGCCCAACGGCGTGCACCGTCAG
This sequence comes from Bacteroides caccae, assembly GCF_002222615.2. Lineage (NCBI taxonomy): Bacteria > Pseudomonadati > Bacteroidota > Bacteroidia > Bacteroidales > Bacteroidaceae > Bacteroides > Bacteroides caccae. The sequence goes on along the minus strand of NZ_CP022412.2, from coordinate 617,013 downwards.
AATTCATAGACATGCTGACAGCCGGTTTGCTGTACTGGTCGAATTCGTCTTTGGCATCTGTTACTACGTCACCTTCCAACGGAGCTTTGCCGTTGCGTTCGGTAGATTTGATTGCATACAATTCGAAAGTCTGACCTTTTTTGTCAAATTCGGAAGGAGAAACACCCCATTTCAGACGGAGGTCTTTTGGAAGTTCTGCTTTGATTTCCGGCATAGCCAGATATTTGTTAATGTCTGCAGTGTCCTTGTAGTTTGCATATCCGATAACCGGACCCTGCCCACTAGAGTTTAATTGCAGTATAGACAGCAAAGGATACTGTTTCTTGATCTCTTCCATGTTCGCAGCAGTTGCATCATCTTGTTTGGCGTCTCCTTTCAGAGCGGCAGCAAGGCTGTCGGCAGCACTTACGGCTTTCTTAGTCGGAGTTGCTTCGGTAAGAACAGCAGCTTTTGTAGTGTCTGTTGTAACAGAATCAGTAGTTGTTTCCTGAGTTAACACTGCACGCAATTTAGCGTCTGCTGACTGCATAGCCGGAAGAATTTCTTTGGCGGTATATGTTTCCCAGAATTCCAGGTTAGCCGAACCTTGAAGAAGTTTTCTCACACGTTCCGGTTCTTTGATACCCGGCAATTCTACCATGATACGTCCCATTTTGTCTTCCAGGCTCTGGATGTTCGGTTGAACCACACCAAAGCGGTCGATACGGGTACGAAGTACGTTGAATGAGTTCTCAACAGCCGCTTTTACTTCTTCTCTCAATACTTTTTCAACTTCCGCATCCGTTGATTTCTGGCTAACCTTGTCTTTCAACTGTTGTGTAGCGAATAGTTCGGAAAGTTTCGCGTCCGGAGCAATTCTGTGGTATTCTTTGACAAACAGGGTGATTACATCATCCTGACTGTTGATAGCCTGTTTTGCTGCTGTTGCCAATGCGTTATTGAAAGCTTCGTCCGGCTTGTTGTCAGCCAGTGCTTTAATAACATCAGGTACAGAAACTTCAAGGATAACATTCATACCACCTTTCAGGTCCAAACCTAAACTAATCTCCATTTCACGACATTGTTTCAGCGTCCAGTTACCCAGCCAGACCTTCTCATTGGAGAGAGAGTCAAGGTAGTCTTGTTCTACTTTCATGTCGCCGTTCGCAATTTCTTTCGCCTTGTTGTTATAATGGCGTGTTACGAAGGAGAAGGAGAGGTAGAACACGCATACCAGCGTGAGTAATACCGCAAAAACCTTTACAAATCCTTTGTTTTGCATTTTACTTTTAATTTATGATGATTACTTTTTTAATTTAATTTTCAGTTAAATTCTGTCGTACACAAGTCCTTTTTGCCGCATACAAGGCTGCAAATATAGTTTTTTTTTCACATTCATGTGTAATAAGCCCTCAAATATTTGATGTTTAAGGGCTTTTTTACCGATTTATTTCATTCCTCTGTTTTTCAGCAGTGGCTCCATGCTCGGTTCTGTGCCACGGAAATTTTTGTAGAGAGTCATCGGGTCTTCGCTGTCACCCTTCTCCAACACGTTCCGACGGAACAATTCGGCGGTGTTTTTGTCGAAGATTCCATGCTCTTTGAAAGCTTCAAAGGCGTCGTTATCCAGTACGTTAGCCCACAGGTAACTGTAATAGCCGGCTGCATATCCGCCGATGATGTGATTGAAGTAAGTCACACGGTAACGTGGGGCAATTTCAGAGATAAGATTGAGCTTGTCCATAGCTTCTTTTTCGTACGAAACAACATCTAAATTCTTTACATCTTTCAGCATGTGCAGGTTCATGTCAAGGATAGCGGCAGCCAGCAGTTCGGTAGTCATGAATCCTTGGTTGAATGTTTTCTGCTGAAGTATTTTTTCGATGATTTCATCGGGGATTACTTTACCGGTAGCATAATGTTTGGCATACATTTTCAACACTTCCGGTTCGGTTGCCCAATGTTCGTTGATTTGAGAGGGAAGTTCTACAAAATCACGTACAACATTGGTGCCGGAAGTTCCTTTGTATTTGCATTGGGTGAGCAAGCCGTGCAGTGCATGTCCGAACTCGTGAAACAGTGTTTCCACTTCATCCATTGTGAGTAGAGAAGGGGTGTCACCTATCGGTTTGGTAAAGCTGCAAACATTGCATACTAGCGGACGGATTGGCCCACTTTGTTCGCGGTAGTTGCTCATCCATGCTCCGCCGCTTTTTCCGGGACGTGGGAAGTAGTCTACATAGAAGATACCGAGTTGGGAACCATCGACGTCTTTTACTTCAAACACTTCTACATCAGGGTGATAAGTAGGGATATCTTCCAGCTTGCTTAGGGTGATACCATATAGTTTATTAGCTACGGCAAAAGCACCTTCGCGGACATTTTCCAATTTGAAGTAAGGTTTCGTGTCTTCTTCGGACAGGTTGTATTTCTCTTTTCTGAGTTTTTCGGTGTAGTACCACCAGTCCCATGCTTCCAGTTTTTCACCTTTGCCTTCCTTGTCCATAAGTTGCTGAAGTTCTGCGGCCTCCGATTTCGCTTTTGGCAGGGCGTAGCTCCATAGATTATTCAGGAGGTCCATTACGTTATTAGCATTTTTAGCCATGGTTTCGTCTAACACGAAGTTGGCATAGCAATCGAAACCCAATAAGTTCGCCTTTTCCAGACGGAGGGAAATGATTTTGCTGATTACTTCTTTATTGTCGTTCTTATCGTTATTATTTCCACGGTTGATATATGCTTTATACATCTTCTCACGGAGTGGGCGGTTTTCTGAATACTGCAGGAAGGGCAGGCGGCTGGCGTTATGTAGAGTAAACAACCATTTTCCCGGTTGTCCGGCAGCTTTAGCCTCTTCGGCGGCACTTTGGCAGAACCATTCCGGCAGGCCGGCAAGGTCTTCCTGCTTGTCAACGAAAAGTTGGAAAGCATTATTCTCGTTCAATACATTGTTGCTGAAGGTGATACCGAGTGTAGAAAGTTCCTTGTTGATTTCACGGAGGCGGGCTTGTTGTTTTGTGTCGAGGTTGGCTCCGGAGCGGACAAAGCTTTTATAGGTCTTGTCTAGCAGTCGTTGTTGTTCTATTGTCAGGTTCAATGAGTCTTTTTGTTGATAGACATCGTTTATCCGTTTGAAAAGTGTCTGGTTCAAGGAAATATTATCTTCGTGTTCCGAAAGAACCGGAGCCAGTTTGATAGACAACTCGGTCAGCGAATCGGTCGTTTCTGCGTCTGTCATATTGAAAAAGATAGCACTGACACGGTCTAAAATGGGAGCACTGTTGTCCAGCGCTACGATTGTATTTTCAAATGTTGGAACTTCCGGGCTCTCGATGATAGCCTCGATGTTCTGATTTTGTTCTTCGATACCTTTCAGGAAGGCGGGTTCGTAATGTTCCAGTTTAATCTTATCAAAAGAAGGAACACCATACTCTGTTTGAAACTCTGTAAAGAAAGGATTACTTTCTGTTTTTGTAGTACAGGAGTACATCATGCAACTTGCAGCTAAAATGGTTAGTGTTTTTTTAATCATCATAAGTGTTTTATATTAGAGTTTACAGTTTTTATCGCTTGCTGATATGGCACCAGATAGGATAGTGGTCCGAAGCCTTTATAGATCGGTCTACGGTGCAGTTATAAGCTTTCAGGTTAGGGCTTATCAGGATATTGTCGATACGGAAATAGAATTTGTTCTGATTATACGAGATTCCTAATCCTTTGCCGGATTGGGTAAATGCGTCGTCCAATTTTTGAGTCAGGATACGGTGAGTATACGAGATAGAGCCGTCGTTGAAATCACCACACGCTATAATAGTCGGATATTTGCTTTCTGTAATGGCTTTGTTTACGGAGTCTGCCTGCGAAGCGCGGATGGCTGATGCTTCCGCTAATTTTTTGACCAGTTGCCGAAGTCCGGTTTTTACCTTCTTGGCGTTCGGGTCCTTAATCATATCCTCATACATTCCCCGGTCTTCCTTGGTAAGTTTGTTGGACTCCAAATGGTTGTTAATCAGAGTGACTGTGTCATTATTCACTGCCAGCACATATTTGACGGAACCATTGTATGTACTTTCATAATCAATGGGAGATACTGAAAGTATGGGATATTTAGAAAAACAGGCAAGCTGTACGTCGCTTCTGTTTTGTCGGCGAACGGAATAATAGGGATATGCTTTCAATGCTTTTTTGATGTCTGCTTCTGTCAGATATTTCTTATTCTGCGCTGCATTATATTCTTGCAAACAGATAATATCTGCTTTGCTGTTAACCAGGTATGATAAGATTGGATTCTTTCCGTCTTTCTTTTCCAAATTGCTGAAATTCATTACATTATAAGAAAGAATTTTGATACTTCCTTCTGGGATTGTCTTGGTAGTGGAATTGAAAGGAATATAGGTCCTTATCTGCGGAAAGCAAACCAAAAAACCGATTAGCGGTACTAAAGCATACCGGTAATTGATGAATACCCAGAAAATGATAAAAGCGATATTGATTACCAAAAATAGTGGAAATGCAAGCCCCAGTCCAGAGGAAAGCGGATTCAATTTCGGATTAAGATAAGGACTGTAAGCGCTCAATATCAGCGTTCCTACGAAGAAAGCGTTGATAGCTAATATCAGATATGCGACAATTTTGCCAATATGTTCCATCTTATTATCTTTTGCTTGCATCGAACAAGCTTTTCTTTTCCTCCGTCGTCAGACTGTCGTAACCGGATTTTTTCAATTTATCCAGAATGCGGTCTATTTCGTCAGACTGTGCTTTTTTATGGGCGTTGTAATCATAATCTTTTTCACGACTGGTCGTGCCTCCTCCGTAATGTACTTTCATTTTGGGTTTGTGTTTCCATGTCTTTTTCTGGAATAGAGAGATAAAAGCGTCCAGAAGCCAGTTGATCCATGCGGTCAGATCCGCCCCTTTGCTTAGGCTGGTGGCAAACCAAAGTCCGGCAAGAGCGCCGCCCAAGTGAGCGATATGTCCTCCGGCATTGCTTGACGTGATAGATAATACGTCAATTCCTATAACAACGAGTGCCAGATATTTGAGACGGATTGCGCCGAAAAGAAAGAGTTGTACCCGGTAATTGGGCTCACGGTAAGCAGTGGCAGCCACAATCGCCAAGACGGAAGCCGAAGCTCCTACTAGTGTAGAAACTGCTACTTCCTGATTGAACAAAGGAAATACATTGTAGGCAACCATATATAATAAACCTCCAAGGATACCTCCCAATATGTACAAACCTCTTAAATGCTTTGCTGAAAAAAAGTGTAGAAACAAGCTTCCGAACCAATACAACCAGAGCATATTGAATAGGATATGCAGAAGACCGGCGTGCATGAACATATAAGTGATAATCGACCATGGTTGATGAAAGAACCGAATAAAGGAAGCCGGTAAAGCGAATATGCCGAATATATCGGGTATACTGTGCTGAAATAGTTGCAAGAAAACATTGATTAACGTGCCAATGATAAAAATGCTTACGTTAATGTAAATCAGCTGGATAAATATATTCCCTCTTCTGAATGTCTCTTTTAAATCAGTTATAATATGTCCCATTGTTTTTACTTTTTTTTCTCCAATACAAAATCAGAATAAGCCCGAATAGCATTCCGCCCAAGTGAGCAAAATGAGCTACATTATCTCCGGCACTGTTGGCAAGTCCTGCCCATAACTCAATCGCAGCATATCCGATAACGAAGAATTTAGCCTTGATAGGGAAAGGCAGCGGAAAGATAAACAGTTGGTTGTTGGGATACAACATTCCGAATGCCAGCAAAATGGCGTAAACGGCTCCTGAAGCACCTACGGTAGTCATCATGTTGAGATACTGGTCCATAGAAATGATGCCGTAACCTATTAAGTTCACTTCCGTGTGTTGGCTCAGTTCCGTTATGTACTGAATATATTGAACCCCTTCCTGAATGAGTCCTGCACCGATACCGCAAAGGATATAGTAAAACAGGAAACGTTTGGGGCCCCAGGTTTGTTCGAGAATCGGTCCGAACATGAAAACGGCAAACATATTAAAAAATATATGGCTGAACCCGCCATGCATAAACATGTACGTGATGAGCTGTGCCGGATTGAAATCACTTGCGAGGAAAAAATGTAATCCTAGATAATTAGCTAAATCTATACCGTAACGTTGGGCTACAAGCGTTCCGAAAAATACTAATACATTGATAATTATCAGGTTTTTAGTTACAGTTGGCATCATTTTAAATTCTGAATATTTAGATACTAGATGCAAAAGTACGAATAAATTCTGTTTTAAAGCATGAAAAAGACTTCCTATTAGCTCTTTTTCAATAATTTGCTGCGTTTTTTTTATGTTTTTATTTGATATGTTGTTTTGTTCGGCTATATTTGTGGAATTAATCCCTTGTAGGATAATCTTTTGTGTAACATATATATTAATTAATCATTTTACGTATTATGAATAAGTCTGAACTTATTAGCGCAATGGCTGCTGAATCTCAAATGAGCAAAGCCGATGCAAAAAAAGCACTTGATGCTTTTATCACTTCAGTTACTAATGCTATGAAAGCTGGCGATAAAGTATCTCTCGTTGGTTTTGGTACTTTCTCTGTAAGCGAAAGAGCTGAAAGAACTGGTATTAACCCTTCTACAAAGGCAACTATTACTATTCCTGCAAAGAAAGTAGCTAAGTTTAAAGCTGGTGCTGAATTGTCTGCAGCTGTTGAATAAGATATCATAGTTGAAAGAAATTAGAAAGAGGAGACGTATACGTCTCCTTTTTTTGTATCTTTGCGCGCAAGAAACAACTTGATTATGAAGATAGAAGATAAACTTGTAGCGTCCGTCATTAGCGGACTGAAAGCACTCTACAGTCAGGAAGTCCCTGAAAAAATGGTGCAAATTCAAAAGACCAAAAAAGAATTTGAAGGACATCTGACGCTGGTCGTGTTCCCTTTTCTGAAAATGTCAAGAAAAGGACCGGAACAGACGGCGCAGGAAATCGGTGAATATCTGAAGGTGAACGAACCGGCAGTAGCAGCTTTTAATGTGATAAAAGGTTTCCTGAACTTGACTATCGCATCGGCTACGTGGATCGATTTGCTGAATGAAATTCAGGCTGACGAACAATATGGTCTGGTGAAAGCTACCGAAACTTCGCCATTGGTGATGATTGAGTATTCTTCTCCGAATACGAACAAACCTCTTCATTTAGGTCATGTGCGTAATAACCTTTTAGGTAACGCATTGGCTAACATTGTGGCGGCAAATGGTAATAAGGTAGTAAAAACAAATATCGTAAACGATCGTGGTATCCATATCTGTAAATCCATGCTGGCATGGAAGAAATATGGAAACGGTGAAACCCCGGAAACTTCCGGCAAAAAAGGTGACCACCTCGTTGGCGATTATTATGTATCTTTCGATAAGCATTATAAAGCGGAGGTAAAGGAACTTATGACTGAGTTTGCGGCACAGGGAATGAGTGAGGATGAAGCTAAGGCGAAAGCGGAAGCTGCTTCTCCCTTGATGCAGGAAGCTCGTGAAATGTTGGTGAAGTGGGAAGCCGGTGACCCGGAAATACGCGGATTGTGGGAAATGATGAATAACTGGG